>QZKI01000143.1 GCA_003598055.1 Candidatus Abyssobacteria bacterium SURF_17 | reverse complement strand
AATACGGAAGTGGACGTTTCGTCATTGCGAGGGAGCAACGCGACCGAAGCAATCTCATTGGGAGAATTGAAGATGCACACAGAGATTGCTTCGCTCGGGCCTGCGGCCCTTTGCTCGCAATGACTGCGTCAAGAAAATCACGACAAAAATTTGAGAAACTCAACATTAGTAGTACAGTCCCCTTCGCAACGCGTTAAGCTATTTCTGAGACACTACACTAGCACACATCACCAAGGCAATCAAACACCTCACAGCAATGCGTTCGGCGGTTACCTCAATACCTTCCGGTACACGGCCTCGACGCCTTCAAACATCCGCTGGAGACTGAATTCGCCGCGCGCGCGCTTCTGGGCAAAGTCGCCCATCCGCTTCCGCCGTTCCGGGTCGCGAAGCAGTAAGTTGACCGCCTCGACAAGGGCTTTCGCGTCGGCTGGCGGCACAACCAGCCCCGTCTTGCCGTCGAGATTGACAAACTCCACCCCTGTCCCCAGCCTTGTGCTCACGACCGGTTTTGCACAGGCATGAGCCTCAAGTTGCACAAGCCCGTATGCCTCGCTTCTGTAAACCGACGGCAGAACCAGAAGAGCACACGCATGATAGAAGGCCGCAAGATCGGCCTCGTTCACATCTCCGACGAAATGCACCTTGTCCGCGACCTGATAGTTCGCCGCGAGTGCTTTCAGGTCTCTTTCCATTGGCCCGGTGCCAATGACCACGAGTTGCGCCTCTATGGCCGACATCGCCTCGATAAGAAACTGAAGCCCCTTATAGTACCTCAGCTTCCCCACGAACAGGATGAAGTCCGGCCCGAACATATTTTGCAGTTTTGCGATTTCTCTCTGCGTCCGCGAACCGGCAGAGTCGAAGAATGCCGCATCGACGCCGAGAGGAATTATCTCGCACTTCGCCTGAAATTCCCGCAGAAAAGGGCTCGTGTTCACGTAATTCGGCGAAGTCGCTATGATGGCTTTCGCCCGAGCAAGAAACTTGTACAGGAATGGACGGTAGAATTTCAAAAGGAATTCCTGCCGCACAATGTCGCTCTGATAGGTGACCACCACTTTGCCCGGGGGTCGCGCCAATAGATGCGAGAATTCGCACGTGGGATTCGGCATGTGATAGTGGAAAATATCCGCGTCAATCTTTCTCAACCACAGCGGGAACGTGGGCGGCAACGGAGCCGATTGGATGCGGCCCAGTTGCCCCACCTTCGTCACGCGGACGCCGTCGATGTCCTCAATCCGGGTGAAGAGTCCCCGGTTGCATACGAGCGCTTCGACTGTAAACTTGTGTTTGAAGTGATTGCACAGTTGTGCGATGTGTCTCTCCATTCCTCCAACCACGGGGGGATAGTAGTCCTTATATACGTGGACAATCTTCATCAAGCTTCCCGCAACGCCTTCTTGTAGACTTCTAGCGTCCTCTTAGCCGTTGTTAGCCAGGAAAATCGGCTCGCCCGACGATGCCCGCATTCGGAAAGTCTCTTATGACATGCATCATCAGAACAAACCAGCCGTAGCGCATTCGCAATTGACTCAACGGAAGTCGGGTCGATAGTCAGCGCATCGTCGCCCACTATCTCAGGCAAGGAAGAGCGGTCGGACGTAATCACCGGCGTTCCGCACGACATCGCCTCGAGGCACGGCAACCCAAAGCCTTCATAGAGCGACGGATAGGCAAAGACTCGGGCCATGCTGTACAGAACCGGCAGGTCAGAGCGCTCGACAAAGCCAGTAATGCAGACTTTCTCCGAGAGTTCAAGTGCCCGCACTTCTCGAAAAATATCATCAAAAAGCCATCCGCGTCTCCCTGCAATCACAAGATGATGCGGAAGCCCCCTCGCGACCACTCCGTAAGCGAACGCACGAATCAAGCGCGGAATGTTCTTTCGCGGCTCGAGCGTTCCTACATACAGGATAAACTCTCTCGGGAGCGAATATCGTGCGCGCACCCGTGCTTGCTCAGATTCCTCGGACACATGATAGAAGCGAACAGGGTCCACACCGAGATGAATCGCCTGAATGCGGCCATTGTCGACCCCCAGACGACTCTCTATGTCGGCGCGCGTCGCGTGCGAATCAGCTATGATGGCCGTGCAGTATCTGATGCTGCGCGGTATTACAAGCCTGTAGTAAGGTCGGCGAACGGGCGAGAAAGCCTCGGGAAACAACTCGAAGCAGAGGTCATGAACCGTCACCACCGACGGCACTTGAATCCGTAACGAGGCAATGAATGAAGGAAAATGAAACACATCTATCCCGAGCTTCTCAATCTCCCGTGGCAGCGTAAGCTGCTTCCACAGGAACTGAGATGCTTGTCCGCGCACGCGAACCCTGAGAATCCGGAAGTTGGGATACTCGAACATCCGGGGATGTTCCAGGTAATCCTCGTAGTCGCTCGGACAAAAGAGGAAGTACTCATTTTCACTGTCGGCGCGTCCCAAAAACTCGGCCAGCTTCTGAGTATAATACCCGGTTCCGCTGCGATTGGTGACTGGAGTCGCGTCAATACCTATCCGCATGCTTTCGGACTCTTCGCATTCGTTCTCGCCCGCATACGCTCTATTGCCGTTCGCATTGTGTGGGCGAGTCCATATTCATTGAAAAAGGAGGAAAACCGCTTCCGATTATATGCAAACGCCTGTTTGTACCGCTTCATTGGTGCATCAGGAGCGAGCAGAACTTTCATTGCACCCGGAGACAGGAGCGGCTCCGAGCGCGAGTGCTCGGCAATGAACTGAGAGATAGCCTCTGCAGCAGCCTCGGGAGAATGCTCACTCGCAATATAGCTCCTCGCTGCCTCACCGACGCTGCTGCGCCGGGCGTCGTCTGAAGCGAGCTTGAGCAACTCGCTCGCAAGGTCATCGCGCTCACGCGGACCGAGATTGATCTTGATGCATACATCGTCCGGAAATTCTGTGAACTGGGCATGATTCGAAACAACCACGACCTTCCCGCACCCGAGCATGTCTATCAAAGCATTTGACATCTCTCCTGTGCTCGGATACCTCAGATTGATGCACACGTCTGCCACGGCCATCAGAGCATCAAGTTCGCTCTTTGTAAGATAGCCGAGATATACCACATTGGGGAATGACCCTCGACGAATCCTGTCTATGACCGGATATCGCGAGGACGTCTCGCCCGCCAACAAGAACAGGCTGTTGGAATACTTCGCGCTCAGCTCTTGAAAAGCATCGACCGCCACATGAATCCTCTTGGCAGGGGTCATGTGACCCATCGATGCAACGATGAATGCGCCTTCGGGAACGTTGAATTTCCGCCTGAAGTCATTTACAGGCGCAGGCGCGCCCGGTCCACCAAAGTAGGGGAAGTTCACTTTCAACACCGGCGTCTCACGGGCCTCCTGTAAAACGATGTCCTTCCCATATTCACTCATGACAATCGTTCCCCGCGAACACCGTGCAATAGCGCCCGCCATCGGGAACCGGTATGGGTCGCCGTGCGCGTTCCAGAATGACGCGAGCTCACTTTCCGCCGTTTGCCTGCCATAGCAGAGTTCAAAGAGATTTCGGAACGTTCCGAAATTACCCCGCTCCAGCGCATATTTGCCGAAGAACTGGTTAAGCACGCAATCGTGAAGCATGACCACACCGGGCACCCTCACCAAGGCTTCAAACACGGCTCGATGATACCGGTAATGGTTTCCCATCTGATAGAGAACCCCGTCGAACCTAAAGGCAGAACGGATGAATTCCCCTATGTCGCCCACAGGAAACCTTTGCGAAATCGGCGACTCAGAGGGCGCATAGCCGTCAGTGAAAAGCTCGATCTCGCACCGATCAGCGAGAAATGGAAGAAGATTCTCGGTGAAGTCGGCTACGCCGGTGCGTGACGGCCTGAGCGGGCCGATGCAGGCAAGCTTCATGAAGGCTCCTTGGCAGGCCTGCCATGGAGGTTGATATGCTTCAGAACATGCCGGTTTTCGCTTAACAGACCCTCGATATATGCGCCGGGAACTCTCCATCGATCCTTGACACCGCGCCTCTTCTTCAATATCTGTCTGAGACGACCAAGAGCCGCCGCGTAACCCAGAACCGGAGAAGCATCAGCCCTCAGCAACCCCGAGCAAACTCGCTTCGCAATCTCCCATACGACAATGGGAGAGTACTTGAGCAACATGAATCCCGGAAAATCCTTTAGAATGACTTCCGCCGAATTCCGTGCAAAATAGTAACCCTTTGGCCTTGGCAAGGAGCCTCCGCTGCCACCTTCGATGTGGTATACGCGAGCCGTGGGCACGAAAATGCACCTGTATCCAGCCATTTGCGCCCGGAAGCTGTAATCTACATCCTCATAATACATAAAAAAGTCTTCGTCAAACAGACCAATATCCTCTACCATCCGACGGCGGTACATGCCAGCGCCGCCACAGGGACCGAAAACCCATCTGCGTTCGGAAAACTGCGGCCCATCATCTATGCCGAACCCGATGTCATGATTGCTGCCGGTGATATTGTACCCCAGTCCTATGGAATTAACGACCCTTGCGTCGCGCGCGAAAAGCATTTTCGGAGCAGCCATGCCTGCCGCCGGTTCCTCCAAAAGGGCCGCTGCAAGCTCGCGAACAAAATCCCTATCAACCCACGCGTCGATATTCAGGACCACAATCAGGTCTCCGGTTGACGAAGTGATGCCGGTATTCACAGCGGCGGAGAACCCTCTGTTAGCGGCAGCCTTCACTAACCGGATGTCTGGGTAGTTTGATTCAATCTGTTCTGCGGATCCATCTGTGGAGGCATTGTCAACAACAAGGATTTCGATGTTGCTGTACGATTGTTCAAGAAGCGACCCCAAGCATTTTTCGACATACGGCGAACAATTGTAATTCACAACCACAATGGTCACTCGAGGCTCCTTCGCCAGGGTCATTCTTACGAATTCCTCACGGAAAGCACGGACTTCACGCCTACCTCTCCTCCGCAGTCAATGCGCAATAAATCAGAAAGTTCATCAATGGATATAACTGATGATAAAGATGTTAGCTCACGTTTCTTAAGAAAATACCTTAAGCTCTGTAGGGCGGCAAGATACCCCATCGAGACCGTGAGATTTCCCTGCAGGAGCGTCTTTACCGAATGCTTAAGGCACGCCGAAAACAGGCGCCTAAAATAGCGCAGGCGCAGAGGAGATGGCAGGTTTTTCGCCAGCATCAGAATCTGGTTGCGCGAACAATAGTACGTGTGTTTGGCGTCCTGTGGCGAGACTGTTCCGCCGCCAATGTGATAAACGATCGCTGTCGGAACGAAGAAGCATTTATACCCGGCCAATTGCGCGCGAAAACTGAGGTCGGCGTCCTCATACCACATATAGAAGTCTTCGTCAAACAGGCCGACCGAATCGAATAGCTTCCGCCGGTACATGGCAGCGCCCGCGCAAGCGCCGAACACGGGACGGGGCCGATTGAACTGTGGGCCGTCCTTTTGGCCGTACCCGACATCGAACGCTGTTCCTGCGCGAGTGAATCCGATACCAATCGAATTAATGGTGTCGGAGCCGTCTGCAAAAAGCATCTTTGAGGAACATGAACCGACCGAAGGCCGTTCGTCGAGAGCTTTCTTCAGTTCGGAGAGCCATCGAGGGGCTGCGCGCGCGTCGTTGTTCAAGAGAGCGATGTATTCCCCCTTAGCTCGCCGAATCCCCTCGTTTGCGGCGGCGGCAAAGCCCCGATTAGGGTCAAGTCGAACAAGACAGACCTCCGGGTAGTTTTGAGAGACCAGCGCTTGCGTCCCGTCACAGGATCCATCGTCTACGAGGATTATCTCGTCCGGGAGTAGTTCCTGCTTCCTGACTGAATCCAGACATTCGGGCAGAAGCGTGATTCCATTATAGGTAGGGATAACAACGCTTATCGTTCCTGGGAGATTGACGGCCACCGCTGTTGGGTCCTTGTTTGCTCGTTAGTCCTTGTTAGTCATAATTTTAGCACAGGCAAGAACCATTTTCAAGGAACTGACTCCTTATGCAGCTATCGTAAATCGCGCATGCGCGCGCGAAGGACATTAGCAACAAGGGAATTGAGCGAGGTAAAGTTGAAAAGGATAGGACAATAGGTTAAACTTTATCGGGGAATAGACACTTTCATTCCTATTGCTTTCGAGGAGGTTCCTGTCTTGAAGATCATCGATATGCATACGCACGCTCAGGACATCCTCTTTCCGGATGGCGCGAGTCGCGTGCGGCCATCGCGAGGTCTGCTGATACGAGCGTTCGAATGGCGCAGGTTCAACATGTACATGCCGCTGAATCTGCGACGCAAGCTGCGCAAGCGGGTGGCCTGTGAAACACAAGGCCGAAATGCCATGGCATGTGTCGACGGACTGAAGAAAGGAATGCAACGGGCAGGGATAACTCACAGCGTTATCCTTCCCGTGGAGCCCTACGGGGACACTTCGGAGGTCATATCGTTTGCCAAAGACAACAGTGGCCTGATACCGTTTGCCTCCGTTGACCCACATGACCCGCAGCGAATAGAAAAATTGAGGAGCTATGTAAAGTCCGGATGCCGCGGAATCAAGCTCCACCCCATCATACAGGACTTCCATCCCTCGGGAACCGAGTGTATGGAAATAGTGGAAGAGTTCAGCCAATACGACCTTCCCGTGTTCTTTCACTGCGGCCAGACAGCCTACTACGTGCCGGAGTCGGAATCCGAGCAGTATGGCCATCCGGACAATTATGTAAAGCTCTTTTCTGCGTTCCCGCGCGTGAAGTTTGTCATGGGCCACATGGCCATGTTCGAGGCCGAAACGGCAATCGAAATCGCACAGGCACTGAAGAACGTACGCTTAGAGACAAGCTTTCAGCCGATACAGACGGTCAGAAAAGCCATTGAAAAAATTGGTGGGGATAGAGTCATCTTTGGAACGGATTGGCCATTTGCAGGTCAGAGATACGAACTGGCGATTGTGCTCGACGTGACCGAGGGAAATCCATGGCTCAGGGAGCGTCTGTTATCGAAAAACGCGGAAGAATTGATCGGCCCCGTTTAATTGCTGCGGTAGCTCATCCACCCCTTGTCCAATCAGGCGGCTTGACTGACCCATCCTCGACGGGGAGGATCATATATGTGGCCAGACACTTTGCTACAAGACGCCCGTCCTGGTCCTTCAGCGTGACGTCGCCGAGAGCTGTGCGGCGTCCGCAGTGAACGATGTTACCTTCAGCAATCACTTCGCCCGAGCCAACAGGAGCGATGAAATTGATCTTCATCTCGATGGTTGTGAAAGTTTTATCGGTACCCACAAGGCCCCAGAGCGCAATCGCGACAGCAGAATCGGCAACCGCAGCAAGTGCGCCCCCGTGCATCACGCCAAACGGTTGGGTCAGCTCTTTTCTGAACGGCAAGCGGAATCGAGAATAGCCGGGACGAACCTCGATCACTTGCATCCCGATGAGTCGATACATCGGGATTTGGTTGGCATGCTCGCGCAATGCGTCCAAATCCACCTGGGAACGATGCTCATTCACTACGTCTCTCCCTCTCTTCACATCTTCTAATGCAGGCGGCGTCCGAATCAAAATCCGAGTGAATCATTGACAAGGATGACCGTAATGCGGCCGGGAATCATCATCCTTCGAATGATAGTATAGATGTTGCAGATGCGAGCCGGAGAATCGCAGTCTATGCAAACGCCCGTGTCCGCGCACGGAGTGGCGGCGTTGACTCGCTTGGCATTGATAGGGGCGGCTATCTTCTCGAGTCTGTCGAATGCCTCGTGGACATCCTTCACAATCTTGTTCTTGCCCGCCACGAGGATGACCTTCTCCGGACCAAACGCCTGCGCCGCCACACGATTGCCTAATCCGTCAACGTTTACAAGCTGGCCGTCCATCGTGACAGCGTTCGTGCCGGTGACGAAATAGTGCGCCGTCAAACCGGCTCTTCGACGCCGCATGTTTTCTTCCATATCGATACCCGACTCATACTGGTCGTAGACCGTGTACTTGCCCGACCGAAGCTCTGCAAGCAACCCAATCTGCTCGACTGTGACCGAACCGCCCAGGCCCACTGTTGCGCCGACAGGAATCATCTCGAGCGCCTTTTTCAGGGCTTCCTGCTTATTTTGAACAAACACACACTCGATGTTGTTCGCCTGAAGCGCCTCGATCGTTTTCTGAATCTCATCCATGGAATCCACCCACCTTTCCCAAGAACCGAAGATGCAAACCAATATACACGACTGCTTGTGGAGCGTCAAGCACGAGGGGTGTGCGAGCGAAGGCCGTCAGGATGCTTGCCCGTCAGGTGTGTTCCGTACATATTTTTCTGATATGCTATCACATCGAGAAGACAAGGACCAGAGACTTATGGTGGAAATCGACGGCTCATACCTTGAAGGCGGTGGAGCGATTTTGAGAGTTGCGGCGGGATTATCTGCCGTAACGGGACGACCGCTCAGAGTTTCTCATATCCGGGCCGGAAGGAAGAACCCCGGCCTCAGAGTCCAGCACCTTGAGGGTCTGAAGGCGATAGCCGCCCTGTGTTCGGGACGCCTTGTCAATGCGAGGATTCGCTCGACCGAAATCGAGCTGCATCCCGGCGCCATCGAGGCAAAGGAGCTGCAGGTGACAATCTCCACGGCGGGTTCCATCGGATTGCTCTTCCAGTCTCTCAAGCTCCCCATCTGCATGGCCGCGGGTGATGTCATCGTTACCGTGAACGGCGGCGCAACATTTGCCAAATGGGCTCCCCCAGTGCCTTACATACAGAACGTCTTGCTGCCCGTACTTGGTCAGATGGGATATTCAGCCGAAATAGAGATACAGCGGCACGGATTTTACCCAATCGGCGGGGCTGAAACGAAGATTGTCGCCCACCCATGCAGGAATCTCCAGCCGCTCAGCTTGACTGATGTCGGAGTATTGAAGGATATTCGAGGGATGTCAATCGCTAGCGAACATCTGCAAAAGCCCAAAGTCGCAGAGAGACAAGCCGAGGCCGCAATGAAACTCCTTCGAGTCAAGGGACTGAAGGCCACAATCGAGAGCCAATACGTCGATGCAGCTTGCCCCGGCTCAGGCATAGTGTTGTGGGTGCATACTTCAACGGGCACAGTGTTAGGATTCGACGCATTGGGCGAGCGCGGAAAACCATCAGAACTGGTTGGTGAAGAAGCGGCTCGCGGGCTCATCAACGCGATAGAATCAGGCGCGGCCGTCGACAACCATCTTTCCGACATGCTGCTCATTTTCATTGCTCTGGCGCGTGGGAAATCCGCGATACTCTGTCCGAAGCTGACGGATCACGCAAAGACAAATATGTATGTGATAGAAAAGTTTCTTCCGGTCAAGTTCCAGATAGCAGAAGACAGGAACACTCTTATCGAATGTTCCGGCTCGCCGCCCGTATGAATGACGTCATGCCTCCTCCTTGCAGGTCTTAGCACTATTATTCTCTGCGATGCATATTTGTATAACCTAAGATGTATCGAAGTGTGAGCAAGACCTTAAGATGATGGGGCATAGAGGGGGTTAAAGCCATGAATATACTGATTGTCTATTATTCCATGTATGGTCACGTATTCCAGTTAGCGAAGGCAGTGGAAGAAGGCGCGCGCTCAGTAGCGGGCGCGGACGTTATGCTCCGGCGTGTTCAGGAATTTGATGTCGTCGACAAGATCATTGATGATGACGAGGACGCCAGCAAGGTACGCGAGCAGCAGAAGAACATACCCGTGTGTACGCTCGATGACCTGCGCAAGGCCGACGGAGTAATCTTCGGTACGCCGACCCGCTACGGGAATATGACGGCTCAGATGAAGCAGCTCATAGATTCGACTGGCAGCTTATGGATGAAGGGCGAACTCGAAGGCAAGCCGGCCGGCCTATTCACGTCAACCGCGAGCACACACGGCGGCCAGGAGACGACACTTTTCACCATGATGGCGCCCCTCTTGCACCTCGGGATGATTATCGTCGGCGTCCCCTACTCCGTGCCAGGAATGCTTCACACCGAGGGAAGAGGCGGCACACCATATGGCGCTTCAACAATTGCAGGCGGCGAAGGCGAGCTCACACCGAAACCCGAAGACCTGGAGATTGCGCGCGCGCTCGGCCGCCGCGTCACCGAAATCACAAAGAAGCTTCGAGGATAAAGACATTCGTGTTCTGTCAGTCTTGCTCTTGTCGGTTCACGCTCGCAGTGGCGCAGCATTGCTGCGTCACTACACGAAATCAGGAGTCGAGATTTCCAAAAATGCACTCGTGATAACGGGCACATTCGACGTGGGCACGTTTCCTGGCGCCACCACTCCCCTATTCTTCCGGTCTGAAGGACTGCATGAGGTTGACCAGTTCTTCTGGCGAGATCGTGTCTTTCCCTTCGAGATACTTTCGCGACAAGACATAATAAGAGACTGCATTCTGTTCGTTGAATTCCGGGCGACCCTTGCCCTCGAGGATTTTGCCCGGCACACCGACGACGAGCGAGCCGGATGGAACGATAGTGCCCTCCTTCACCAATGCGCCAGCCGCTATCAGCGTGCCGTCGCCTATGTGAGCGCCGTCCATGATGGTCGCTCCCATTCCTATCATGACCCGATTGCCGATGGCGCACGCGTGCAGTATTGTCGAGTGTGCGGCAGTCACGAAGTCGCCGACCGTTGTCGGATGCGTCGGCGAAGCATGAATCGTCGCATGGTCCTGAATGTTGGTATACCGACCAATGGTGATGTAATTGAAATCCGCCCGTATCACTGCGTTCGGCCAGATACTGCTATGCTTGCCGATAGTAAGATTGCCATGCAGTACGGCAGAAGGATGTATGAAAACAGATGGGTCAATGTTCATTAAGATGCCTCCACTGAACAAATAAATATTCTTATCCGCTGATTTCGCTGCTTTCCCCGGATTACGAAACGACATCCATTACAAAGGCCCAATCGCTCTTCTTTTTCTTTCGTCACTTAGTGACTGCGGCGATCTGCCTCCGTTCGTTCCTTGGGCTTCGGGTTTGCGATCCTTTGCAGTCGGAGTTCATTTTCACACGTCCACCTCGAACAGCCTTCGCTCAATATTCGAGAGCACCTCGACGCCATCGGATTTTACAATGAACGAATCCTCCACCTTTATCGCGCCAAAATCAGGTATTATCGTGTTGATTTCGACCGCAAGCGTCATGTTCTCGCGGATAATCGTCGGGTCATCAGGTCCGATGACCGGAGGTTCATCAAGCTCAAGCCCAAGTCCGTGGCCGACGAATCTTCCCTTTTCCTCATAGCCCATGAAATAATCACCGAACTTCGTCCGCGCGGCCGAGTCGACTCCTCGCGCGTAGACATCTGCCACGGGGACGCCGGGCTTGATGGTGCGAAATATCTCATCTTCAATTGTGCAGAGCGCTTCAAACACCTCAACTTGCCGCTGCGATGCCCTTCCTATCACGTACGGCCGCGTAACATCCGTGATGTATCCGTGGTGACAGCCTGTGATATCAATCATGACCAGGTCACCTCTACTCATGACTCTGTCCGACGTGCTGATGCGCATGGCGGGACTCAGCCCAACGCCGGTGGCAACATTCGCAAACCCCGCAAAGCGGGTGAGGGCTTCGCCTGAGCCAATCATTCCATACATCGTATAGGCGTCGAACCGCCGGTTAACCAGAATGCCTTCGTGCTTGTTTCGCCGCAACTCTGCCTCAACCTCGGCGGCCATTTCGACTTCCCTCATTCCCGCGCGAATCACCTCGCGAGCGCGCCGGTGCGCCTTGTCCGTCATCGTTGCGGAAGCACGCACCACTACCAGCTCGCGCTCGTCCTTTATCATTCGCTGGGAAAGGATGAGCGGGGAAACATTGACAAACATCGCCCGGGGAAGCGCTTCCCGAATCTTTAGGAAAAGCTCTGCCGGAATCACATCCAGCTCGAGGCCGACGCGCGCGTGTTCCAGCTTCTCCGAACCGAGCTGGTCGAAGACATCCCGGAGATTGCCACTCCCGACTACATCCGGTATCGTCGAATCTTCTTGTGCAAACCCAAATGCCCGGCGAGCATAGAGACGAGCAGTCTGCGGAGTCACGAGGAGGATGCTCGGGATAGACGCACCTGTATAGTACAAGATGTCGCGAGAATAGAGAAGGACGGCGGCGTCAATTGATTGGGCCGCCATTGCGGCACGTAGGACGGCAATCCGCTCTTCGGACATTATCAGCTTGGGGATACTATGAATCTATCCGACAATTGAAATGCTGGATTACAACCCTGCAGGTGCGAATTGATCCCTCTTCGGCCCTCTTGCGCATCACTCGGTCGAATTTATTCGACCCTACACAATCGTCGGACAGCCCATTATTCCTTCCTCTTGAGTTCCAGGCCCTCGATGGTCTCAGTCAAGAAAGTACGTACCTTTCCCGCCGCCGACATCATAGCACACGCCATTGTTTCCCGGAGCTCATCATCAGTTGCACCCGCCTCCTTTGCACCTGCAAAGTGGGTTTTTGTTCAATGGCTGCACCCTGCGACCGCGGCAGCCGCAAGGAGCACGAGTTCGCGAGTCTTGTCGTCAAGCGAGTCTTCCAGATACTCAAACCGCAAGAATGCTGCACGCTTTTTAAGTCTTGAAGATTCCGCCATATTCTTCCCCTCCGTTTCAGAGTTCTCGTGGTCAATCGCAGCGGTATTTCGACTCGAGGTCCATCTTTTCCGGCAGTCCGATAATAGTATGGAAATCGCCGAACCAGACCATCCGGTCCTCGAGCGCGACACTCGTGCCCCTTTCCCTCAGCTCCGTGTATGCCTCTCGCAAGGCATACGCAGCGCAATACAGGCCGGTGAGAACGTAACCCACCAATCGGAATCCAAGCGCAGCCAACTCCCGCGCCGGAAGCGTTGGAGTCAGGCCACGCTCGATCATGTTTGCGACCAGAGGGCCGGGGACATTTTCACCAATCTGACGAAGCTCCTCGATGGTTCGGGGAGCTTCGACGAAAATGGCGTCGGCGCCTTCTTCCTTGTAAGCGCAGCCGCGCCGGATAGCTTCTTCGAGACCGAGCGGACCCCGCGCATCGGTTCGGGCAACTATAACAAAATCGGGATCGTTCCGCGAGTCGAGCGCGGCGCGCAGTTTCTGAATATTCTCCTCCATGCTGATGACCTGTTTCCCCATCATATGACCACATCGCTTCGGCCAAACCTGGTCCTCGAGGATAACGCCGGCGGCGCCGGCGCGCTCGAATTCTTTAATTGTCCGCGTGACATTGATCGGATTTCCATAGCCGGTATCACAATCGACGACGACGGGAATATCCACCGCAGAAACAATTCGGCGTGTCACATCGAGCATCTCGGCCATGGTGAGCAAACCGAAATCAGGTTCTCCCAATAATGTGGCTGATACGGCGTAACCGGTCACCAGCGCAGCCTCGAACCCCGCCTGTGCCGCTATCTTCGCACTGAGCGCATCAAAGATTCCGGGCACAATCACGACCTCATTGCCCATAGCAAGAGCCTTCAGCGCAGTCGTCTTTCTTTTGTTCGCTTGCATAGTTCCTCACCGTTTCATCCACGGTTTCTTGGCGAGCCCTAGGCTCATATTTATGAAGAACCCGAGCGCACCGCCGGCCACGACCCAATTCAGCGGCGGCAGCCAGAAAGCCGAGAATGCGTACTTAATGCCCCAGAAAACCGCAATGCCGATTACCCCACCCAGTCCGCCCCACAGAAGGCAGCGAACAAAGTAGGTCAGAGATCTCTCATACACACCGTCCGACATTCCCAGAAACGACCCTATTACTGCGCTGCAGAAGAATCCGACCTGTGCCGACCCAAGCCTTGCCTCACCCGTGGCAGCACGAATCCAGCCCGGAAGCAGCCATGCCACCAGCCCCCCCATAATCCCAAAAATGAATGACAGAAGGAGCTTCGCCGGCTTCCTCTGGGCAGCGCCTATAGCCAGACCAATCAATGCAGCATATATGATCCAACTCAGATGCAAGAGCATAGCATGAGACAACCGCCACGGTCCATATCTGTCGCCCAAAACGATAGCGATGCCCCCAACAATACCCGCAAGCGTCCCAAACGCCATGCGCGCCTGCTCGCGTTCGCTGGCATGTTCGGCGAATCCTGCAAAGCGCTTGATCTTTTCAACGCGCTCGCGCACATCTGACTGTGTAAATGGTCGAGGCGTCCTTTCCAGGCCAAAGCGCGCCTGCTCCGGAGGCTTCACTTCACCGTTCGGCGCCTGTGGCACGGCACTGGTAGGTGCGCGCATCCTTCTCTCGGCCTCGGCCCTCGCCCATTCCGGCTCATATTTGCTCCGGATGGGGATTCCGATATCCTTCTTCCCTGTAAGCACATCCTTGAGTTCGGCGGCATCCTGCCACCGGGCCTCTGGCTCTTTCCTGAGACACTTGAGAACAATGGCATTCATCCAGTCGGTGACCCCTTGAATGGGACCTGGCATCTCATGAATGTGCCGGTCACGCGCATCCTTGCCCCGGAATGGCGGTTGCCCTGCAAGCATCTCATACATCGTGACACCCAAGGAGTAGATATCGCTCTTGCCATCAACCGGTTTGCCCAGAATCTGCTCAGGACTCATATACGTAGGAGTACCTGCTATCTCATTCTCCGCTTCATCGGTGGCAGTTTCCTTGATGAGAGCAATCCCGAAATCCGCAAGTTTTACCCGACCGTCGGGTGTAACGAGAATGTTGCTGGGTTTAATGTCGCGGTGGACGACATTCTCAGCGTGGGCATACTTCAAAGCGTCACATACTTCACCCGCATATCGTATGACTTCTGATTCGGCAAAGCGTCTCTCCGGCTTGCGAGAAGCAATTAATGCGAGCGATTCGCCCCCGATGAATTCCATCAGGAGGTATTTCCCTTCAGCCATCTCCTCGAAATTATAGAACCGTACGATGTTGGGGTGTGAAAGTCGCATCGCCGCGCGAGCTTCTCGTTTGAAGCACTCGACCGCCATGAAATTGGCGGCGAATTGCACCGGCAGGAATTTGATCGCTACATCCATCCCGAGCTGATGGTCACAGGCACGATATACCACTCCCATGCCGCCGTGCCCAAGCATTTCACGCAACTCATAGCGCCCGCTCATGACCCGGCGCGTCGCCTGTTTCGATGTTGCGGATTCCTCCGCGGCAGCTATGGGCGAAAGGGAAGCCGTATCGATTTCGGCTTCTTCTTTGTCAGCCGCGCGAAGATGCACAACGCTCTGCCCGCAACGGTAGCAGAAATTCGCGTCATCGCGGTTCTCAGCGTGGCACTTGTCGCAATGCATGAGCCTATCACGCTCTCGGTGCTCGGGTCGGGAGTTCAGGGTCGACAAACCCGGCAAGATATCTCCTGAGCATCTCGATTGCAAGCGCCGTTGCACGGGTCTGATTCATTGGGTCGGTCCCGGAAAAGCGAATCTCCCAGTAAGCTTGCCCTCCGGTGGAATCAATGACGATGCAGGTCTTTCCGGTAGCCATCTCTTCAGGAGATAATACCTCCGAATTCGGCGCAATCCCCACCACCGCAAGGCCGATGTCCGAGCCTGTTTGTTCGCGCAGCGCCCTCCCGAGCGCGACGGAAATTGCCTCGTGATTACGTTTTTGGGCGTTCCAAAGCGACTTCTCTCTTCCCATTATGCGGGAGAGAGCCGCGTCACTATTCGCCACCAACGCCTCCCTGAGCGCGGCGCTTCCGATTGACACAAACCGTTGCGCGATTGCCCCGCCTGTATGGGTCTCCAACAACGAGAGCGATTTTCCATCACGCAAAAGCAGCGCGTTTACATTCCCTTCCAGTGTCTCCTCATCGACCCCGAAAATGAGCTGGCCGAATCTGCTCCGAATCTCTTGCTCCATCTCGGCGATTTTCGCCTGTGCCTCCGACGGATTATCGGCTTTTGCAGTAATTCTGAGCAAAATCTGTGCCGGTTCAGCCAGAATGCCCAACGTGGGGTTTCCTGAATCCCTCAGGAGGTCGCCCACCCTCGCGTCGACCCTGCTCTCTCCCATGCCGCAAATTTTGAGCACGCGTGAACAGATGGTCATCTCGCCCAGCGAGAATGTGTCACGGAGATAGGGCGTCACAAAGGTCTGCATGAGGTATTTCAGTTCACGCGGAACCCCGGGAAGCACGATGACCCGTTTGTCGTCTTTGCACGCAACGAAACCCGGGGCAGTGCCGACCGGATTTTCTATCGGGGTTGCACCGCGCGGAATGAACGCCTGCTTGCGGTTGTTCGGGCTCATCGTGAAGCCGTGCCGCTTGAAGAGTTCCTCAATCTGGTCGTACAGCCCTTGATGGAACTCCAAGGGTGCGCCGAACACGTCGGCGACCACCTCCCGCGTCAGGTCGTCTTCGGTCGGGCCCAATCCTCCGGATGTTATCACGATGTCTGCCCGCCCGAGCGCAACACGGACCGCCTCGGCCATCCTCTGACGGTTGTCACCGACCGTGGTCTTATAGAACAGATTTATCCCAATCCTGGCGAGTTCCTGGGCGAGATAGGCGGAATTTGTGTCGATGATCTGTCCGAGTAAGAGCTCAGACCCGATCATGATAATCTCAGCATTCATATCGTCAGAACCTCCCGAAACTCGCGCGAATTCTAGCACGGGCGCAAGAAAAGTGTCAACTGAATACGGAAAGGCCGCAATCAAGAAAAAACTGCCACACAACGAAAAACAGAACCCATTCGATGACCGTTATGTTTCTATTCTGGCTTTTGGATTGAAAAATGCCAGGAACATGAAGCATGCAAATTGAGGCGTCACTGCATTGCATCCAATTCTTTGCGATGATTGGCCAATCGTGTATAATCAGCGATGAAAGCACGTTGAAATGGAGCAGGTCAGAAATGTCACCCAACATGCCGTCAGAGGATGCTAATATAACCTTCCTCTCGGGCTTAAGAGATACCTTCCGGTTCCACTGCAAGGCATGTGGACAATGCTGCGGTCAATATAGAATCGTACTCAGCCCGTATGATATCATCCACCTCAGAAAGGCTACCGGCCGGACAACGCACGACCTCATTGACCGCGGCACAGTCCAGATTGTGCATGAGTCTTTCAAACGGATATTCGGATTTGCCCCCATTGCCGACTTGTTCGATTCCCTCGGACTTTCGCAGTCGGACACGCTCCCCGTTGCGCTCCTGGGTTTCCGCTCGGAAGATGCCGGCAAGAGCATCTGCGAATTCCTTTCGCCACGGCGACACGCCAAGCGATTGTGCACGATTTATGAAAACAGGCCCACCATGTGCCGCTTGCACCCGCTCGGATGCACAACAGTGGCAGGCAGGCGATTGTGGTTCTTCCAAAAACCCTTGTGCAAACCAGATCAGGGTTGCACGCAGACCGTTGAACAATGGATATGCACCTCGCATCTGCGGCCATTCTTGCGAGCCAACTCCTCCTATTTAAAATGGCTACTCGACCTCATGGCCGAATCTGAGCACTTCAACAGAATTTCGGCGACACGTTGGAGAATGCTCGAAAGAATACTCTTCGATTTCGATTCTCTCGAAGCTGGAGTACAACGAAGCGGCGCAGTAATGGCGGGAAGCGCTTCGTCGAACATGACGAGAGCGCCGTCAATGCGAGTTCTTGACAGACTCTTTTACTCCTGGCTTTCCGAGGTAAGAAGCAGCATTCGCTAAGGAGGTCCCGATGCTCATAGGCATAATTTCAGACTCGCACGACAACATGAACATGCTCAAGAAGGCGGTAGATGTTTTCAACGAGCGCAGAGTCGGCCTTGTGCTCCATGCCGGAGACTACATCGCACCTTTCACGGCGCGGGAGCTGCGACGGCTGAATTGTAAACTCGTTGGCGTCTTCGGAAACAATGACGGAGATAAGCTGATGCTATCCAAGCAATTTGAGGGCTTCGGACAACTGCACGACGGGGTTCACCAGATAGAGTTAGAAGGAAAGATGATTGCGATCACGCACTACCCTGCCCTGGCCGAGACGCTGGCCGCGAGAGGCGCGTACGATGTTGTCGTATACGGCCATACCCATAAGGTGGATATCCGCGAATCAAAACCGATGGTGATTAATCCCGGAGAATGCGGCGGCTGGCTCGAGGGCCGGAGTACAATAGCCATGCTTGACCTGCCCGCCATGCGAGCTGAGCTTGTAAGCCTTTGAGAAAGGCATCCAAGGTGTCAAAGATAGAGCTTCACCGTCTTTACTTCAAATGGCCGGAACGATAATTTGACCGAATGAGGCTCTGAGCTTAGCCTTGCAGATGTCGTCTCAATGATATTGGTAAGACGAGCACGTTTTATCGGGAACGAAGTGCGAAGAAGCGTCTCCGTTTTCTTCCCGCCGATTTCATAGAGTCTGACTACGATTGCATCTTCACCGTGCGCCTTCTTGAATGCAGATATCACGATATTGGCGGCGTCTACCGACGCAAATGAGTGCCTGCTCTCGGATGGAATCCCCTCCGAGAGATACGTCAATGGCGGCTTCGCTAATTGTTTTCCCCACAAATGGATGTTGTTCTCCAACCACGTGCCGTCGTAAGAAGTCAGGCGAAACGAAAAGAAATGTTTGCCCGACTGCAGGTAACGCTCGCCAAAAAAGAAACCGCTAGCGTTGTTTGTCCACATGAGCGGGAATGCGGGTACCATCGTAAAGTCTATTATCGGCCACGTGGTCGCAATGGCCATACCTCTCTTTTCGTTTTCGAAACAAAGCCAATCCTGTACGCCGCGCACCTTGAACTTCACGGGAAGCGACTCGTCAAGCCAGAAATCGGCCAGCTCGTTCCCCTCGCGGTGGACCGCAAACGGGGTATCGATGAATTTCCGGCCATGCATGAGGGAGTTAGGCATCTGCAAGTACACTGCGACATCAGGTTTCCCGCGCCAATCGAGCTCGACGCGCAGGTCAACCCTTTTCAGTCCTTCATAGAGAACAACTTCCTGCCGCCGCCGGGAACCGATAAACTCCCCCTCTGCCACAAGCGCCTGCCGGAACCCGCTCCTCCGCTCTACTTTGACGGCTGCCGGAGAATCACAAGCGCGCCAGATTTCTCCCGTTGGTTGAATTGATTCGCCCGTCCCCTCATTTTCCGGGTTCTCGAAGAAGCCCTGGTCGGGCACGGTGAGTTTGAGTCCTATGCCAAACAACTCGAACATTCCGAAATCGAATTCGAACGGCCCTAGAGAAACCTTGAACGTTCCCGCTAACTCAAAGCCGAGTTCCTTGTCGTAGAGGCTTTTCAGGTGACCTCCGTCTTCAGAAAACTCGACCCGATAGAACTCGTTCTCGATGAGTCGGCTGTTCTCCTCGGTTGCGAGCGGCGAATCGCGATGCTCAAGCATCGGCTTCGTGTAATAGGCAACGTATCCGACCGGTGGCAACGCCTGACACAGAAAATCCGCGCGCGCGCGGTAGATCGTGTCGTCAGGATGTTTTTCAACCACGTCAATTGCAAAGGGCACGGGCTTCTGGGCGTGGTCAACAATTTCGACGCCCTCAAGTCCGGGGATTCCACATTCGATTTCGAGAGAGACGACCTCGTCCCTTTCCCATGAGAGCGGGTTGAAAACGATAACCGGCATTCCCGCAACGCTCTTGCCCGTGAAAAGCATCTTCGAGAGATTGACAAACCCACGCTCAATCAGTCCCTGACAATCGCGCAACGAGCCCCTGGCCAGGCGTTCTTTATGCGCGTCTCCTTCGGCTCCGTGTCGGGTTTCGTCTTTTCCGCCCCAATTATGGTCGCCCACGAGGAGAACGCGTCGCCAGCATGTGTCGATATCCTTAGCCGGATATTTCCCGAAATCATTCTCCAGAACACAGAGAAGAGCATAGAGCATTTCGGTGCAAGGCAGGAGATTTTGAAGCGTCTTCATGTCGCGCGTCGCCACAACCTGGAGACAATGAATCCCCACCCATACATTCGGCATGTCACCCGAGCGAACGGAAAATTTCCTGCGCCGTATTGCACCGATGAAATCCTCATACGTTGAAAGCAGCAGAGAAGGACGGTCATACACTTCGTTCCAGCGCTTGATGATTTCGGGCAGCGCATCGTTCGGGAGAGTCATGTCGTCGCCGTCGGGAACAATCAGACAGCGGCCTGCGTGCCTGCCCGCTGCGCGCTCGAGCTCACGGGGCAGATTTCGCTCCGCCTCCTCGAAGCTCACGCCAAGCTTGCGCCAGTATGACCAGTTATAGGGAACACAGTAGACCAGAACCTCGGAGCCATCCGGGCCCTTCCAGCGAAAGCCTCCCTGTGGTCCTCGGGAAATCATGAGCGTATCCATTCCCGCGCTCTTCACGAGTTGAGGCATCTGGAGAGGGTGCCCCGGCGCATCCAATTCCTTTGCAACCGCTGGCGAATACCCGAACGTTTCCTCAAGCCACCGTTTACCATAATAGAAGTTGCGGGCGATGGCCTCCTCCGAACACGCATCAGCGTTGGCGGATACAAAGAGCCCGCCGATGTCGAGCCGACGTTCTCTCAGAAGTTGAGCGATCTCCATCTTCCGCTCAGGGTGTTTTTCCAGATAATCCATGAGCGAGGCGGTTGTCTCATATGAGAACTTGAATTCCGGATTCGCGCTGCACAGCTCGAGCATGCGATTAATGATAGTTTCGTTGCGCTCGCGGCAGACCTCGGGCGAATTCCACCATGTATGGTCGATATGAGAATGGTTTACGAAATAAATCCGTTCATAATGTGTGTCAAGTTTCTTTCCCATCGTATGAATCTTTCTTTTGTGCTCAGAACCCTTTCTTACTATCAAGCAGAATGGTTACGGGCCCGTCATTGACAAGTTCAACGTCCATTGACGCCTGGAAGATACCTCCATAAGCAGTCAGCCCTGACTCGTTGAGCAAATCAATCACCCGTTGGTACAACTGCTGCGCTTGCTCGGGCTCGCCGGCATCAGTGAACGATGGACGCCTGCCCTTTCGACAGTCTGCAAACAGAGTGAATTGCGAGACGACCAGAACAGAACCTCCGACGTCGCGGACCGACAGATTCATCTTGCCCTCAGAATCCTCAAAGATTCGGAGAAATGACAGTTTCTCGGCGATGTAGCGGGCATCCTCTTCAGCATCCTCCTTCCCGACTCCAACGAGCACGAGCAACCCTTTCCCTATTTCGGCAACGATGCCGCCACCCACGCTGACGCTTGCCCGCTTCACTCTCTGGATAACCGCTCTCATGTCGTTCGGTGCATCTTTCAGATGTTACTTCGTCGTCATCACATAGACGCCGTCCCAGTCTTCCGGAGGCGGCGCGGCAATGTACTCGTTGCATCTCTTCAAATACGTGAGCGACGGCCCGTCATCCGGTCTCATCTCAAGAACCCGTCGGAACTCCTCGATGCCCGCCTGCCATTGCTGTGACCGGTACGCCCCGAGTCCGCGCATATAGTATTCTACTGCCTTTTTCAGTTCTTCCGGCAGGCCGTCGTCCGCGCGCCCCAAAACCTCATATATCCTTACCGGCGCCGTCTTGCCCTTCACCCGTATCAAGTCCACCTCACGCACCACAACATCCGATTTGCAGTGTTCGAGCGTAAACTCGCTAATCATGATTTCAGTGGAATATTGTTTGTTCACGCCCTCGAGCCGCGACGCAAGGTTGACGGAATCGCCCATCACGGTGTAATCAAAGCGGGTGCGCGAACCCATGTTGCCGACGATCATCGCTCCGGTGTTGAGACCGATCCGCGCCCTGAGCTCCGGTCGATTCTCCGATTTCCATTTTTCACGCAGGCGTTTCAGCTCAGCCTGCATTTCAAGCGAGGCATAGCATGCCTTAGTCGCATGGTCGGGGAAATGGATCGGCGCCCCGAACACTGCCATGATGGCGTCTCCTTCATACTTATCGAGCAGCCCATCGTACTTAAAGACGATATCGGTCATGGCCGTAAGGTATTCATTGAGAAGCTCCACCAGCTCATGCGGAGTGAGCTGTTCAGATATCGTCGTGAAGCCTGCTACATCCGAGAAGAACGCGGTAAGCACCATTTCCTTCCCGCCGAGCCCGAGCATCTCGGGGTTTTTCGCTATTTGGTCAACCACCTTGGGATTCATGTAGTGCTCGAATGCGCTCTTGATGAATTTCCTTTTCTTCTCGGCGGTACTGAACTTGTACCATACTATCGCTGCATCAGTGACGAGTATGATGCCGGCAGGTCCCACGACATCGATCCATACCCCCCGGCTGGCAAAGAGCCAGTAAGCAAGAAGAAGATAAGCGATCAAGAAGAGAATGGTGAACAACGAGCCGCGGATGGTTGTTCGCGATGACAGGATGTATCCGGCGAATAGGCCGACCGCCAGGAAAAGAGGCAGACGCCAATACCCTTCCAGATTCACGATGAATTGCTCGGTCACTATCGTGTTGAATACATTTGCGAGGGCGCCCACCATGGGATATCGCGGGCTGAACGGCATTGGATTGAGGTCATGCGTGCCTGCCGCGGTCAGTCCGTAGAAGAATACGCCGCCGCTCAAGTCGCCGAGGGAGATCGTCTTGCCGTCCACCACAATCGGCGAAGCGAAGAACAGGGGTCTATCGCTCGCAGTCGGTCCTCCCTTGACAAGCAGCTCCTTGACTACTACATATGAGTCTTCTGCATCTTCCTCGGAAATGTTAAGCATTACCGCCGCTTCCAGGAGCGACGCTGACGGCTTTTCTGAGAACAGTCTGAGCATGGCGTGATTGAGACGAACATTCTCGAACACCTCTTTCTGACTTTCGTAGAGAATCGGGTCATCCGTTTCGGAAAGACCGAATAGTTGACCGAAAAGTTCGGGGCCAAAACTATCAACAGCACCCTCCTGGATGAGAGTCTCATACCAGTGAGCGCCATACAGATATGCTACATACGTGGCGAACTGCCGCTCATCGGGGAAGGCCTCATAAACCGTTGCGAGCAGCCGACCGGGCTCGCGGAATATCGACGAGTCTTGCGCCGAGAGGAATCTTTTCATTTCTTCAAGTGTATGTTGTTCGGCCAGCCGAGGAAGACTTGAGTATGGGAAATGACGAAATGCATCCTTATAGTCGCCTGCCCAATTGATTATCATTTCGCCCCTGGCATTGACGGGAATCCGCACGTTCTTTCTCGAGCCGTCGGGCATGCTGGCGTTGGGGATCTCCACATACTCTCCCATTTTCATGCGTATATTCTCGATGGGAACTTGAAAGTAATCGCACGCCATGGCCAGCGCGATTGACGGGAACAGGCATGTTTCTCCACTTCCAGCCTGTGACGGGGCGTCACATCGGATGAACGTCGGATATTTTCTGACAACCCCGTCAGTCTCGAGCAGAACCTGGGCGAATCCCACTCCGCGCGCAGTCTCAACCAATCGGGGAATCGGTAGTGCCTGCGGGGCGGTAGCCTCTATCATCTGAATCACTTTCGACTTCTCGGCGGAAAGACAGTAGCCGGCGTTCATCAAGGCCTCGAGGCTCTTCCACGCAAGCTCCGTATAGGTCGAATCAGGTGCGCGCTCCGGGCTCGAACTTTGTTCCTTCAGTATGAAAGTTGCTCCCCAGAAAACGCTGCCGGCTTTGCGAGCAGCCTCCGCGAGTTCGCCGTCATAATCGCGAAAAGCTGCCTCAATTTCCTCGATAGTTTGAACCCGAGCAACATCCTCAGGGTGGAGCACTTTTTCGCTCTCTTCCGAGAAGTAAACATCGAACCCGAGAAGCGCCCCGTGTCCCCGACGGATTACATCTATAACTTCAGCATGTTTGTCGCGGGTCCAATCCTGCCACCTCCCTTCTTCTTTCAGCGCTCTGTCATCAATATCGATGGTGGCAACGTCCGGATTAGTCTTGATCAGCGGGCGTAAGTTAAACCTGGCATCGAGGGAAAGGAGTTCAAGCCGCTCATACTGAGAAGTGAAAGAAAGCAGGAAGACAGCCAGGGTAATCACACATGCCGTGCCGAGTTCGATAAGACTGTGCCTTGTTTCCTCGGACATTTTCGACATTTCGATTCACACCTGTGGAAACCACACTCCCGACACGCAATACTTCTACCGTCGTCCAAGGCGACCGATGCATGCGTCAAGGATTATACAGGCGCCGATTCCCTTGCGTCCACAAAAAAAGCGGGAAGTAAGCATTCTTCCCGCTCTGAATATTAACGCACTATCGCGTTACGGATACACTATCTGAAGTTGCTCTTGCACTGCCTCATCCGAGAGCACAGAGACATCTCCCGTGACTGCTTTTTCAGCAGCGGCTCCCTCAACCGCTTGTTTCTCCAGTATTTGCTCCTGGCGCACGCGATTGCGGTCACGAGCTTCAACTGTAAACATCCGCACCTGCAAGGACGGGTCGTCGATATCTGCGAAATAATACTCCCACTCAAACGGCATGAGCGTAAACTGCCCACTATCATCATGAATGTTATAGCTAAAGAGTTTCATGATTGAGAATGGGACCCCGGCCCATCCTTCCGGAAGATTCCTTTGAAACCACAAGGCGCTCCGGGCGTCGTCGTCAGTCCAATCATGCGCGCCAGCCATACCCATACCCGAATAGCCTGACTCAGGACCGATCACTTTGGGCGTCACCGAGCTTCCCACCGACGTAGCAGGCGGAGCAGTCACACAACCGGATATCATGAGGACAACAATGCATAGGGCAATCAGCATTCTGCTCATATTGCACTCTCTTCCTTTCGGTCCGTACTCCCTCTGCGCCGAACCCTTTATAAATTATACTTCACCATCTCCATTTTGTCAAACAAATTCTTGCACGACAAGGCCTTGCAACTGTTGGCTAACCTCTGGATTCACACGGTTCAGAACATCGAGGGACCCTCATTCCCGAAGCTCTGAACTGCAGTCGCCTTTTCGCCTTTCGTCAAATGCTCGCGAGCAGCGCCATCACACCTTTCTGAAGCGTCCTCAGGCTATGGTCAAATTTCCATGTGAGACGGAGAAGTTCGGGCATTAAACGCGGCTGCTCAAGAAACAGCGCAAGAATCTTGCCCACTTGCAGCCTTCCGTTGCGGTCAATAATCAGCGCGAGTTCCGGAGGAAGTCGGTCAACTGCGCTGTCAGAAACCGTGCGGATAGATACCATGCTGACCCCGTTATCCTGAGCCCATGCGGCGACCCGCGCGCTCTCCATGTCAACGGCGACAGCGCCGTACTTTTCGGCCAGACTCTTCTTCTGCTCGGTGGTGGCCGCGACGCTTGATGTCGATACCGTACACCCCGAATGGAATGGGAGCTTCAGGCTTCGGCAGCACTCTTTCGCAGTTTCAAGCAGAGCGACCGAGGGATAATATGCGCGTCCGTTCAACGTGTCATCGGCAAGCTTATCGGAAATAATAATATCACCGACATTGATGTCAGAGCGCAACGCGCCGGCACAGCCGATAGAGAGGACGCACTCAGGAGAGGCTGGCGTCAGCAACTCCGTCAGTCGTTGGCTCGTCTTGAGCGGCCCAACGCCCGTTCGCAGCACATGGACAACCTTGCCTTTCATCGAGCCGACGGCCAACTTTCCTCGCGAGCGGTCAGGGGGCGCCATTGCTCTGCGCAGAAAGGATATCTCACGCTCCATCGCAGCCACTATCGCTACGCGCTGGAACATAAGACGCACTCCAACAAGCGGACGCATTCAGGACAACGCATAGGGGTGGTTAATCGAAGAACCTGTATCGAACGATGCAATAGACGGCGACAATCCCGTCCTTCCACGTTATCTTCTTGCCTTCTTCATAGGTGCGGCCATAGTATGAGATCGGCACTTCATAAATGCGCAGTCTCTTTCGAGCGATTTTTGCCGTGAACTCGGGCTCGAAGCCGAATCGCATGGAGCGGAACTTAATATCCCGAAGAATATGTGCGCTGAACGCCTTATAACATGTTTCCATATCGGAGAGATTGATGTTGTTGAGCACGTTCGAAAAAAGCGTCAGTAATTTGTTGCCGAGAAAATGCCAGAAGAAGAGCACGCGGTGCGGGCCGCCGAGAAATCGGGAACCGAAGACAACATCGGCCTCTCCCCGTATAATCGGCGCAATCAATTTTTCGTATTCCGATGGGTCGTATTCCAGGTCGGCGTCTTGTATGATTACGATATCTCCACTGATATGTTCAAAGCCAGTCCTTAGTGCCGCCCCTTTCCCCTTATTCCGGTCATGGTATAAGAGCTTGAATTTGCCGTCATACTTCTTCTGGAGAAGCTCGCGGGTCCCATCGGTGGAGAAATCATCCACAACGACTACTTCCACGTTCAGGCCGGTTTGCTCAATGCGCTCAAGAATCGTCTCGATGGTTTTCATCTCATTGTAGACGGGCACGACAACAGAAAGCTTTGCATCCCGAAGAGATGGCTCCGCCCTGTCTCCACCCTTCAACACCGGCTGACCCCTGCCTTTCGCAAACTTTGAGCTTCCGAGCCGCGCTTGACTGAAGTCAAGAACAATGATACGATTGCTGGAAATCCCATTGATCCATGGGGTGGTTCTGGAGAACGTGCCCGATGCAGTGCCCGAAATGCAAGCATAAATTGGTCTCGGAAGCGCGATTTTGCCATCACTGCGGTCTTGAGCTTCCGCCCGACACGGCCGTAAGGACTTCGGAGTGGTACTATGAGCCCGTCTTCGTACTCCTCACGATATTCCTTGTGCTGGCCATTTTTGGATTGCCTCTGCTCTGGAAGAGCCCGCGGTTCTCCCCAACACAGAAGGTCCTCGTCTCGCTTGCCACGGTCATCTATACCGGAATCATCATATGGCTGATCTACTACCTCGTCGCCGTTATTTTCCTGCCGTATTACAACCAAATGAAAAATCTGTTGTAGTTTCCGCCGTCATCCTTGGGGTGCGGCGGTCTGCGCCTCGAGCGTAGCTATCTTCTGTTTGACCTCGTCGCCTCTTGGCGCCATTGGATTCAGCTCGAGATACTTCTTGTAATACTTCACAGCCGTCGTGTTCTTACCCAGAAGCTCCTCTGCCGTCGCAAGGTTATAGTAAGCAATCGCCATTTTCGGGTCTAACTCAATAACTTTGTTCAACTGCTCGGCCGCCTCAGCATACCGGCCATCTTCGATGAGAGCCTTCCCCAGTTGGTTTCGAATTTCAGTATTGTCCGGGGCGAGTTCTGTGGCCTTGTGCCACGTTTCGATCGCCTCCTTCACCTTGCCGTTCTTGTACTGAGCCACCCCTAATTTGAACCGCGGGTCGGCTTCACTCGGGTTGCGCTCAACCTCCGCCTCCAATCTGGCCAGTTCATCACGCAGCGCCCGTATCTGCGAAATCGCATTTCGTGCGAACGCTATGTCGCTGGGGGCGAATGCGTAATATGTGATTTTCTCATAGTCCTTTTCAGCCGCCTCCCCATCGCCGACTCGCAAATGGTAATTCGCTCTGTCATAGTAGACCTGGAGTGCCCCAAGCGACTTGGCGTCAAGTTCCTCTTCCTTCTTCCAATTGGCTAACCCTTCTTCCACATTCGCACCGTCATATTCCGTATTCAGATGAATCCATCCGAGCACATAGTGAGCGTAGCCGACGTCCGGTTTCAGTTCGACTGCCTTGTTCAATTCAGCTATGGCAGCCTCAAAGTCCTCCAAGTGGGTGTAAACATATCCGAGCCCGAAATGGTAGCCTGCAGTGTTGGGGTTTTCCTGAATGAGTTGCTGATATTTCTGTTTATGCTTTTCCAATTCACCCTTCTCATGCGCGGCTCTCACGAGAAACCTGTGCGCTTGGGTATCGTTCGGGTCTTTTTGTATGGCTTTTTCGGCGAGTGTCATCACCTCGTCGAATTTCTTTTGCTGGTAAAGCTCAATGAGCTTGAAAACGGGGGGCTCCTTCGAGGCGCAGCCAATAAGCACCAAAAGCACTGTAAGTGATGCCATCCGGCATAGCAGACCTTTCATCGTCTTACTCCCTTCCTCGTTTAAAACAGCCCATCCATGAAATGGTCATTCATTCTCACCCAACTGAGTCTTTTTCTCCTCGGCTTCCCTGATCAGCCGGTCATACTTGTCAAGGGCACCTTGTACTTTCCTTTCCTTCATTCCCTCGGAGAACCGCTGTTCCCGAATCTGCTTCAGGTACGCTTTCATCGTGTCGTGGAATTTCTCATTTACTCTGCAGAGATAACCGTCGGCCAACTCGGTCACCGACTTGATCTTCTCCTCGCCCGCACCGATGCTCTTCGCCCAATACTTGAGCATCCGGAACACTTCGGAGATGTCGGTCAAGTCGAAATCCTTCCGGTCGGTTTCCCTGAGCTTGTTCCGGACTTCCTGCATCTGTTTCATGTTCAACTTGATCTTCATACAACTACCTATGCCTGCAGCCGCTGCGCGCGACCGCTCAGATTTCTTGCTGTGCTTTCCAGCCGGCTGCGCGAGCCCTCCATCAATCTAAGCTGTCGCCTCCTGATTGAGGCTCATTCATCTGCCCCTTCTGAGCTTCCTTGAGCGCCTCGACATACTCGTTCCATTTTTGTTCGGCTTCCTGTGCCTTTTTCGTATCTCCGATTGCCTTGTAGGCTTCGGCAAGGCTCTTGTAGACAACCGAAAAACGAGGTTCCACCTCGAGCGCTTTCAAATATTGTTCAATCGCTTTCTTGTTGTCACCAGCCTGGGAATACGCCAATCCCAGGTCGTGACGTATCATAGGGTCTTCGGGATTAAGCTCCAGTGCCCTTGTAAATTGCTTTATTGCCTCGTCAGTCCGATTCAACGATAGCAACGCGCGGCCCATCGCATAGTATCCCTTGATGAAATATGGGTTCAGGTCCACAGCCTTTTGAAAGTGAGGTAGCGACTCCTCCACGCGCCCGGTTTTCGCGACCGCAATACCCAGATTGAAATACGCTTCCGAATAAGAGGGGTCCAATTTCGTGACTTCGGTCCACGCTTCCAGCGCCTTATCATCGCGGCCGACTTCGGCATATCTCTTCGCCAGCATCTGATAAATAAGGGACATGTAACGTCTGATGTTAACGTCATCCTTGAGCGGCTGAGCAATGGGCTTCATCTCCTCCATCGCTTCTTCAACCTTCTCCGGAGTGACTTCTTCCGGAGGCAAGCTCGTCACACTCAACGCATACGACTCAATCAAACCGTAGCGGGCGGTCTGGTTGTCCGGGTTCTTATCCAAAGCCAGCTTATAATAATGAATGGCCTGTTCATAATCTTTTGCTTCCTGGAAGCGCCTGGCCTTCTTGAGGTTCGCATCGCCACATCCACTTAACAGCACGAGCGAAACTCCGAATATCAAAACCAGTGTCCGGCGCACGTTATTCCCCATTGGTTTCCTCCTTGTTGACTTGACCCCGTATCTTCAAGGCCACGGGCCACTACCCTCAGCCGTGCCTCCTCAGCGCAGGTTGAAAACCACCAAAAAGATTTTCATGAGTCGCCGAATGAATTGCTCACCGCCAAGCACCCTGAAAATGACAAGATTGGCGACGACGAGCAGAAACACACTCACCATGACTGTACAAAAATAGAGCCGATAGTTGGTCCATCCGTTTCGCTCCACAATCAGCCCCGCCGTTGCCGCCAGCAACGCCCCCACACAGATGCCGGTGAGGAAAAACTGGTACGGAACGAATACTACCTGCAGCACAGGAGCCAGCAGGCCGATGGCGACCAATATGGCAGCCAAGACGAGGCAAAGAAGCAAACTGCTTAGCAGGAGAAACCGTTTTGATGCTTCTTTCATGTCAGAACACAATATCCGAAACGCCGTAGCGACTCACGCAGGCTGGCGTTGCACACATGCGAGACCAACCCGTCGTAGGCGTATTATAGCCATTGCCTGAACGAAAAATCAAGCCTCCGGGCAACTTCTTTTCCTTCTCATTGCCCCGTCGCGTTTACGCACATCATCTCGATGCTTCAGGCCATGTCAACCACGAGGCAATACATTTCCTGAAAGAAATTGGATCCCTTCCTCCAGCTCCTCAGCGCTTACATCCGGGGAAACCTCAATAACATGAATCGCGTCTTGCAGAAGGTACTTCGCCACGAAGCCGAAATCCACGTTGCCTTTCCCTGGAGCCCGATGGTCCCGGGTGCCCGCCGCATCGTGGAGATGAATGCCGATAAGAGTCGCCGCAAAACGCGAGAGGAGGTCTTCATGATTAATGCCGTAGAGCGTTTCCTGAACGACGGCGTGTCCGACGTCATGCCAATAAGCGATGTTGCTCCCTTCAAATTTTTCCAGGATAATGGTCAAGTCGTCACAATTCGGAAACTCCCTCACATAATAGCGATTTTCGACGCCGAGCGTAATTCCAAGCCGTTCGGCCGGTTTCCAGAGCCTGTCCAGGCTGAACAATGCGGCCTCCACATGTTTTCTACCGGCCCTTGCCCTTGTCTCCAGTATCTCACGGACATGTGCCTGCGTGCGTTCGCTCGCGAGCGTTCCTTTCTCATATTCTTCCTTTAGACCTGAAAAGTCGTCTTCAATGTCCGTCTTGCCCAGGTGCAAGACGACGGCTGAGGCTCCCACTTCATGGGCACACTGAAGCGTGCGAAGAGTATACCTGACCGCACGCTCACGCTCTTCCCTCTCGGTTGAAGAAAGTAAGAATGCATCGCCACTCGCCTCTGCGGGAGTCAAGACTGCGGGAACGGGAAAATAGTTGTGCACGCTCACTACCGCTGGCTTCCCGCGTCTGAGGGCAGGCAGCATATCATTGAATACCTCTTCGGTAATTCTATAATCGAGTTCGATGGCAGTGACACCCAAGTCCATTATGGGCCCGATAATGTCATTCCCCGCCTTCGCGCCAGCGGATTTCCAACATGTTGATATTGCGTGCATGCTGTTACCTTCTACGTGAAATCGCAAGACCGACTCGCATTCACGAAATCCCATGGAGAAGGAAGGAAGATGATGAGCTACTCGTTCGCAGGCGGCTGCGCCTCAGTCTGTTCATCCTTTTCGGGGACTGTGGTTACGCCACCGGTTTTTTCGGGGAGGTCAATCTTCAGACGCGACTGCAGTTTGCGAAATTCCCACGTTTCTTTGAATCGGATCGGCTCGTCATTCGGATTCTCGGAGTATGCCCATTCTTCCACACGCTCAAAGACAACTTTGAACTCGAGCGGCTCATAGTCGAAACTGAAGTCCGCTGCAGCCTTGCTCGGTTCATCGCTCGGCCTGGTTCTGAAATAATCCCCGCCCACATAAACGTACGCGAGGAACGGCCGTTCCTGTGTATCGCCCCGCAGCACCTCTACCCGATATTCATCGCTGAACACGATGTAATCCCGGTAATATCGACCCTCTGCATCCTCCCTGAGTTTTGGCTGCGTAAATTCAGACGTCAAGAGCCACTCGTCAGCCGCCATGCGCAGTTGCCCAAGGTCTTTATCGGAAAGTACCGGCTTGCTCTCCTGCGGCAGAGGCGATGGAGCCAACTCCTCCGCTGGAACGTTCTTGCGGCGGTCGCCTACGAATGGAAGAAAACCGAACAACCCGCCGCCTTGCTCATCGTCAGACCCCTGCTCCTGTTCCATGTATACGGAATCCGGTTTGGGCTGCGCCCCCTGCCGACTCTCCGCGAACGCGCAAATGGGCGAGAGACTAACTACAACAAGGGCAAAGACCAGTTTGATTCGCGCACTTTCTCCCATCTTCATTCTGGACGTTGGTATCAATAGAGAAGACGTAATCTTTTGTAAGGACTCCATTGAACGAATTATACAGCACCTGTTCGGCGAAAAGCAACCCGAGGGACATGTGACAGGAACAACGTGCGACGCAGAGGATTCGTGAGTCCTATGAGCGGGACACCCGCACCTTCTGACCTTCCCTTACGGACCGAAATGTGCGCGCATCCCCCAGCACTTTTCCGACAGGATTCACTGCGCTGGCAGGCTTGATCTCGTTGCCACGGCTCATCGGCGTCGGCCCGAAGAAAATGCAGAAGGCAGGCCCTTTGGGCCAATATCCCAAGTCGCCGACCTCGACAACATCCACCGCATTCTCCAAGCCGGTCTTCACCGGAATAGCAAAGTAGACTTCGTCACCCCAGGTATTCGCGACTGATTCTATGGGCAAGCAGTCCCAGATAAGCTGGGCAGTTTTGGACTCGTTCAGCTCGGCTTCGGCGCGCACGTCACCGGCTTCGATGATAATCTTTTTCCCCACGGCGGCCCTCCGATGTCTTACAAGCCCAGTTTGCGGAAAATCGCGTGGTAATCAATATGCTGCTCCATCAATTGCACGGCATAATCGACTTTTCTTGTCTCACGGATACTCAAGCGCCCCATCATCGCTTCAAACTTCTCCACGGCCTCCAGCGTGTCACCGGGCACGACGATAACGGGCACACCCGCCGCTTGCGCTCTCGCGAGAACGACATCGTTTGGGTACAGGTTGCCGGTAAGCACGAGACATTTTGTCGGAGTGTCCAAGGCGGCGAGGACGATATCGGCACGGTCACCTCCGGTGATAACGGCCTTGTCGCGAATCTTCATGAAATGCCGGAGCGCGGCGTCGGCAGTCATGGCCCCAATCGAGAACCTCTCGACAACTTCGTCCAACTTATCCTCGCAACATAACAACTCCCCGTTTAGCATGTGAAGTATTTCATCCACCGTGACGGCGCCGAGCTTTGAGTCTTCCGGCACGACCCCCAACACGTCAATGCCCTTCCCCTTCAGGTACGGGGCTGCGACCCGCGTGACAAAATCCATTTTCTTCGGCTCCATCCGATTGAAGACGACTCCCAGCAGCCTGTCCCCAAAGTCTTGTTTCGTTGCAAGGAGACGGTCGACGGTGCGGTTCACCCATCCGAACCGGTCCGTGAGCAGCAGCTTGCCGTCTGTCTCTTTCAGGAAATCCGCCTCAGATAATCCGATGATCATCCCGCTCCGCACATAACCGATGCCGACAACGATGGTGATGTCCTTGTTCGCAGACACTTTCTTGAATGCATCGCGGGTTCTCTCTGCGTATGAGTCGGCCAGCTTCCCCGCGAGAACCTCATTCAACAACTCCTGCGTGAGCACAACGGGGCATAGGTCATCAAGCGCTTCTCCAAGCCCGAGCGCCTCTTTAAAGAAGACCATATCCTCATCGGTGGGAACACCATCCACGCGGGTAGGAAACACGCCGAGCGGCTTAAAGAAGCCCACCGACTTGCCGGCTCCCCGCAGTTTAATGCCCAGGGACAGGCATATCGTGTTTCTGCCCGTGTATTCCGAGAGCGAATCGACAAACAGGACAGTCATTGGCTCACCTCATTTCGTTTCAAGGCCAGCCGCGCATCGAGCGCAACCGGCTCGCGTCCTTGCGGGAATACTTTCAATGGATTAATATCCATCTCATAGATTTCGGGGAAATCCGTCACAAGTTGCGAAAACCGCAGCAACGCTTCGACAATCGCTTCGATGTGTACCGGTTTCTCTCCGCGCGCTCCCTGCAACAAGGGAAAAGATTTTATTTCACGCACCATCTCCTGTGCATTATCGATGCTCAAGGGGGCAATGCGAAAGGCCACGTCCTTCATGATCTCAACATAAATACCGCCGAGACCGAACATCACAACGGGCCCGAATTGTGGGTCGCGAACCATTCCAATAATGACTTCCTTCCCTCCCTGAATCATCTCTTGCACGGAAATGCCCCACAGGTCTGCATCGGGGAGCAGACGCTTGACGCGCTCCTTCATTTCGTGGAATACTTCTCGCACCTCTTCGCGACTCCTCACGCCCACGCGCACACCGCCGAAATCCGACTTATGGAGAATATCAGGCGATGCTATCTTTAAGACGACCGGGAAGCCGATTTTCTCGGCGATGAACTCGGCATCGGACACGTTGTTGGCAATCACACTTCCCGGCACCTTGAACCCATAGGCGGAGATGATCTCGCGCGCGGTGTATTCGCCGATTTCCGTTTGACCACTCGCCCATGCCTCCTCGAGAAGGCGCTGAACCTGCTTCTTATCGACGGAAAAGCTCTTATACTCCGGCGCAGGTCGCGCACGCCAGGTTTCATAACGAACCATCGCTTCCATCGCCGAAATCGCGGGTTCCGGATAGCGATAGTTCGGCATAGACGCCTTCGAGAGAATCTCTGCGCTTCCTTCCACCGCGGGACCACCCATGAATACTGGCAAGATCGGTTTGCCGTTGGAGCCGCACCGTGCCACCGCACGCGCAACCTCTTCTGGCCCGCTCATCGCCTGAGGAGTAAAGATAACGAAAACGCCGTCAACATTGGGGTCCTTCAGCACAGCCTCGAGTGCAGCCGCATATCGGTCATGCTTCGCGTCGCCAATCAGGTCCACGGGATTGTACACATTTGCGCTCGGCGGCAGCGATGTACGGAGGGATTCTATGGTCTCCTTCTCGAAGCTGGCCATTCTGAGAGATGAACGCTCTACCGCATCGGATGCAATGATGGCTGGGCCGCCCGCATTCGTTACAATCGCAACACGATTACCTTTCGGATACCTCCGCGATGAGAAGGCGCGCGCGTATTCGAATAGGTCCTCGATTGCAACGGCCCGGATGATGCCGCTCTGAGTAAACGCGGCCGCAAAGGCTTTCTCCGAGCCCGCGAGCGAACCTGTGTGCGATGAGGCGGCACGGGCGCCCGCCTCTGTTCCGCCCGACTTCAGCATGATCACCGGCTTCCTTTGCGTCACCGAGCCCGCCGCTTCCAAGAATCTCACACCGTCCTTGACGCCCTCGAGATAGCCGAGTATTACCTCCGTATGCTCATCCTCCCCCATCGCGCGCAGCATATCGGTCTCATCGATATCGAGCTTGTTGCCCAAACTCACGAACTTGGAAAATCCGATGCCCTCTCCAATCGCCCAATCGAGGATGGCTGTGCAAAGCGCCCCAGACTGCGAAAAAAATCCTATGTTGCCCTTCGGCGGCATCCCTGCAGCAAACGTGGCATTCACACTCGAGGATGTGTCTATGACACCGAGACAGTTCGGGCCAAGCACCCGGATGTTGTCTTCGGCCGCCTTCTGCGCGAGCTTCGCCTCAAGTGACGCGCCTTTTCTGCCGCTCTCCTTGAATCCCGCCGAAATGATGATCGACGCAGGAATGTTTTTCCCCCCGCATTGCTCGAATGTGGCGACAACCGCCTCGGCCGGAATCGCGAAAACCGCAAGATCAACTTCGCCGGGAATCTCGAGCAGCGATGGAAAGCATTTCTTTCCGAGTATTGACTTCGCCTGCGGGTTTACTGGATATATCTTGCCCGAGAATCCATGGTTGATCAGGTTGCGCAAGACCGTGTGGCCGACTTTTCCTTTTTCCCGAGACGCACCAACCACTGCGACGGATTTCGGTGAGAACAATTTACCCAGACCAGCCTTTTCAGTCATAAGCGCCTGTTTATTCAAGAGAGCCTCTGATTCGGCCATAAGCCGTGTCTCTGCTGTTCCGTGTGGTCCTACGCGGAGATAGAAGTTTCACATGCTTCGCCGCGCAGTTGTCTTTAACTTCTTAACACTATTATGTTCATTGTGTCAAGCCGCAAACAGCCGCAGACGCAAAATGGCCCCGGAGACAGAAAACAATGTGACACTGTTATGATTTACGGAGGCTCTACCGTCTGCGCAGATGGTTGCCTTTTCCGCCGACCGTGTGATATCATAAAGTTCGTCTTTAAGCACCCCTATCGTGAACTTTTCATCTGGGAAACCATGCAAAAAACGGGACTTGTATATCACCCCATCTACCTGGAACACCAGACCGGCTCATGGCATCCGGAACGTCCGGAACGACTGACTGCGATACTTCAAGCGGTGGAGGCTGCAGGCCTCAAGAACACGCTCGTTCAACTGACTCCTAAAGCATGCCCGCTGGAATACATCAAAGCAATTCATAGCGACCGGTTGATAAACTCGATAAAGCGCCTCTCATCGAGCGCTTCACCTCAACACATTGACGCCGATACTGCTGTTTCCGGAAAGTCCTTTGAAGCGGCCCTCCACGCGGCGGGAGCCGGCATTGCGGCGGCGGACGCGATATTTGAGGGTACAATTGACAACGCCTTCTGCGCAGTCAGACCACCCGGCCATCATGCAGAGACCGACCGCGCTATGGGCTTTTGTCTATTCAATAATGTCGCCATACTGGCGCGATACCTGCAGCGGGAAAAAGGTCTCGAACGGGTTGTCATCGTCGACTGGGATGTCCACCACGGCAACGGAACCCAGGAAATCTTTTATGATGACCCGACAGTGCTCTACTTCAGCTCGCATCAGTATCCGCATTATCCCGGGACCGGCAGCATGAATGAAGGCGGCAGCGGCAAAGGCGAAACATTTACCGTGAACGCCCCGCTCAGAGCAGGCTGCGGCGACGCGGAATATCAACAGGTTTACACAAAGATGCTCCCGCCGATAGCCGACGTCTTCAAGCCCGACTTCGTTCTCGTTTCCGCCGGCTTCGATGCGCATAGAGATGACCCCCTCGCGTCCATGGGGCTGACCGACGAAGGATATGCCTGGCTCACCAAATTAGTCGTGGACATCGCCCAGAAACACTGCAACGGCAGACTCGTCTCAATGCTCGAAGGAGGGTATGACCTTCGCGCGCTTGGGGCATCCGTCACCGCGCATCTCGAGGTTCTGTCCGGCAAACGGCAATCGGGGTAACTTCCTGCTCTTCCACAGGAATTGAGACAATGCAGAGATTGGTTGATTATTTCGAAAAACCTGGGCCGACAAACACAACACGCTGCATCGAGATCGCCAAGCAGGCGGTGCAGGAAGGTATCAAACATGTCGTTGTGGCAACGACATGCGGGGACACAGGCGTCGCTCTGGCGGAGGCCCTTTCGGGCAGCGGGGTCAATCTGGTGGCAGTCACTCATAGTGCCGGCTTTAAGTCTCCGAGTGAACTTGAGCTTATCGAGGAGAACCGCCAGCGAATCCTCAAGGCAGGCGCGAAAATCTATACGGGTACCATCCTTACCCACTCGATTGAGACATCGTTGGCGACTCAATTTCAGGGAGTCTATCCAACGACTCTCATCGCCCTCACACTGAGGCGTTTCGGACAGGGAGCAAAAGTCGTCTGCGAAATAGTCATGGAGGCCTGCGATGCGGGCCTGATACCGGAAAATGAAGAGGTTCTCGCCATAGCAGGCACCGGAAGAGGCGCAGATACGGTCGCCCTCCTCCGCTCAGCAGCCTCAAAGAGATTTCACGAGCTCAAGGTGCTCGAGATACTCGCCAAGCCACGTGAATGAAACGTAATATGCGTTGGCGCCTGGCTGTGACGACTCGCGTCAAATCTTAGGATCGTCAAGAAACTACTTTCTGTAGGGCCGAATTCATTCGGCTATCGTCTTGCGAATAACTTCGCACCTTACAGACAGGCGGCGAAAGCAACGCAGAAACATGCGACCGGGTCGCAAAGACAGAGCCTATCGCGGTCCTTGGGAGAAATCAGATGCGTCACGAACACATACTCAAGAAAGAGAAAGCGCTACTGCTCGTTATTGATTATCAGGAAAAACTCCTTGCTGCCTTCAATGATACCGAAGAACTCCTGCAGAACTGCGCCAAGCTGATAAAGTTCGCAAAGATTTTGAAGCTCCCCATCCTTTGGACCGAGCAATACCCGAAGGGCCTCGGAAAAACGGTTGAGGAGGTAAGCAAAGAACTTTCGCGGCTCAAGCCGGTCGAAAAGCTGAGCTTCAGTTGCTTTGGCGAGCCGGCATTTGTCGAACAGCTTTCGCGACATTCATCAACGCAATTGATGCTCTGCGGTATCGAGACACATATCTGTGTCGAGCAGACCGCCTTGGATGCCGTCAATGCGGGCTATCAGGTGCACATTGTCGCCGACGCGTGCGCATCACGAAAAATTCACGACCACCACATCGGGCTGCGCAAGATGGAAGGAGCCGGCGCACTTGTAACGTGCACCGAAATGGCAATGTATGAAATTCTCGGACGATCTGATGTGCCCGAATTTCGAGAGGTTCTCAAGATCGTTAAGTAGCCTACCTATTCGTCGTCATCGTTTTCTTTACGAAGCATTACCCGCTCAGTATCCAAGTTCATGTATTCTGTCGTCATCGATGCCAAAGTGGTGCGCAATCTCGTGAACCACTGCCTTCTTTATCTGTCCTAGCAGCTCGGGATCTGTTCGGCTGATTGATTCAATCGGCCCCTGAAATATCGTGATCCTGTCGGGAAGCGCGGCGTAGCTTGTGCCCCTATCCGTGAGCGGAACTCCTTCATAGAGCGCCAGGAGCTCGTAGCGATCCCGGAGCCCGGTCGACTCGAGCGCTTCACGCGATGGCCAGTCCTCGACAACGACATAAACATTGCTGAGGGCTTCCGCAATCTCTTCGGGAAGTTCGTCCAGCGCTTCCTCGACTACCTTCTCAAACTTTTTTCGGTTCATCCGCATACTGAGCAACTTTCCCGCCCCGAGATCCGCTGGCCGTGCGTATCGCCTCAAAACAGCGAAGGGATTGCAGCCTCACGCCACAATCCCTGTGTGCGGAAGGGGGGACTTGAACCCCCACGGGATCTAATCCCACTGGACCCTGAATCCAGCGCGTCTGCCAATTCCACCACTTCCGCGCTCTTGCTCATTGATAATTTTACTCAAGAGGCTCAGCGAAGTCAAGCGGTTGGAACCGGATAAATGTACTTGACTTAAACACGCCTTTCGCCGATACTGACAGTCGATGATGGAATTGCCTCTGTTCCGTAATCGGATATGGGAGACGAAAACGTGTCGGTCCGAGTTTATTCGCATGGTTTCCGCCGTTTTTTTCGGCATGCGTATGCGAATGAATTCGCACCTACACACTCGCGGGACGGTCTCCTGAATGAGTGTTCACGTATGCTGCTCGAAGGAGGGGATGAGACATGCCCGAGCCATTGGTTGTCCAACTGGCCAAGCAGTTACGGGACGCCTACAACAGTTACCTGGCGGACCAACCGCAAACGTTGGGCCTTTTCACAGACGATGTGGTGTATCGTGACCCACGCTTTCCCGCTTTCAGGGGAAAGGAAGCGTTGAAGGGGTACCTCAAACAGCTTGCCGGAGAGAATCAAGCGCTCCAGGTGAAGTGGGAGTTCGTTACTATCATTGCTGAGGGACAGCAAGCTGCCGTGGAATGGGTCGTCAAGACCGCGCTCGATGTCGGCGGGAAGAGATTCGAGTTTCCCGGCGCGGCCTTCTTCAAGATGCGTGAGGGAAAGATAAGTTCTTACTGCGGATATTGGGATACCGGCATCCTTCAACAGCTTTCAACAGAGTGACCGCCTCCGCAACGGAAATTGACCGCGTGACCTGACCCCGGACGAGACTCTCTCGCGTGGGGACAGCGCTTGCTAAGAACGACCGATAGACCGGCGCTTCAGCCACAGGAAGCCGACATTCACGAGAATGACCGCAAGGATGATTCCCAGATTCCGTTTCCGGGCCTTGAGTTCCCCCTTGAACTCACTTACCTTCTGAAGAACCTTTTCCGCGTTCTCGTCAACCCGGGCGGTCTTTCCCTCTATTTTCTCAACTGAGAGCGTGTGCGTGATGGGTAGAACTTCGGTGAGACTTGTCTGTGCCTCGTCTCTCAGCGTCTTCAGGTCGTCGAGATTTCGGCCCGAGTGTTCTATGTCGGCCAATTCTCGCTCTACCAATTCCAAATCTTCCGACGCCGACTCCAGAAGGCCTTTTATTTGCTGGGCTGTCTGATACTGAGTCGAGCTCGCGTCATGACAGAATCCGCAGTGGCCTTCCTCCGTTCCCGAAAGCATCTCGATTCCCGGATAGCGGATGTCGTGATTCCCGTGACAGTCAACGCATCTTGGCACGCCTACCTCCGTCAAAGCCACGTAGTGGGGACTGTCTTTGAAATACTTTGCCGTGACCGAGTGGCACCTGCCACAAAGCTCGGGTACTTCCGCAGCCCCGGGAAGCAACGGGCTGTGCGTGTGGCAGCTTGCGCATGTGGGAGCGAGCGCAGGGTTCTTCCCTTCCACCTTTCCATAGAGAATTTGCGCATGGTAGCTCTCGTTGTATCTTTCGACCTGGTCCACTGGAAGGTCATACCCCTTCATATAGTCGGCGTCGGAGTGACACGCACCGCAGGTGCGAGCGATGTTCGTGTAATGCACAAGCGAGTCAACGTCCGTCTTACTCAGCACCTTGTGCGCGCCGTGACAGCTGACGCAGGTGGCCACCTTCGTGTCACCGCGTTCGTAAAGCGCGCGTCCGTGCCCGCTGCGCTTGAAAAGGTCGTACTCGTCCACGCGGAGATTGTACTTCCGCATTTTATCCGGATTCGAGTGGCATGAAGCACAGAGCTCAGGAATCTGCTTCACAAACGGTACGCCAATGTAGTCGCTGGTCGCCATGGCCTCGATGTCATTCACGCGCGGGTCGCCGCCATGGCACGATTCACAGCCGACTCCTGCATCCTTGTGCACGCTTGCGAGCCAGTCCTGAACCGGCGGCGTCAGTCTCTCGTCCTCCAGGTCTCCATGACAGGAAACGCAAGAACTCTCCTGTGCGCTTGCACATATCGACCACATCAGCAGCAGACACGCAGCCGCACTCATCGCGTTTATCAGGCACGTTCTCCGGCGAAGGCCCCTCATGAGAGTTTCCCCCATATCGTCAGCGCTGCGAGCAGGATAAGCGCAAGAATTCCGATACCGATTACGACCGGCCTTTTGCGTGGGTGTCTCTCGGGATTCTTGTCGAGAAACGGCAAGAGAATAAGCGCGAGAATTCCTACTGCCTGCATGAGAATGCCAAGAGCCTTCGGAGCCCATGCGCCCAGAAAAGAAAAATATTCGGCCACCTTGAGCGCCTGATAGGCCGAAAGAAAATACCATTCCGGCTTGATGTGTTCCGGCGTTTCGAATGGGTCGGCCGGCGGCTCCATGGGAGCAGGAAAAAACATTACGAGGGTTACGAGTATCGCCAGAGTGACAAATACTACCATCCCCTGGTCGAGCATGTGATTGGGGAAAAAGGGCTCCCCCTCTTCCCTCCAATCTTTCTCCAACTTTGCGGACATGCGCGCTATTCCTCCATTGTATCGATTTTCCATTAGAGCGGTCCTGAAATGCCTTGCTTTCGTATCATAAAAAAGTGGCCGAGCAAGAAGAAGCTGATGACAAGAGGCAGGATAACAACATGAACTGCGAAGAAGCGCGTGAGCGTCGACTGACCAACCGCTTGCCCTCCGCGAATAAGCGTGCTCAGAAAGCCTCCGATGAACGGCACCGCTGCGGGCACCTCCGTGCCAACGGTTGTGGCCCAGTACGATATCTGACTCCACGGCAGCAGGTAACCGGTGAACCCGAAACCGAGCGTAAGCGTCAGCAATATCACGCCCGTGACCCAGTTGAAATCGCGCGGAGGCTTATATGCCCCATAAAAGAACACGCGAGCCATATGCAAAAACACCATGATAATCATGAGATTCGCAGCCCAATGATGCAGCCCCCGAACCAGCCATCCGAACGGCACATTGTTAGTTATGAAAACCACACTCTTATATGCCTCGGCCACTGTCGGCCGGTAATACATGAGCAGCATGATGCCGGTTACCCCCTGAACAACGAACAAAAACAGAGAGATTCCGCCGAAACAGAACAGCCAATTGACATGATGCGGCACCGGCTTCTTCAGGTTCTTCTCGAGCGCATCGCGAATATCAAGCCGCTCATCGAGCGGGCCGTAAACGAAGCCGGTCAGCGAGAACAATTCGAACAACTCGCGCAATCCCGACCGCTGTTCGAAGCTGGGTTGGGTTTGCGGCTTTGTTTCTTTTTGCTCTTGTTCAACCATATGCTATGTTTCCCCCACGATGACCTCATCCTGCACAATCCGCGCAGGGTAGCTGGCCAATGGTCTCGGAGCAGGCCCGCTGACGACGTTGCCGTTGACATCAAACACGGCGGCATGACAAGGGCACACGAGTAAGCTCTTGCCGCTATCCCATTTCACGATACATCCCAAGTGCGGGCATACCGCCGACAGCACACGAACCGCCTTTTCTCCCGTTCGGACAGCCACGCTCGGCTCTCCCTTATACCGGAAAACCTTCGCAGTGCCGACAGGAAGCTCTGAAAGCATGATGCGAACATCCTCGCCCGCCGCTTCGGCGCCGGCCAATCCCGGAGGGAAAAGGTATCGTGCAAGAGCGTAGGCCGAGAATCCGCCAAACGTGGCCAGCGAAACGCCGAGCCAATAATTCAAGAATGACCGCCGCTTAATAGCCTTGTTGCCTTCCTCTCCATTCTGAGCCTGCAAATGTGAGCCTCCTTCCATAAGCCTTCGCGCAAGTATGCTCGTATCCTTCATGGTCTCTTTGCGTCGGAACCCATTTCAATGTTTATCTCTTCTTCCTTAAGCACGAGCGGCTTATACGTGTAACGGAGCAATGCGCGAACAAGATAGTTCTGCTGCTGAGACGCTGCAAAATCAAACGGAATCGAAACCGTCGCCCCCGGAGGAATTCTGTTGTCCTTCGAAATAAGAGCGCCATTGAGAATAATGTCTGCGTCTACCGTGATCTCGTTATGCTGGCTGTCGAGAACAATTTTTCTGAAGGTATATCTTTCTGTTTCGACAACATTGCCGCGTGCATCCAGCAACTGCACCTCAAGCACGAGAGCGCGTGAGGGTATGCCGGTCGGAATCATATGCCCCGACCCAACGTTGCTGACCTCGACAACCACATGCAGCCCGCCTGCAACACGGTCAACGGACACAATCTTGACGGTAGCGGCAGAGGCAACCTGCACTATCGAGTGTCCGCCGGAGAGATTATGGGAGTTTATTCGTTCACCCGGCTTCCTCGGTTTCCCCGTAACGAGCGCACCCTCCACCAAGGGCATATGACAATCCTGACAGTGCACTCCTTTCTCGGCATATCGACCGACCGACCACTCGCGATAGGTATCAAATATGGCCACCCCCTGCTCGTTATTCCACTGATGACAGGTTGCACAAAACTTGGAATCCTCGAATAAGTTCGATTGAACAGACGGATGCGAATCCGCTGAGCCTTGTGGCTTGAGCGGCCCGTATTTCTCCTTGCCCGCAGTCAGAGTAACCGTATTTTCTCCCCTTCCCAAATCCACATTGGCTATGCGGTGGCAGAAATCGCACGTGATTGCCTCGGTCGAGATCGGCTGCTCAAGCATCACGTCGTCATTGACGAGAGTGACGGGAGCGTGACAATCCAGGCATACACGACGGACGCCGTCACCCTTATCTTTAAGCGCAATCATAAAGGCTGCCTGAAAAATGTAATCCGACAGCGCTCCCGCATGGAGCGAATCCTTCCAGTAGTTATAGATGTCAAGATGACACTTCGCGCAACTCACACTCGATGCGAATTCAGGCGCGGCGCCCGAATTCGTCTTCACCTCTATCTGCGCCTGCACGTCTCCCGCTATCGCCGTCAGCAGCATGAGACTACCGATCAGAAAGAGCTTTCTCATTCGATGGGCTCCTTTATTCCGCATCAACAGTATGTGACGGTTCTTGCCGATGGGCAATCCGGCATGATTACGATTTTACAGGGGGTGACAACGTATGGGATGAACAATTGACCGGAGCCGCCGGATACCTCGTCTGAAGAGGCCTCCAGACTTTCCGACGCCCCATTACAAGGAAGGAATGATCAAATCTCGACTCAGCGCCTCCCACTTTGTTTGTAGTAAAGAGTCATAACCCAAGTTCATCGCAAGACATAATAGCGGATTTTCTCCATGCCGTCAACCCGGAAAACACAAAAGCGGTTCAACCCCGCGGCCCGGCCAAGGATTGGCGAACGAGGCGCAGGAACCCTCCGGTCACCGCACGATTACCTTCCTTCCTTTCACTGCCACCCGCCCCTCGGCTATCAAGCGAATCACTTCCGGGTATATCCGGTGCTCTTGCACCTGAATGCGCTGGTGCAGCGTCTCTGGTGTGTCGTCGTCCTTCACTTCGACGACTGCCTGCATGATTATGGGCCCGGTATCCATCCCCATCTCGATAAAGTGGACAGTGCAACCGGTGTACCTCACGCCGTAATCGAGTGCCTGTTTCCATGCCTCGAGTCCGCGAAATGCCGGTAGTAACGAAGGATGAATATTAATAATGCGATTGGGAAATGCCTCGATAAAAGGCTCCTTCAGCATGCGCATGAAACCAGCCAAGACACCCAGACCGACCCCTCTATCTTTCAAGCACTTCACATATTGAGCCTCGCTCTCCGCGTCGAGTTTCGTCTTGTGTTTGCCCGGCGGAATGTAGATGGCCTCAATCCCGTGTTTGCGAGCACGCTCAAGGATGTACGCCTCCTCCACATCGCTCACCACGCAGGCTATCTTCACCGGTATCTTCCCGGCGGCCACATTGTCAATAATGGACTGCAGGTTGGACCCCTTGCCCGAGCCCAAAACGCCGATTCGTAATTTCTCTGCCATCGTTCACCTCCTCATTTCGCACGATTCTACCACATAAGTAAAGAACAATCACCTATGCGGCGCAAAGCGTCCGAGAAAAATTGTGCCCTGAGCCAGCAGGCCTCATCCGAAGATTGTAGGGGTCGTTCGCGAACGACCCTACAACTCCGACATCGAGCATACAAGGCCCGCAACCATGAAAAACCTTCCCGGAATGCGTGAATTTTTGCCTACCTTGCTCAGTTTGAACTTCGGACTCCGCCCGAGAAATTACTTTAGCTTTAGCTACGTAACTCTATTCTAATAAGCATTTTATAAACTGCCAACGTTTCTGGCCACCCTCTGTGGCATTGAATTTGCCAAACCTTGGAGATACCAGTCCCTGGATCAGGAGCTTGCACCCATGGAAGTGCGATTCAGACCATTATCGCAATCGCTGCTGGCGCGTCGAACCGCGCCCGGTCAGGCCATCCCTGAAAGCGGCCTGAATTTTCTCGAGATAGTCGAGAGCGTCACTGGAGCGGAGAACAACCCTGAGGAAAGTCCCAATTCCAACTCGGGAAACCGCCAACCGCTTCGCAAGGCAATCTCAAACACTGCACGTATCACGGGGGAAGAGCCTTCTCTCATTGAAGCAGAGAAGCCCGGCTCACCTTCGACGCAGAAAAAGGCCGAGGGAAAACCAGTTGGCCAGCAGATTGATATGACGGGTTGAGTCTCTTCCCCGCTTGCGCTTCCGCAATGCGACCGACTTCCTCCGCCCGCAAGACTTCCCACTTCAGCCCTCTTCAATGAATTGAAATATGGCTGCCAGCACGCCATCCCGTCGCTCGCTCATGAAGCCATGAGCAGAATTGTCAAAAAGAATAAGCTTCGCGCCGGGGATTCTCTGAGCAAGAATTTCCGAGTTCCTGGCGGGGATGAGGATATCCTCGACGCCTGTCATGACAAGCGTCGGGCAGGAAATGCGGGGCAACCGGTCGTAAGCATCAAAGGTCATAGCGGCTTGCAGGTGTCGCTCGAACGCATGCGGCGGCGTCGGGTACGCAATCTCCCTCTTGAGCTTCTCTTCGAGCCAATCCCCATTCGTCTCGATGAATCGCTTCGTGAATGCGGCAGGCCGCATCGCGCGCGTGCCTTCCTCGGGTGACAGGTCTTTGACACTCATCAGGATTGCGAGCGCTTCGCCGGTTGGTGGAACAGAGTTCTCGCCGCCCGCAAGCGTGCAGCACAGGATGAGCTTCCGGCATTTCCGCGGATACTTGAGAGCGAACTCCTGAGCCGTCATCCCGCCCATCGATGCGCCCAGGATATATGCCGATTCGATTCCGAGCGCATCTAACAGAGCCGCCGAATCGTCCGCGAATAGCTCGATCGAGTATTCTTCATCGGGCATGTCCGACCGCCCGGTGCCACGATTATCAAATATGATAACCTTGAACCTCTCTGCCAAGGCGTTAATGAGTTCGATGTCCCATATCGCGATGTTTCCGCCCAGCCCCATAAACAACACAATCGGTTCGCCCGACCCGTGGATTTCATAATACAGGTTCACACCGTTGACAGACACCTTTGGCATTGAAGCTCCTCTCTATCAGGGTTCGTGACGGGATTTTTCGCAGTTAAGGTCCTGTATATCCGCACATTCCGACCCGTGGTGAGTTAACCACTGGCAAGAGCATGTCTTCGCCGCACTCATGCTGTTCGGCGCATTCCTCACACAACCACGCCTTGTCGCTCGACCAAACGCATTCGCTGCACACGTGCACCGCTTCCTTTCCGCATGTCCCGCACGGTATTAGCGGAGGATCGTTCACAGCCAGGAGACGGACGGTTCCCTTCATCTTGCCCTGTCTTTCGCCCACCACCTTGATGACCAAATCTGTAGTGGTGCCGAAATCATACTCATGATAGAATTTCATTCCCTGCGTGAGCACTTTGCCCAATGTAGCATTCATGCCTCTCCTGTCGAAGTCCGGCGAAGGATGCGATGCATACCGCTCATTTTGAAACGTGAACGCGCTTAAGTGTCCGCAACATTCCAACCACTTGTCTCTGAGGAAAGAGTCGAGCTTCTTGAGGGTTGCGTCATGCGGCATTTCGAGATGCATCCAGTATTGCGGCTGATCCCGACCTTCCACTATAAGATGAAATATCCTCCCTTCTGTCGCCTTCTGAGTGTCGGACGCCCGTCCCGGATTGATTTCCTTTGCTACGCATGCTGCCAGATGTTTGGTCATTCCAGCCTTGCTTACGTTCGCGTTACACAACATGCACGCGCCTTTCGTCATGGTCCGTGCCATCTGATTCATCCTTTCACAGTTCTTGCCGTCGGCGTGTTCTGATAGTAACTTCCCAATAAGAGCGGCAATCGTGTACAACGCGTCTGACTTGCCGCAGTTCGGATTTTATCACAGGGGAAAGGTATCTTCAAAAATCCGCAATCTGTGATATAAATCACAGGCAAAGAGAAGATTCGGGACTAAGATAAGATCAAGAGGATTAGCCACTCATGAACATTAAGAATTCAGAAACGAAGGACGTAACCGAAGTCGTAACCTGTCGAGCGGGCTCGAGCGGCTGTCCGATGGCGATAATAGACGTCAAGGCCGTCGCCGAGGCACTGGCGGAAGTGCTCGCAGAGCCCGAATACAAGCACAAGCTGAATGAAAAGCTCGCGAAGCCGTTTCTCTTCCATAGCCAGTTCTGCGTCGCGGTCACGGGATGTCCGAATGCATGCGCACAGCCGCAAATCAAGGATTTCGGCGTTATTGGCCGCGCCCAAATCGCGTTTGAAGAATCGCGCTGCTCCGGCTGCGGATTCTGCGCCAATGCATGCAAGGAAAATGCAATAACGATGACGGAGGGCGTGCCGCGTTTTGACAGAACGCGGTGCATCGGATGTTCGGACTGCGTGCGCTCGTGTCAGAGCGACGCGCTTTCGGTCGGAGAGCAGCGCTATGAAGTTACCGTCGGCGGCAAACTCGGCCGCCATCCGCACATGGCAGAATCCCTCGGGCAATTCGAAACGGTGGATGAAGTTGTTGAGTGCCTCCGGAAAGCAATAGAGCTACTCCTCGCCAACGGTATAAAGGGCGAGCGCCTCGGAGCGCTCCTTGAACGGCTGTCCTGATTAAGGTTGGGGAAAACGGGCAAGAAATGGCCCCGCAATCCAACTAGAATCCGGAGTCAAGAGTCCACGGTCCGCAGTTCAAAGTCCACGAACGACAGTCCAAGGCTTAGGGTTCAGATGATTGAACAATCCATGAAAATCCGCGTGTAGCGATGGTTCCTCTAGCCTTCATCGATCTCTCGTTCTTTGCACGTTTGCGAGAACAAAATCCCCTATTTGAGGCAGCCATCAAGCGCGGTTGCCATTTCTTATGATACCAGTGTATAATCTCTTCTGAGTCAGCGGGTTGTATATTACAGAATGCGAGAAAGCCGGATGTCATTTCTACGGATTGAATCAGGATCGGATAAGGGTACAGTCTATCCTATCCGAACTGAGCGTGTGTCGATCGGGCGCTCCACACAGAATGATATACCGATAAGAGACGAAACAGTTTCATCATCCCACGCTGTCATTTCTTATCTAAATCGTAGCTACTTCATCGAAGACTCGGGCTCGGCCAATGGAACGCACGTGAACGGTGTGAAGATTGACCGGAGGCGCCTGCGTGACAAAGATGAGATAGTGGTAGGAAAAACATGCTTTCGGTTCTGTGAATCGCCCTTGATTGGAGAGGCAGCCGAGATTCCGACCAAGCGGCGGGATTCCAAGGAGATCATCAAGCGTTTTGCGCCCTCAACGCCTTCTCCCAAAAGCATTGAGGCACTTCGCCAGGCACACGAAAACCTCAGGCGCGTCTATGAAATAAACCACATCATCTCATCAATCTTCCAGGTGAAGGAGCTTGCAGGAAAGATTCTCGACATCATTTTCCCCTTGTTCGACGCCGACCGCGGCTATATCATGCTTCTCAATTCAGATAGCGGTGAGCTCGAGCTTGTGGCGACAAAGAAAAGGGAAGGCATGGTCGACGTGGCTGCGGAAGTGGCATTCAGCCATACCATTGCTCAGCGCGTGCTTGAGAAAGAGGAGTCGGTCATCACCTCGAACGCTCTGGAAGACCGCCGGTTTTCCGGGCGAAAAAGCATCATGGACGCGCATATCCAATCGGCCATGTGTGTCCCCATCCGCGGCCGAACAGAAAAGCTCGGCATCATTTACGTAGACCACCGAGGAGAACTGGGGCATTTTTCCGAGGACCAATTGCAGCTCCTTACCATGGTGGCAAATTCCACGGGATTCGCTGTTGACAACATCCGCCTCTATGAGGAAAACCTCAAGATTCACGTGTTGAAGGCCGTCAATGAAGAGATGCGGGACACGAACCGCAAGCTGATGGAGCTGGAATCGCTCAAGGAAGACCTCATCAACATGGTCGTGCATGATATGAAGAATCCTGTTTCCAATACCATGCTGGCCCTCGACATGTTTGCCTTCGACCCCAACACGCACCTCACGGAACAGCAGACCGAATTTCTCCAGATGGCGAAACGCAATCAGTTCAAGCTGTCGGAGATGATCATGAATCTTCTCGAAATATCGAAGCTCGAGAGCGGTGCAATTCAAATCACCAAAGGGCCGGTCGATACGCTCGACCTCATCAACCGTACCGTCGAGCGTTATGCGGCAACAATCAGGAAGGAAGAACAGACGGTTCGCGTGTCGGTTGACCCGGCAGCGGGTACGATTACCACGGACGAACGCCTGCTCGACCGTATCCTCTCGAATATCCTTTCCAATGCCATCAAGCATTCCCATCCCAAGGGAGAGATTATTCTCAACGTCGCGCCCGTCGCAGATGATGCCGGTGTTGCCTTTTCCGTGAAAGACTTCGGGCAGGGTATCCCCAAAGAGTTCCATCAGAAAATCTTCGAGAAGTTCTGTCAGGCGGGACTTAGGGAACTCGGACACCGAACCGATACCGGGCTTGGGCTGGCATTCTGCAAAATGGCCGTCGAGACGCTTGGGGGCGCCATCACCGTAGACAGCCAGCCGGGAAAGGGAAGCTGTTTCACCTTCTCGTTGCCTGGCGCAGTCACACCCACCAAAATATCGTAACCGCAAGAACCCTGTTCTGGATTATCCCGGTCAATTCTCGTTCTCCTTTGCTCGTCTTTCCCTTTTGTTCCCTTCCCGCATCCCCTTCAGTATTTGTGAAAACGCAGAGTCCCGACTGGCATCATGAGGGCTTTTTCACCATAGTTTTAAGATAGGAAGAATTCATAATAACCGTTGCGAAAACAATTGCAGGAGGCACGCAATGAATAGCAAGACTACAAAAAAAAACGTGGCGGCAATTCAGAGGAAGCCTCGAACAACCATAAAGAAGGAACAATTGGTGACGCGGATGCTCGGCAGGACCGGCCGCGTTATCACAACGTTCGGGCTTGGCGGCCAGGCATCGATTCAATGGCCGAAGGACGGAGTGGATTCAGAGGTGATTATTCTGAAGGCGATTGAGAAAGGGGTTACGTATTTCGACACCTCGAATATCTATGGGCCGAGTCAACTGACTTATGGCAAGGCTTTCCGACGCCTTCATCTTGTTCCCGGCGTGCCGGGATTTGATAGCAGTCGCCGCGAGAGAATATTTCTCGCTACAAAGACTCATATGCGACGAGCCGTGGTCCGCGATGGTGACCTTGGACCAAGCCCGGCGTCGAATGGCGAGCACGTGAAGACCGCGGCCGACGACGTACGCCGGTCGCTCTCGCAGATATTCGGCGATGGGAGAGGCAACTATCCTCCGGATGCATATCTCGACCTGGTGCAGATTCACAGCATCAACACCATCGAGGAAGTGGATGCCTTCTACGAAGGCCTGGACAATCCTGACCCAACAGCCGACCACATAGGAGCGCTTGCCGGCCTCTTGGACCTCCGCGACGGCACCAATCGCACGGGCGTGAATCCGCGTGGAGAAAAGCTCATCCGACACATCGGCATCACCGGTCATTGGAATTCGGCCGCGTTGATGGAGGCGATTCAGAGAGACACCAAAGGAATAATCGATACCCTCCTGGTGGCCATTAACTCGAACGACAGGCTCTACTTCAATCACCAGCATAATGTGATACCGGTCGCCAAGGCAAAGGGGATGGGTGTTATCGGAATGAAGGTCTTCGCCGACGCCAAATATTACGGGCGAACGACGACTTCCTTCTCGAACGAGCCCGACGATGTTTATATGCGAGTGGGCTCGAAGGAACTTCCGTCCGCCCCGCTGGTTCACTACTCGCTGAGCGTTCCGGGCGTTGACTGCGTCATCATCGGAATAGGACATGTAAGCGCTTCCGACAATCCCGAGGAAGACCAGCTCGTTGCGAACATCGAGGCCGCTCAAATTCGCGAGCCGCTTTCTCCCATGAAAATGCGTGAGATTGAGGAAAGAACAGCCGAGGTCGCGGGGGCCGATACAAACTATTTCCAGCATCCATCAGTTGGGCTTACTCCACCGCGTGGACTGAGAGCAATGATGGATAGCAGTTACATGGATTATGTCAGTGGGGCGCCAGCGGTGTATCTCGCGTGGGATACGAGCTACGCAGGCCGCGCGGCACTCTCGCACTACGAAATTTCCCGAGGCGGTCAAAAGATGGCTGAAGTACCCCATGCGCCTCAGACAACTTTGCGACCTTTCACCTATCGGGATGGGCAAGCCGAGGTCGGCTTGAATCAGTACCGCGTGAGGGCAGTCGACACACAAGGCGGCACGAGCGATTGGGCGGAGGTTTCCGTTATTTGCCCATGACATCAGGGAGAACGCCCGACTCCACGCCGTGGATCTCGCATGGGAAGCGAGTTCCACTGGCCGTGTTTCGTTCTCGTACGGTGAGGCTCCAAGAGTAAAGAGGGGATTCTTCCCCTGAATCACTCAGTCTGATGCAGTTTGAAAAAGTGGCTCCGGAGAATTCCCGGAGTGGACTGCCGTAAACGGCGCAGGCCATCTTTGATTGCAGTAGCCTCCGCCGCCGCCAGCGACGTATTGCCGAAGCGGACTCGATAATAGAGAGCGGTGAGTTGCCTGATGTCATCGAACATCGGATGATTACTCACTGCAGGCACCTCGAGAAATTCATGTGGAGTCATATGCGCGGGCTTTCGTATCTTCACTTTTTCGAGGAGACGAAGCATGTGTCCGTAGAAAATGATGTGATGGTGTACGCGTCCCAAGCGCTTTCTCGGCCATGGAAGCGCGAAAAGAATGTCTGCTCTCGCTCGCCTTAAAGCAGCGATGATTCCCACCGCCAGCGCCACAGGCAGAGCGAGCAGAACCCACTGTCCCGGGCTCAAACTAAGAACGACGTGCAGAATCATGCCCGGCAGACGCATGATGCCCTGCGGAACCCGACGGAATACCAAATCTCTTATTTCCCCGAAGAGGCGGAGTCTGGCGGTCTCATTGTAACCGACGACATGTCTTCGCCATAAAATCTGAAGCGTGAGAAGGCGTCTCGTCAACGCCTTCATGACGGGCGACTGTCGACTGTCGAAATACTGGTCTGCCTCGCCACGCGGTGAGGGATCGAATGGCACCCAACCGTAACCGGGAAAGTAAACCTCAACCCATGCGTGCGCATCACGCTGGCGCACCTCGAAAAATCCGCCGTCCTCGTTCCAGTCGCCTTGCTGGAATCCTCTGGCAAGACGCGAAGGAATGCCAATGCACCGAGTCATGATGGTCATTGCGGTGGCAAAATATTCGCAGTGGCCGCTTCGGCTGATGAAGAGGAAGTCATAGAGCGGATCGTCAGTCATGGGGCGAGCAAGGTCGAGGCTATATGTGAACTCGGTCTCAAGAAATTTTTGAAGCGATGCAACCTTGTCATACGGCGTCTCGGCCCTCCTGGCGACCTCCTGAGCCAATTCCCTTACGCGCGGGTTCAAACTCGTGGGCAACTGGAGGTAGTGAGTCGCAGTATAGTATCCGTAGCTTTCATCTTCGATCAATTCCTGCATTTCTTCGTACGAGATTTCCCTGAGCTTTGATCCATCCGGCTGTTCGACAGCAGCATACACCGTGTAGCTGATGAGCTCCGGCAAAGCTTGCCGGTTGTTCATGGTTAGCGACTGATTGAAGTCCTGTCCGATTCCGAAGCGGAAAGGCCCGTGGATAGCCTTCAGTTTGCCTGTTCCAAAGACGGTGTCGGAATAGGGGATCTCGACATAAAACACCTGCTTTACAAGATTCGGAACGGCGTCGAACTGCGCTACATCTTCGTAATTGGCAAAATCTTCGTCCAGTATGTAGAGGTCGTTTCCACGAGGGAATATCATTCCGAAATTCCTGCCGCCCGTGTCCCATCGCTTGCCATTGTAATATGGGAAGTAATCCCTGCTGGAACCCCATGCCACGCCGTCGTAAATGTTCAGGGCGCCGCCTCGCCAGCGGACAGGCCCCTTCAGGGCAGCCGGTCCGCCCGACACATCAACCCGCAGGACAAGTGTCTGGTCTTGCTGGATGCGGCCGAATGTTCCCAGTTCAATGGTCTTCGTGAAGCCCGCTCGCTGCCCGGCGCGATTCATCTGGTTGAGCACTTCCGTAGGATTGCCACGGGCAATGAGGGCATAGTGCATGCGGGGCGCGCTGTAAAAGAGGGCCAGCGAAACAGGAACGAGCACGATTGACCAGAAGGCTGAGGAGGCAAGCAGTCCGGCCGGAGCACGCTGTTCACCGTCGGCCCCGTTCGCCGATTTGCCGAATGTCTGCATGCCGCGCTGGAGGTACATGAGCGCTACACAGTAGACGGCGGTGATGCAGTATGCAGTCAGAATCACGGCAAAAGCCATGCCCGATGTCAGATTGGTTGCAGCGAGCAATTGTACGAAGCTCACGAGGAGCATGCGGCGATACGCCTTCATGCCCTTGGGGTTCAAAAGGGAATATGCCTGGGCAAACATCGAAAGGTGTACTGCTGGTATCAGGAGGTTACCGAAAAGCGCCACATCGAACGGAAAAAACAGGAGCATGCAAACGGCCAGCGCCAGCCAGATTCGCTTCGCGGCGTCCCGGTATGTCCTCGAACCCTCATAGAACCAAGCGATAACAACAATCGCAGTGCCGCCAATCAACCACAGGGGAGAGAAGTATTCCGTCAGCGTGACCGCCCATAGGCCAAGCAAAGCCAGAATGTATCCACAAAGCCGTAGGCGTGTATCCAGACTCATGCGTCTTCCGCCTCTATACGTTGAGAAAACTTCCGAGCGGCAACGCCGTTGCGTTGCCCAGTAATATGTACTTCCCCGTCGCACCTGACGGAGATGCATGTCGCACCATCGAGCGCTTCTCTTTCAAGCGAATGCTTCTCCGGGTCAGCGGTGACGGACTGGATGAGCGCCAGCGCGATGAGCATCCTGTGCATGTGGTCAAGTCCCTGGTCATATCCCACAACTACGGTGTGCGTCAATAACTTCACCCAATAGCCGCTTCTGCAGAAATGCCATACGAGCGAAGCCACGGTGCTGACGGCCTTTTCAAATAACTCGACCGCCCTCTCCGAGTTATCCTGCAAAAGGTTGTCGAGGACAATGCACACCCTGCGCTCCTCTTCGCGTTCGGTCTCCCTCACTATCAATCGGTCCAGCTTTGCCGAAAGTTTCCAGTTTATGTTCGCGGAATCTTCTCCATGCCGATACTCGCGAACGCCATACAAACCGCTGCCTGCGCCTTTTGCGTGACGCGGGTATTCATCACGCAGAAAGCCCGAACCGGAGGTCATCTCTCTTACGTCGCGGATGTGCGGGTAAACGATTACCTCACGGGAGTCGGCCGCTTTCTTACTAAACGTGAAGATGCCCCACGGAAATTGCGAGCGGAGTGTCAACGGCGGGAGCGTTTGCAGCCCACGTTTCGGCACAGCGGTCCGCGTATCGTACAGTCGCACGCTTCTTCGTCCAATGGAGAGAAAGAAGACCGGCTCGTGCGCCTCGTTTATGCCCTCGACCTCGACCCCGAACGAATCAAGAAACCTTTTCCTGTTTGCTATTTCGACCGTAATGGAGAACGGATGCCCCGCGAAAAGGTAACTCGGAACTTGTCGGCAGACGTCCAGATGGGCAAGGTTGATGCGCCCCGCAATAATCGAGACAATGGCGCCGCCGAGCATAACGGCGGCAATCAGATAGAGGAGATTGTTGCCGCTATTGAAGCCTGCGAGAAATATTGCGGCCGTCAATGCGAAGAAGCCTACCGCTTCCCACGTCATCGTCTTAAAGGGGCGTGAGAGCGCTGTTTTCTGTAAACTATTCACTCTTATTCGCTCTTTCCTCGGCGGTATGTCACAGTGGAACGGGGGTCTGATTCAGAATCTCGGCGATCGCGCGTTCTGCAGCTTCGGTGCGGGGGCCTTCTACATCGAGCCTGGTCGCAGGAATAATCCGGTGGGAAAGGCATGGGACTGCCATCTCCTTGATGTCATCGGGAACACAGTAATCGCGTCCCATAACGAGCGCGTTCGCCTGTGCCGCGCGGTAGAAGTTCATCGCACCGCGTGGGCTTACGCCGAGCTCAATCGCCGGCGCATGCCGTGTCGCCTCTACGATTGCCATAAGGTAATTGACGAGCGCAGAATCCACGCTCACCTCGGTGACCATGGCCTGCATCACGCGGACGTCATCCGCATGAATCACCGGCTGAAGACTCTCAACCGGGGGCGTCAACTGCCTTCCAGTTATCATCTTTTTCTCGTCCTCGCTAGGCGGATAGCCAATCCGTATCTTGAGCATAAATCTGTCAAGTTGCGACTCGGGAAGCGGATAGGTCCCGTGAAACTCTATGGGATTCTGCGTCGCCAGCACAAGAAACGGTTGCGGCAGCGGATAGGTGACGCTATCTACCGAGACCTGCATCTCGTTCATGGCCTCAAGCAGGCAGCTCTGCGTCTTGGGTGTGGTGCGATTGATCTCGTCCGCAAGAATCACATTAGCAAATATCGGACCCGCCTTGAACTCGAATTGATGCGTATGCTGATTGTAAATAGTGACACCGATTATGTCCGATGGAAGCAAATCGCTCGTGAACTGGATGCGCTGAAACGTGCAATCTATCGACCGCGCGATCGCGCGCGCAAGAGTGGTCTTGCCGATGCCGGGCACATCTTCTATGAGCAAGTGCCCGCGCGCTAGCAGAGCAGCAAGGGCTTGCTGGACCACGTGCTGCTTTCCGAAGATGACCAACGAAATGTTTTCCTCAAGCGCGCGTACTGATTCTGTAGCCTTTGTCAAACCTTTAATAGCCATTCTCCTCTTACTCTCTCTACCCTTTCAACCCTTTCCATGAAAGTGTCACAGTCGGGGAATCCATGATTAGCCCGGCCTTTGCACTCCCCCTTAAGTGTGTCTCCAAAATGGGGTTCCGGTCAAGTTCCTTGTTCGCCCCGATATTCTCGTGGCACTCGCTTGCTGATACCGCATGCTATCTCATAAGGAATTGTCCCCGCCCATACGGCCATTTCCTCCGCCGTAATGCACTGTGACTCATCGCGTCCCAGCAGTGTCACCCTGTCCCCAAGCGCGACCTCGTTAACGCCACTCACATCAATGAGCAATTGGTCCATGCTCACTCTACCTACCACGGGCACGAGCACGTCTCTCACAATCACCTTGGCATTGTTCGAGAGCCGCCATGGGTAGCCGTCCGCATAGCCGACGTTGACTGTCGCGACCTTCATCCGTCGTGACGCGACAAACGTCTGACCGTACCCGAGCGGCGTGCCGGCAAGAACATCCTTCAAGAAGACGATGGCGGTCACGAATCTGAGTGCTGGTTTGAGGTCGATTTTGTTTTTCAAAGCCGGATGCGGATAGATGCCGTACAGAATAAGCCCGGGCCTGACCATGTCAAGGTGCGATTCCGGGTAATTGATGACGCCTCCGCTGTTGGCCGCATGTACCCTCGACGGCCTGATGCCGCACTCGGCAAGTTCGCTCACGAGTTTCTTGAAAAGCTGCAACTGGTTCAAGGTAAACGAATCATTCTCGATTTCGGAGCTCGAAAAATGCGTGTATACACCATCCAGCATCACGCCCGGCAGCCTGTTGACTCTTTCAATCTCTCTGACGGCTGTCTCTGCCGCGAAGCCGATTCTTCCCATGCCTGTATCAATATCGGCGTGAACCACCGCCGTGACGCCAGCAGCCAACGCCCCCTGCGAGATCCTCTCCGCAAAATCAGATGAGCCGACTGTCAGCATCAGACCGTGTTCCAAGGCGGCGTCTATCTCGCGTTCCGCGACGCAGCACTGAACCAATATGGGCAGCCGAATCCCGACTCTCCGCAGTTCGATGCCCTCCTCCACCATCGCCACGCCGAGCGCTGCCGCCCCCGCGCGCTCGCATGCGCGAGCGACCGGAACCGCTCCATGCCCGTAGGCATCAGCCTTCACCACGGCCAGCAGTTCGGTACGTCCGCCTATAAGGTCCCGAATCCTGGACACATTATGCTCGACGGCCGAGAGGTCAACAACCGCCCTCGTGGACCGAAGCTCTGTAAGTCGGTCTGGAGCGCTCATGGCAGCTTCAGGCGGGCTATGTCCTGTTTCACATCCTCAGCCGACTTTCTTAGTGTCTCGATTTCGGAGGGTTCGAGTTTCACTTCGACGATTTTCTCAATGCCCTTTTGCCCCAGCAACACAGGCACTCCCGCACAGACATCCTTGAGGCCATATTCTCCCTGAAGGATAGCCGCGCAAGGGAGCACTCTTCTCTTGTTCTTCACAACCGCCTCGACCATCTCGGCCAGAGATGCGCCGGGCGAATAATAAGCGCTCCCGGTTTTCAACAAAGCCACAATTTCACCGCCGGCTTTGCGCGTTCGGTCAAGGATTCTATCGATTGCAGCCTGGTCCATCAGTTGAGTAATCGGGATGCCTGCAACGGTTGTATATCGAGGCAACGGAACCATGGAGTCGCCATGTCCCCCGAGGACAAGCGCCTGAGTGTCTTTCACGGATACCCCCAGCTCCATGGCGACGAAGCTGCACAACCTTGCCGAGTCCAGCACGCCGGCCATCCCGAAGACGCGCTCTCTCGCAAAGCCGGAGACCCGATACGCAAGGTATGTCATTACGTCAAGCGGATTGGTGACCACCATAATGATCGCCTTGGGCGCATGCCGAACTATGTGCTCGACGATTCCGCCAACTATTTCGGCATTCTTATCCAACAGGTCAGAACGTGACATGCCGGGTTTCCGCGCTAAACCCGCCGTTATCAGGACGAGGTCCGAATCCTTCATAGCCTTCATGTCGTTGGTTCCCTCGACATGCGTGTCCGACCCGCAAAGGGGAGCCGACTCCCACATGTCCAGCCCTTTCCCTTGAGGTAAACCCTCCACGACATCAATCATCACCAGTTCCTCGCACAGCTCTTTTTGTGCAATATGCTGAACTGCGGTCGCCCCGACATTGCCCGCTCCAACCATCGTGATCTTGCTCATTTCAGCCTCCTCTGGACCCGAATAGCTAGGATTGCGTCGTCTTTCCGTTCGGAACGAGAATCACTCTCTTGTGCCATGGTCTGCGGCAAAATCACCCAATCTTGACACCATTCAAAGGATACCACAATCGGCGACCGCATTCAACTGGCGGCCAGTGCCGGGGGCAGTGCCGGCAAGTGGTCTTGAGGCGCTGCAACTTGTTGACTTCAGGAGAGATGTATGGTTAAATGCAAGAGTGGCCCTCATCAGAATGCGTCCTGCAATTTTGCAGGTGCGAATTCATTCGCATTTGCATGGTGAAAAAGGCCGAAAAACCATGCGAATGAGTTTGCACCTGCAGAAGAGTGTCCCCAATCGCGAATCGCGGAACAGATTCATCAAGGAGTATGAGCGCAGGATGAGACTGAAACTTAAGTATGATCGGCAGGGGCTCGATATAGAGCTAAGAGCTGATGCAGTCACGGTTTTTCGAACGGGAGAGATGCCTTATCTTCAGGACCCCGTCGCCAAATACTCTCGGCGCCACGGGTTGAACATATTTGGCCGCTATGCTATAATAAGTCCACTGCTGTTAACCCCGACGCTTTCTGAACTGCTCCGAAAGGACGAAGCGATTTGCAAAAGCCTGGCCACTGGATAGGCAGTTACGTTGTCGGACGTTGATGAAGTCTGTACAGGCCAGACGTAGCGATAGGGCGTGTGTCAGACCAAATACAGCCTTGTACAACGACAAGATTCACAAGTGGACAAAGAACAATCTCAAGAGGCTGAACAATGGCGCGCGACAATACATCTGCCGATGACGCTCTCTTTAACGTTCCGCCGGATATTCTGAAACCGGGCGAACCTTCGGAATCGTACTTAGAGCAATACAAACTCTACTTGAGCTATTTGGACAAACTCGCAGACCGAAGGCAATCCTCAAACACCTTCTTTCTCACGCTCAATACTGGCCTTTGTGCGGCAATTGCCTTCCTCTGTTCAAAGGAAACAGCCGAGGAAATAAGGCGTTTGCTCTTCGTCATCCCATTTGCTGGAATCGTGGTATCGGTGTTCTGGCACCGGCTTGTGGCATCGTATCGCCAATTAAGCAATGAGAAATTCAATATAGTCCACCGTATGGAAAAGCATCTCCCGACAGCCCCGTACAGAGCCGAATGGGCGGCTCTGGGTAGCGGTAAGGATTCCTCGAAGTACGTACCGCTCACCCAAGTCGAGATTTGGGTTCCACGATTGTTCATCACCATGTATGTAATGTTAGTGGTCTATTTGTTTCCATGGATGAGGATCATAGGAATGATGAAATGCTCGCAACAATAACATGTGCCCTCGCAAGCGGCGAAGAAAAGAGCTCTTGTGAGGACCAGACACCCCATCGTCGGTGCACAGGAGAAGCTCTGCGAGCCTAGCTATCTCCGCGTCGCACGACCGACAATGGGAGGCCGCCGAAAGGAGAAGAGACCAAACACTGGCTCTCGTTCACGAACATGGAGAAGTCTATGCCCTGACCCTTTTTCAGGGCGTTGCATGTCTTTCTTGTTATTTCGTCGATTCCCCGAGTTAAAGTCTCCTAGCGATTCAGCGGGATGGGGTGACGAGTACACCCGCTATGTCGCAGAATGGGAGAGAATATGAATGAGATCAGAGCATTCTTCAGTTGTTCTTTCTCAGAGAAAGACGAATTTCTGATCGACTATTTCAAGTCAATTGCGCGTTCGGCTGGGCTTTCCCCAATCATCGCAGATCGACCAAGTCCGAGCCCAGTCCCAGTGAAGGTTCGTTCAGAAATAATGAAATCATCATGTTTGGTCGCCATCGTCACACCATCCTCTTTGGCGGGGTCAATGACAAGCAGCTGGATTAGCTCAGAGGTTGGAATGGCTTACGCCTTGGCATTACCGATTCTTGCGTTCGTCGAAGAGGGCATTGAGGATCTAGGCATGATTCCCTCAATCACGGAATATATTCGATTCAATCGAGAGCGTCTCCAAGAGGTTACGGACAAAGCAGTAACATTCTGTGAGAGCGCTCGTTCTATTGCCACGAAAAAGCTGCTCGAGGTGGTCTCAAGCGGTTCCGCATCCGAAAAGTCAATCGAGGAGTACGGTGATTTCTACGATTCTCGCCTCTACACAAACTATGAAGCGAAAATGAGAATCGCTCGATTGGTTTTGGAGAAATTCGTGCTTCCAGAAATTCACGGGATCCTTCTGGATTCAGGTTCCCTGACCCTTGTCATTGCGGACCAACTCATCGAGAGCGGACTTCGCATTCCCGTTGTTACGAACAACTTGGCAATTGCTGGACGCCTTCGCGAGGCGATCCATTATCCGGTAACGATTCTCCCTGGCGAGCTAGACACACGGACCCAAGGTGTCGGAGGCGATCTCACAGTGAATGCCGTGCTGCCCTATCTGCGGGCACAAACAAAGCCGTGGGTCGAGCTTGCCCTGCTGGCCGCGAACGCCATTGATCCAGATGCCGGTCTCAGCGCGGATAGCCCTCTGTTCTCTGAGTTCCGTGCAACCATTCTGCGTCACGCGCCACGTGTTGTGATCGTTCTCCAGGGAGAAAAGTTCTTGAAGGCGGTCAACCAGCCTGTGATGCAAGTGAAGGAATGGCGATCGATACTTTCGAGACGCCGCACAGAGAGATCGCTTTATGTAGTTTGTCATGAACCAGCTTGCGACTATGGCTGCGGCTCGTATGCCCGTTATGGTCGCTGCTGTGACGAAATGAAAGCGCTTCTGCCTGAGGGGCATCTCTTTCAGATTCGTCCAAAACTTGAGGACCATCTCACTGGCGCGGCAGGTTAACGGCCATTCGGTGACCACAGAGTTGCGCACGAGCATGCGTGCGCATTCGCCAAGCGATATTGCGTGGTACGCTCCGAAGAGTTTTTTGACGTGGTCGTGACGACGGCCGCAGGGTATCCGCTCGATACCACCTACTATCAGGCCATCAAAGGACTTGTGGGCGCCCTTGACATTCTCAGGCCCGGCGGGAGCATTATCCTCGCGGCAGAGTGTTCTCAGGGACTTGGCAGCATCGAATTCCGTCATATGCTCGAAGATTTGGCCCTATTCGGTACCTATGACGAATTTCTGACTCACATCTCAAATCCGGACAACTTCGTCGTTGACCAATGGGAAGTGGAAATGCTCGTGAAAGCGTTGCGCAAAGGCAAGATATATCTCTTCTCGACTGGCCTGGCCGACGACGAGTGGCCCTTCACCTTTGCTACTCGAGTTGCGAATGTCACAGATGCTGTCTCACGTGCGCTTGCGAATGAAGCATGCGAAAGCGCAATAGCCGTCATTCCCGAGGGTCCCTACGTCATTCCCCAACGCGGCCTTGCCTAGTATGAAAATCCTCCTGCTTTCACCGGGGATAACCCGCAATTCATCATGCAACGCAGGGCATGACGCGCCGCACCCCCCGCAGGACTTTCGCACCGTATGATCATCATCCTCGTCGCATAGCTTATCCGTATTAGCCAATTGACTTTGCTTTTGGTAGAGTTTATAATTATGAAAACGGCAATGTTGCTGTCGGAGGAATTACTTGCCGGCGAGAATTCAACACATACGGGCAGGATTTTGGGTGGTTGACATTCTGCTCACAGGCGTGGTGGTATTTTTTCTTTTCCAGGCAATCCGCTTTTTGTTTGCGGGTCAACCGGCCATACCTGAACCGCTGACAGAGCCGCCCTCTCTTAACCCGGCCGTCGTAAACCGCACTACGGTGAAGCCGGCCGCCGAATATGCGTCTCTCAAGAACAGCAATCTATTCGGAGCACGCTCTTTGGCCAACGTCGCCGCGCAGAAAGCGACCGAGGAGAAGCTGCCGGAGACAACACTCGATCTGGAGCTGCTCGGATGCGTCGCAGCGGACTCACCCGACCTGAGCTTCGCCGTCATTCGCGACAAGAGAAGCAGAGTCGAGGACACATACGGAACCGGTGATTTCATCGTGGCGGACGCGAAGCTGGAGGAAGTGCGCGAGAACGAAGTGGTAATATCCCGCGCCGGGAGACGCGAGATTCTCCCAATGTCGTTCGTAGAAGAAGGGCCCCAAATGGCTGCGCCGTTTTCCCGCGTCGACCGAACCGCTGCGTTCCGTCCTCCCGCCCGAAGTTCTTCGCCGCCGCAAGAGGAAGCGCTACGGGTGGTGAATGAAAACCTGCGCTACATCAATCGGAGCAAACTGATGGAGGAAGTGGGCTCGAATATCGGTCAGGTTCTGAACCAATTCCGGACAAGTCCAAATACCGTGGACAACAAGCCTTCCGGCATCCGAATCGACGCGCTTGGTTCCGGCCCGGTCGTCGAGCAGTCCGGCATTCAGTCCGGAGATGTCATAAAGAGCGTCAATGGAATTCGCGTCAATACATTTGATGATGTCCTTGGTCTGGGCAGCCGTCTCCAAAATGCGCCTGAGATACGCGTAGTGGTTGAGCGAGATGGACGCCACAGAACGCTCGTATACAAGATACGATAAGGCGCACTCAGCAGGATGGACAGCGAAGGACCCACAGCGGGAGAATCAATCGAATGATTAGGGATCGGATGTGTATCCTCGTGTTTATTCTTCTCGTTCTCGCTCTCACCTTTGGTTCTCATGCTCTCGCGCAGGAGCAAGCCGCAGAGCAGGAAACGGACAACCAGGAACCCACCGAGCCTGCCGTCGGCGAAGAAGATTCACTGTTCCCGGCGTCGCCTCAGCCGCCCAGTCCGGAGCAAGCACCATTGGGACAAACACCTGTTGAGGAGACAGAGCAGCAAGAACCGCCCGTACGAGAGCAACCGCCCGCGCCCGCCGCCCAGCCGGAGACGCCTGCAAGGCCGCCCACACCGCGTAGAACTGCGCCTCCGAGGCCGACATCGCCTCCCCAGGCCCCAAGTGAGCGCACGGTCGCACCGCGTCCGGAGCCGCGTCGGCCACTGTCAATTGAGAGCAACAATGATATCTCTATCAACTTCGATAATGCTCCCATAATAGAAGTCATTGATGTTATGAGCCGAGTGACCGGCAAGAATTTCATCATTGACCCGGGAGTCAAGGGAACGGTCACCGTGATAGCGCCGAAGCGGGTTCCCAAGACCGAGGTTTACGGCGTGTTTGAGTCAATCCTCGAGCTCAATGGATTCTCTCTTGTGCCGATGGGGGCAGTGATAAAGGTCGTCCCCAGCAGGACTGCGACGCAGAAAAGCATTCCGGTAAGCGTTGGACGAGAGGCAACGAAAGTCCATGAAGGGGACCAGATAATAACGCAATTGATACCCGTGAAGTATACCGATGCCCAGGCGATCGTAACAATAATGACGCCGCTCATATCGCGCGACGCGAATATCACAGCCTATCCCAACACGAACACCATCATCCTCACCGAGACCTCGTCGAACATCAAGAGGCTTCTGGACATCGTGAAGGAAATCGATGTGCCGGGCTTCGAGCTGGCCATCACTATTATCCCTCTCGTCAATGCGCAAGCGGACGTATTGGCACAGGAAATACTCCAGGCGCTCGAGCCCAGCGCCGCAGCCGCGCCGGGAGTGCCCACGCCGCGCACCACCCGTCGTCGCGTTTCCGCACAGCCTCAAGCCGCTCTCGCGGGAACGACATCCACCCAACTGAAGATTATTCCCGACTCACGCACGAATTCCTTGATTGTGGTGGCGAACGAATTCGACACAGAACAGGTGCAGTTCCTCGTCCGCGAGCTCGACAAGATCACGCCGGTCGAGGCTAACAACATTCATGTGTACCGGCTTGAGAATGCGCTCGCCGAAGAAGTGGCGGCCGTCCTCACGAGCCTTGCCGGCACTACCACCCCCGCCGCCGGGCAGGCAGGGGCGGCGGCGCCCGGACTGACCACCGGCGTCCGAACATTCTATAAAGAGGTGTCGGTCGTCGCGGACAAGACAACGAACTCGCTCATCATCATCGCGACTCCGCAGGATTACGCCGTGATAAGCAGGGTCATCGAGCAACTCGACGTCATGCGGCCGCAGGTCCTCGTTGAAACGCTCATCGCGGAGGTCAGCCTCGACTTCGCGCGCGACCTTGGAATCCAATGGCTGGCGGCAAATCCCCATGGTCAGGACCATGGCTTTGCAGGAGTCGGTCAGTCCACGGGCAACTCCCTGCTCGGGACTGTCGGCACGGCAATTGCAGAAGGGACACCCGTTATTGGGCTGCCGTCAACCTTCTCGGGTATGAGCATCGGGTACGTGAATATTGACGAAGACTTTATACGGGCGTTTGTGGAAATCAGCGCATCAGAGGGCAATGATGACTTCAACGTTTTGTCGGCGCCGCATGTGCTCACGCTGGATAACCAAAAGGCAGTGATAAACATCTCGGATAATGTGCCCTTTATCACACAACGGGTGACGGACGTGCCTTCAGGGGGCACTACGACCACGAACGAGACGTTCGAATACCGCGACGTCGGCATAATACTCGAGATAACCCCGCACATCAGCCCGGACCGGATGGTGCGTCTCGAGATAGTCCAGAAGGTCAACGATGTGGCGGAGTTGACAACCGGGACCGCGGCGGGCGCTCTTTCCGAAAAGAAACGCGAGGCCAACACGAGCGTCATGGTCAAGGACCGGTACACACTCGTTCTCGGCGGACTCATCAGAGATACGGATACGGTCAATACGAGCAAGGTTCCCTTTCTGGGCGATATTCCGGTGCTCGGGTGGGCATTTAAGAGCACGTCAACCAACCACAGGAAGACCAACCTCCTCATCTTCGTCACACCGAGCATCGTGACCAACGTTGCGGAGGCCACCGAACTAACTCTTGAAAAGAGGGGCGAGGCAGGCGAACAACTGCAGAAACGCATGGAAAGTTCCGCGGCAATGCGCCGGTGCGTTACGTTAGGCGAGAGCGGCGCCAATAGTTCCTTCCAGGAAGCAGGTCCCAAATGACGACGGCAGCAACAAAGGCAATCGGAAGCTTTCTCTTGCAGAAGGGATATGTCTTGCGGGAACAGCTCGAGGAAATCGTGCGAACTCAAGCTGAGAGAAACATAAGTTTCTTCGAAGCCTCTGTCGAGAACGGGAGCCTTTCGGAGGAGCAATATCTGAGCGCTTTGGCCGAGTTTCTCGATATCCCTTACCGGCCCAAAATCGACATACAAGTCAATCCAAGCATTCTCTCCAAGGTACCCCTCTCCTTCATCAAGGAGAACCGGCTGGTCCCTATCTGCGAGGAGGAAAACGGTAACTGCGTGGTCGCCGTGCATGACCCGCTCAACCTCGCACCGGTAGACGACCTCAAAATGCTGCTCGGAATGCCGGTAACGGTGATGATTTGCCCGTTGGCCGAGATCGAACGCATTACCACGCACTACTTCGACATGCAGAACCACAGCGCGGCACAGGTGATCATGGATATGGACGAGGAAGAAATGGGACTGCTCACGACGGAGGCACTCGAAGAGCGTAGGGACCTGCTCGACCTCGCCAACGAAGCGCCGATTATCAAGCTCGTGAACGTCATTATCTCGCAGGCAGTCAAGGAGAGGGCGAGCGATATTCATATAGAACCGTATGAGAAGGAATTGCGCGTGCGGTATCGCATCGATGGCGTGCTCTATCAAGTGCTCACGCCTCCGCGCTCGTATCACGGGGCCATCGTGTCCCGCATAAAAATAATGGCAAATTTGAATATCGCGGAACGGCGACTTCCCCAGGATGGCCGGATAAAGATCATGCTGAGCGGTCGCGAGATAGACATTCGGGTATCGATTGTGCCTACCGCCTTTGGGGAGAGAGTCGTGATGCGGCTTCTCGACAAAGGCACGTTCCTCCTCACACTCGAAGAGCTGGGCCTCAGCACCGAAAACCTAAACCAGTTCGCCCGCCTGCTGGAATGTTCTCACGGGATTATCCTCATGACCGGCCCTACAGGCAGCGGCAAGACCACGACTCAGTATGCCGCTCTCAATCGCCTCAACGCGAAGGAGAAGAACATTATCACGGTCGAGGACCCCATCGAGTATATGATGGATGGTATTGCGCAGATACAGGTAAAGCCGAAAATAGATTTGACCTTCGCAAATGGTTTGCGGTCGATCCTCCGTCAGGATCCTGACATCATTCTGGTGGGGGAGATTCGAGACGTTGAAACTGCGGAGATGGCCATTCAAGCCTCTCTTACCGGTCACCTTGTCTTCAGCACACTCCATACAAACGATGCCGCTGGCGCAATCACGCGATTGCTGAATATGGGGATTGAGCCGTTCCTCGTATCCTCCTCCGTCGTCGCGGTTCTTGCCCAGCGACTGGTGCGCACCATCTGTCCCGCCTGCAAGACCTCTTACCAGCCCGAAGACCTCGAGATCAAGAATATAGGGATAGAGGCCGAGCGGCTCCAGAGCGGAGTGCTGTGGCGGGGCAGCGGCTGTGCGAACTGTGTCGGCAGGGGTTACCGGGGCCGCACGGGCATATTCGAACTGCTCCTCGTCCGTGAAAACATCCAGAGCTTGATACTCACGAATGTTGACTCGAACACCATAAAACGAGAGGCCATGGCAAAAAGCGGAATGGAAACGCTCCGGGAAGACGGAGCCCAAAAGGCAATCGCCGGCATCACCACAGTCGAGGAAGTGATGCGGGTAACACGCGAAGATATCGTGTGAGCTCTCTGCTTCCGCCGTCTCATATGTTCGGACCTGCCCGGGGAAAGGGAGCGGATTCATGACCAAGGCTGTTGGTGGTTATGACTGCTCCCGTAATTTTTGAGCGCCATCTATTGCGAGGAGGACTCTCGTTCGAGTATTCACAATGCCGGTTTTTGAATACGTAGCTATCAATACAGCGAGCAAGCGCGTCAAGGGAGTGCTTGATGCGGAGAGCGCGCAGGTGGCGCGCTCGAGACTCCGCGAGATGGGCCTTCTGCCGGTGCAGGTGGGTGAAGTGACTCCTGCGGCGAAGCCTGCCCGCGAGATCACGCTTTCGGATTTTTTCGCGCGGCCGAAGACGTTTGATATCGCCATGTTCACCCGTCAGCTCGCCGTGTTGCTCCAGGCCGGCATGCCGCTCGTTGACGCGCTCAACGCGGTCCTCGAGCAAATTGACAGCAAAGGCCTGGTAAGAACCGTCTATGATATAAAGGAGACCATCAGCGAGGGCGCCTCGCTTTCGGCGGCGCTCGCACAGCATCGACGCGCTTTTCCGCAACTCTATGTGAACATGGTCAAGGCCGGAGAATCATCGGGAGCGCTCGAGGTCGTATTGTTCCGGCTTGCGGACTACATGGAAAAACAACTCGCTCTCAGAAGGCGAGTAACCTCCGCCCTCCTCTACCCGTGCCTCATGGTCATGGTGGGGGTAGGCGTGGTCTTGTTCCTGCTCACCTATATCATCCCTACCATTACGAAGATATTCATGCAGGTGAACCGCGCACTCCCGACGCCGACGGTGATTCTCATTAATGTATCCACCTTCCTCAGGGAATATTGGTTGCTGATGTTCGCGTCATTGGCGATCGTCCTGCTATTGCTCAACCGGTATCTGAAGACGGAGGCCGGTGGCGCCGCATGGGACAAGATGAAGCTGCGGCTGCCTATCTTCGGCAAGCTGAACCGCAAGATGGCCGTTGCGCGCTTCGCTCGCACACTCGGCACGCTCACGAAGAGCGGGGTCGGACTGATGGACTCACTCGACATTGTCAGGAACATCGTCAACAACCGTATCATTGCAGGCGCCATCGAACAGGCGCAGGAGAGCGTGCGGAAAGGAGATGACCTGGCCACCTCTTTGAAGCGCAGCGCAGCATTTCCACCGGTCGTGACTCATATGATCGCACTGGGAGAGCGCAGCGGCCAACTCGAAGATATGCTCATCAAAGTGGCTGACACCTTCGATGACGAGGTGGATACGACGCTCGCCGGCATCGTGTCCCTGCTGGAGCCAGCGATGATAGTGATCATGGCCGTCGTTGTGGGCTTCATTGTGCTGGCCGTGCTCCTGCCGATATTCGACATCAATCAGATGGTTCAATAAGGGAGAACGAGGGATGCATCCAACCACTGACCGCAAGAGCGAGCGCGGATTCACGCTCATCGAACTGATGGTGGTCATTATCATCATCGGAATCCTCGCGGCGTATATTGCACCGCGATTTATCGGGAGAACGGAAGAGGCGAAAATCAATGCCGCGAAGGCACAGATGCGTGCCTTTGAGACAGGCCTGAAGCTGTTCCGGCTCGACAACGGATTCTATCCGGCCACCGAGCAGGGGCTGCAATCGCTCGTGGCCGAACCGACCGCCGGGAGAAAGCCGGAGAACTACAAGAAGGGCGGCTATCTCGAAAGCTCGAAAGTCCCCGATGACCCTTGGGGCAACCCCTATGTGTATGAATCGCCCGGCTCTCATGGTTACGATTACGAGATACGCTCATTGGGCGCCGACGGTGTCGAAGGCGGCGAGGACGAGAATGCGGACATCGAAAGCTGGAATATCGAATGAAACCCGAGAGTGAAGGCTTCACACTCATTGAACTTATCGCGGTGATCGCGCTTATCAGCATCATTGCCGCCATTGTCCTCCCACGGATAGACCCGTTTGTCCCGGAGCGCCGGCTGAAGAGCGCAGCCCGAACGCTTTCGGGAACCATTAGCCTTGCCTACGGAGAAGCAATTGCAAAGAAGAAGACGTACCGACTTTACCTGGACTCCTCCACAGACGAGTACTGGATAGCGGAGGTCCAGGAAACCGACGATGAACAGCAGGCCTCAGCCGTCGGGATCCGCATCGGGACGCAGTTCGAGCTCCTGCAACAGGTGGGAGACCCCGCTCACACGAGCGAGACCACACCGACTGAGCCTCTGCTTGCACCGAAAAAACTGCCGGAAGGAGTTCATTTTTCATCCGTGGAAGTTGTTCTCCCCGACCCGGAAACTTCATCGTCCGGGCCTCAATACATCGAATTCAATCCCCTCGGCTACGCAGGCGCTGCCACGATTCAGCTGACAAACGATGATGGACAAGAATTCACCGTTCGCTATGATGGCGTAACGGGCATTCCCACACTTATTCCCCACGCAGGCGAAATCGGATGACCGTGCATCGTTCAGAGAACGGTTTCACCCTCCTCGAAGTAATGGTGGCGCTGAGCATTATTGCCACCGTGTTGGTGACCATGCTCGGAACGCACCTGCTCAGCCTCAACTTGTCCTACAAACACAGGGAGCAGACGATGCTCGCAATCCTGGCTCGTCAAAAAATGCAGGAGATATTCACCCTTCCCTTTGACGAAGTGGCCAGCGATTCGGGCGACTTCGGGCCAAATCATCCGGAGTACGAATGGGAGTTGGATGTCGAGAATGCTGATATAGACAACCTTAAGAAAGTCAGAATCCTGGTTACGACCGCTGATAGCGAATTTGAACTCATGACAGAGTTAGCAAATACCTCGACGGAATGAAGATAGCAGAACCCATCCCACAATTCGTAAGAAGGTATACTATGACTTGGAGGAACTCAGTCCCGGCCAGACCGCAAGCTCCGACAAGGCAGCAAGCAATAGCCCGACACTTCCCAGCGACCTCGATAACATCGTGCGCAGCCTTCACGCTTATCGAACTCCTCGTCGCCATCACGATATTGGGGACAATATTTACTATTGTCTTCGGGACGTTTGCCTATACACTGACCAATGCCGAAAGCCAGCAGGAGCGCGCGGCAGTTTACCATCGCGCCAGCTTCATTCTGAACACTTTTTCTCAAAGCATTGCCTCGGCGTATGTGCCCTTCGGCGGACAATACCAGGAAAACGAGGATGGAGAACCCATCTTCCTCGGCGAGGATTCCTTTGTTGGCGAGGTCAACGCGGATTCTCTGAGCGCATTTACAGCCAATGTCCAAGGCCTCGGCAGTAAGGAGATGCCGGGAATTGTGCACGTCCGCTACGAGACCACTTCTGTGGAAGATACGGAGGAAGAGCAAGTTCTCGCCGACGTGAACAACCCGCTTGTGCTCACGTGCGTGGTCGAATCGCTTCTCTCTGTGCAGGACGAAAATAGTGAGCCGATTCAGTGGACGCTGAATATCCATTCGCTCAACCTGGAGTATTTCGACGGTTCGGACTGGATTCAGGAATGGAGTTACGAAGAACAAGGGATGCTGCCAACTGCCGTCAGGCTGGAATTGGAACTTGCTGACGCCGACGGCTCCGTCTATACCTTCTCCACGACTGCCCGCGTGCACGTGGACACGCCTCTCGAGGAACTCGAGGAGCCCGGTGCAGAAACGCAGGAGGAGGAGGAAGAAGATGCTGGGGAAGAAGAGGAGGGAAGCAAAGAAACCGAAGAGTCTGGCTCTGAGACACCGACTCCTTTAGAGGAGGAAGAATCCCCTGAGGCAACTGATGAGACTCCTATCGTAGGATAGGCCTCATAAGCACTAATATGGCCCTGCAGATAAGCAAACAATTGTTCGCCACGTTCATAGCGCCCAAACTCGGCGGGTTTTTGCCGGGAGAACGTATTCACCAGCAGCCGTGAGCAGCTTGACATCACATGAAGAAATGCACCATAATAAGACGAATTTGGCGCAGACGACAACAGCCGGATGAGCGCGGCATAGCGCTGCTGCTTACGCTTCTTGTCACCGTCATTCTTGCGGTAGTTGTGCTCGAATTTAATTATCTCATGAGGGTCTATGCGACCCTCTCAGGCAATCTCGTAGAAGACCTCCGTGCTGAAGCGGCGGCACTCACGGGCGTTGAGACGGCAAAGGCGCTCCTCCTGAATGACGCGCTTGCCGACATGAAGAAAACGGCCGCGTTCGATGCGCTCACCGAGGAGTGGGCGTCAGAAATCAAAGTCGAAACAAGTTCGACCGCAACGGAGGCAAGCATCTCGGACGAGATGGGAAAGCTTAACCTCAACCGTCTCGTTCGGAGACCGACTGACGAACAAGGCACTGAAACCGTAAACACGACGATGGTTGAAAACGTCAGACGTCTGTTCGAACTCCTCGAACTCGACCCAAGCCTCGTGGAAGCCGTTATCGACTGGATTGACACGAATGACCAGGAGGAACCCTTTGGGGCGGAGAACGCGTACTACGAGACGTTGGACCCGCCAATCCTCTGCAAGAACGGCCCATTGGATAGCGTCGAGGAACTCTTGTTGATAAAAGGTTTCGATAAAACGATTCTTTACGGCGACGAAGAGAAGCCCGGACTGGCAAAGTTCGTCACAGTCTTTGGCGACTCTCAGGGACTGGTGAATATCAACACCGCCGATGAGAAAGTCCTTGCCGCCTTGCTCAACAGCGACTCCCTTGCCTCTTCGGCGGTGAGCGCGAGGGAGGCCGCGCCGTTCGAGAGCGCCCAAGATATATCCTCTCGCCTCTCGATTCCCGACATCTTGCAGAAGCTCACAACGCGAAGCTCGTATTTCCTTGTCACATCAACCGGTCGGATTCTCCCCGAGTCGCCTTCGCCCCACAGTGTACAGATACGCTCGCTCCTCAAGCGCGCGTACGGCGAAGATGGCGTCCCGCAAGGTGACCAGATAACCATCATGACCGCGTCGTGGAAGGTCGAACGATGATTTTTCAGGCCAAGAGCATAGGCATTGACATTCAGCATAACCGGGTTCGCATAGCCGTCGTCGCTCAACAGGGCGGCAAGGTGAGAGTGCTGAATCTGATTGAGAGGGAGATTCCCGAAGCACCGGAGCAGGAAACACGGGCGGTAGCCGCTTCCATCATCCGACAGGCATTCGAGGAAAATGCGCTTGATAGCGACGTTTGTGTCGCATGCCTCCCTGCGGCTTACAGCATAAACCGCATATTGAAGATGCCCATCAAGGACGCGGGCAAGATTCTCAAGACGCTGAAATTTCAGATGGAGCCTCAAGTCCCCTATCCCGTCGAACAGATCATCTCCGATTTTCTGACAATACGAATGGCGCAAGATGGCGCCGAGGTGCTCGCGATAGCGGTCGCCAAGGAGCATATTTCACAGCGGCTTGACGTCCTCAAGATGGCCGGTGTCGACCCGCAGGTCTTGACGCTGGATGCCCTGGCGCTTGCTGATTTTTTCATGGACCCGTTTGTGTTCACGCGCGACAAAGTAACGGCTCTGCTCCGTCGAGACGAAAAGACCGCTTTCCTCGGGTTCTTTGTAGGGGAGAGATTGGTCGGCTATCGTCATTTTGATGCGCTGATTCCGCAAGAACAGCTCGCTAAGGAACTTCGGCGTTCCCTCCTCGGCTTCGGGGCGTCGGCAGGCGCACAGAATGAAATCGGCGCGCTTTGTGTAGCCGGTTCTGATGCGGAAGACCTGCAAAGGCTGCTGCAGGCATCGTTCCAGGATTTTCCCGTGAGAACCGTTGAATTTGATGCGCACGCTGTGCTCGAAATTCCCCTCGCGCTCCGGGAGAACACCAAGGATTACCAGCTTGCCATCGCGCTCGCAAACGTTGGTTTGGGAGCCTCGGCAAATGCCGTGAACTTCAGACAAGAGGAATATGCGCCCGTCCCGCTGCTCGCACGCCTCAAACCCAATATTATTTTCAGCTTCGCCATCGCTGCCGTGGCATTGATCGCATGGTTCGGCAGCCTGTTGGCCCAGACCCGGTATCAGTCAATCGAATTGGAGTCGCTCAATCGCGAAATGCTCCAAATCTTCGCCGATTCGATGCCAGGGGTCAAGTCCCCGGAGGCCGCCCAGCAGAAGATACGGGAAGAGCAAGACAAGTTCAAGCTGCTCAGGAACTACTCATCCCATTATGTTTCACCGCTCGACGTTCTCGCAGCGGTTGCTTCAAGCATCCCTGACCAGAAGAATCTAACCTTGAATGATTTCTCAGTGTCTGAGGACGTTCTCCGAATGACGGGCGAAGTCGATTCCTTTGACAAGATCAACGTGCTTCAGGGACGTCTCGAAGCCTCGCCATTGCTTTCCGAAGTCAAGATCGATTCAGCCACCAAGGCGGACAAGGGAGACAAGGTCAACTTCCGCATCAGAGCGCGCGTCGCGCACGAGCCGGCAGTGACTGTGGAGGCGCAAGCCGAGGCAGTAAAATGATTGAGCTTAAAGGCCGCGAAAAGAAATACGTCGTCGCTTTGAGCTGCATTGTCGTCGGCATTCTCGTTCATATGCTGATTATCTCGCCGTTAGTGAAAAGACGCGCGAATCTTGATGATCAAACCACCAGGGCGCGCGACCAATTAGTCGAGCTGAGACTGCTCAAGCTGGAGTACGACCAGATACTTGAGGAATCAAAGGCCATCAAACAACGCGTGAGTCGGCGTCCGCGCGACTTTGCATTGTTCTCTTTTCTCGACCAGACAGCCAACCGGCTCAATCTCAAGAACAACCTGACGTCACTGAAGCCTTCCCGCCGCAACCTCAGCGCTAATGTCTCCGAGGAAGCCGTCGAGGTCAGACTGGAAGGGGTTTCACTGGAAAACCTCATCTCATACATGCATGAAATTGAGGGCGCCGCTGCCGGCGTGGCGATTGCGAGCATTCGCATCCAGCCGGAATCACGACTCGGCGGAGGATTGAACGTCTCCATGCTGGTGACCTCTGTAAGTATGCTTTAGGCAATTCCTTGCGCCACGGGCAAGAACTGAGTGCAGACGCCGCGCGTCCACGATGAAGATGCCGTTCAGGTTGACATCGTTTCCGGGTTGCGGTATAATTTTTGTGGTATAATCCGCCACGTGGAAGGGGGGAAGGCGGTTGGCAGTCGTAGAGAGTAGCAAGTCACTGGGACAAATTCTGCTGGCGCAGGGCGCCATCACGCAGGAACAGCTTAGGGATGCTCTGAAGCGACAGCAGACCCGCGCCAGTGGCAAGCGACTGGGCGACGTTCTTGTCAGTTTCGGCTACATCACGGCTCATCATCTGGCCGAGGCCCTCGCCACGCAGCTCAATCTTCCGCTCGTCAACCTTGCGAACCTCGAAATCTCCCAAGACCTCGTGGATTTCGTGCAACCCTCGATAGCAAAGATATATCAAGTCATCCCCGTCCGAAAAGACGGGAGAACGCTCTACGTTGCCATGGCAGACCCCACAAACCTCGGAGTCGTTGACAATCTTCGACTGCTTCTCGAGTGCAACATCAGTGCGGTCGTCGCCACCCCGGGGGATATTAAGGACGCCATCAGGAAATACTACGGGCTCGAAGAGGTAACCGTTGACACGATGTTGTCTCAGGTAAGTGGAGACAGCCTGAGCACGGTAAGCAGCCTGAGCGTGAGCAGCCTGAGCGTCGAGAGCATCGAGTTCGACGGCTCAATTATGGAAGGCGGCGACGACGAAGAGAGCGATGAAGGCCCGATAATTAAGCTGGTGACTTTGCTCATTCTGGAGGCGTTCAGACACCGTGCGAGCGATATTCATATAGAACCGTTCGAGCGCGAACTCAAAGTGCGGTATCGCATTGACGGCATTCTGCACGAGGTGAATCCGCCGCCGAAGGCGCTTCAGAATTCCATCCTCTCGCGCCTGAAGCTCATGGCCGGCATGGACATTTCCGAGAAAAGAATTCCGCAGGACGGCAGAATAAAGCTGCAGTTGATGGGTAAGGACATCGACCTTCGTGCATCGGCGCTGCCGGCAATATTCGGCGAGAGTTTCGTGCTCCGTATCCTTGACAAGAGCAGCCTCGCCCTCGATTTACGCGACCTCGGCTATGCGCCCGACTTGCTCAGACAATGGGAGGGCTTGCTGCACATCCCCACGGGAATCGTCCTTGTCACCGGGCCTACGGGCTCCGGCAAGACGACTACCTTGTACGCCTCTCTCAATACGATAAACACGCCCGAGCGCAAGATAATCACCATTGAAAACCCCGTCGAGTACGTCCTGTCCGGCATCAACCAGGTGCAGATTGAAGAGGAAATAGGGCTCACCTTCGCCGCCGGACTGAGGTCCATCCTGCGACAGTCTCCCGACATCGTGATGGTCGGAGAAATCCGCGACAGCGAAACCGCGGAAATCGCCATCCGCGCAGCCCTCACCGGACACCTTGTGTTCAGCACGCTTCATACGAATGATGCCGCTGGCGCTCTGAACCGATTGATCGATATGGGCATAAAACCGTTCCTCGTGGCGTCCGCGGTGCAGGCCGTATCTGCCCAGCGGCTTGTCCGCAAAATCTGCAGAAGCTGCAAAGCGGAATACCGTCCATCTGACGATGAGTTGCACCACGTAGGCCTCGACCCGGACGAGGTCCGTGACATCACGTTTCACAAGGGAGCAGGCTGCGAGAGCTGCAACCGCACCGGCTACCATGGCCGAACAACTGTGCTTGAACTCCTTGTGATGAACCAGAAGATCCGCGACATGGTGCTGAAACACGAGCCGACAATCAATCTTAAGAACCAGGCGCGCCGCGCGGGTATGCGGACACTTCGGGACGACGCATGGCTCAAGGTGTTCGCAGGCATTACCACCATCGCAGAAGCCGTCTCAATCACGCAGCAAGACGACCCCTTGCCGGGGTACAAACTCGTGAAAAGCGTCTCTTAGGTCGAAACATGAAAGGGTGAATTCGCCTTGCCACTCGGGACAAGAAATCTCGGCGAGATACTGCTTGAGAACGGCGTCATAACTGCGGCCCAGCTTGAGGAGGCCCTCGAGAAGCAGCGGGTAACGCGTGAGTTCTTGGGTCGCACCCTCGTGAGCATGGGCTACGCCACCGAGCAGGATATCGTCAATGCCCTGGGTATCCAGCAGGGTATGGAACAGGCAAACCTCGGACAGGCATCAATCGACCCCGACGTTCTCAACCTCGTCACTCCCGACATCGCCCAGTTCTATAACATAATCCCAATACGCAAGACCGACAATATCTTGACCATTGCGATGGCCGACCCCCTCGCGATCAACACCATCGACGACCTTAAAGTAATCCTCGGTTGCGAGATAGAGGGAGCAGTCAGCACGCAGAGCGAAATTGCGGCTGCTATCGAGAGACACTATGGGTATCAGAAAGAGTCGGCGGCGGCGATGATCGACGAGCTTTTCGCCGATGTGGAAAAAGTCATCGACAACGCTACGGTCAAGGGCTCGCGCGAAGAGATAGCCGACGCGAACAATCTCATCGCTATCGCGCATGAAGCACCCGTCATAAAACTCATCAATCTCGTCATCCTGCAGGCGATTCAAAGCCGGGCATCCGACCTTCATTTTGAGCCCTTCGAGGAAGACTACCAGGTGCGCCAGCGCGTTGACGGCGTGCTGTACACTATCGCGACACCACCGAAACATCTGAGCATCGCCGTGAGCTCACGCCTCAAGGTTATGTCGAACCTCGACATAGCTGAGCGGAGGCTGCCTCAGGACGGGCGTATACAGCTCTCGCTCGGCGGCAAGGACATCGACCTCCGAATCTCGTTCCTGCCCACGATGTTCGGCGAGAGCGTCGTGATCCGTATCCTCGACCGGAGCGCGGTCATGATCGCGCTCGAGGGACTGGGCCTCGAGGAAAACCAACTTACTGTGGTAGCGGACCTTATTCAGCGGCCCAGCGGTATCATCCTGGTAACGGGGCCGACCGGCTCAGGCAAAACAACGACACTCTATGCCTGCCTCAACGAGCTCAACAGCCCCGAATGGAAGATAATAACCACCGAGGACCCCGTCGAATACCAGGTGAATGGAATCGTTCAGGTGAACATCAATGAGAAGGTCGGACTGACATTCGCAAAGTGCCTGCGGTCGATTCTCCGCCAAGACCCGGACATCTGCATGGTCGGCGAGATCCGTGACATCGAGACGGCGGCGCTCGCCGTTGAGGCATCATTGACCGGTCACCTCGTATTCAGCACCCTTCACACCAATGACGCCCCGAGCACCATCACGCGTCTCATCGACATGGACATCGAGCCCTTCCTCATCACATCTACAATTGAGGCAATCGTCGCGCAACGACTCGTCCGTAAGCTCTGCCTCTTCTGTCGTGAGGAATATGAGCCGACACAAGAAGAACTCGACACAATTGGCCTCACAAAGGAACAACTAGAAGGGCATAAGATATATCGGGCACGCGGATGCAAGGAATGCTCGCACATCGGTTACAAAGGCCGAACAGGCATCTACGAACTCATGACACTCAACGACGAAACTCGCGACCTCGTCCTGCAACGGTCCGCAACCGGCGAAATCAGGGACGCCGCCATCCGTGCGGGCATGAGGTCCCTCCGTGAAGCGGGCATACGGAAGATACTGGCGGGCATAACCACAATCGAAGAAGTCGTCGGCGAAACCATGGGATACGCCTGATACCCGCCTCTGAACCATCTCATATCACCAACTATCTCGACCCATATGCTGGAAACCTGCTTGCCGAACATCCATCACCGAAGCGCGCTTGCATCTTTCCAACCTCTACGGAAATCAGAAGCAGTAACTTTTTGTTACGTCTCTGCAGTTAACGACAAGCTGTCATGGATCAAGAGGATAGGATTTCATGTCGCTGAAAGCCTTCCCATGCGCTCCCTGTACCAAATGTTTGTTCAACAGGGCCGGCTTTGGTTAGCTCTGGTATTTGTAGCGATTCGTTACAGATGTCCTTTGTGGATAAACTTGTGGATAAGATTTCGGCTGTTTGTCGAGTCTCACTATCTAAGCAGTTAATTTTAAATGACTTATAATTTCCTAGCGGGACTGTTGATAATTCTGTGAATTTTTGTCTAAGAACTGGTTTTGACGGCTTATACTGACCGTTTGGTACTGCCCGTGCCATATATCCAATCGCGTCTCAATCCACAATATACGTTCGAGAACTTCGTAGTTGGCTCGTGCAACCTGTTCGCCCATTCAGCGGCAAGAGCAGTGGCTGAACGCCCGGCAGAGTATTACAATCCGTTCTTCCTGCATGGTGGAGTCGGCCTTGGCAAGACACATCTGATGCAGGCAATTGGCCACTACGCAGTGAAGCGCCACACAGGAAGCTTGAGGGCTCTCTACCTTTCCACGGAGCAATTCACGAATCAATTGATCTTGGCCATCCAGAACCGGGCCACTGAGGAGTTTCGGCAAAAATTTCGGACCATCGACTTCCTGCTCATAGACGACATCCACTTTATTGCGGGAAAGGACGCCACTCAGGAGGAGTTCTTTCATACGTTCAATGCACTCCATGACAAGAAGAAGCAAATTGTCATATCGTCCGACCGACCTCCGAAACAGATTCCAACGCTTGAAAATCGGCTTGTAAGCAGGTTCGAGTGGGGACTTGTCGCCGCCCTTGAGCCGCCTGATTTCGATACCCGGGTGGCAATTCTCAGGAAGAAGGCGGAAGGTTGCAGCGCGCACCTTTCGCAGGAGACATTTGCACTGATAGCGCAGCAGGCAAGCTCAAACGTGCGCGAGCTCGAGGGGGTGCTGACGAGGCTACTCGCCACCGCAAGCATACGCGGGGTTTCACCTTCGCCGGAGCTGACACGGGAAGTGCTCCAAGAGATCATCAAGCATGGTGGGATACGCGAGATCACCGTGGGAAAGATAAAACAAGTCACGGCGAAATTCTTTGGAATCAGAGAATCTGACCTCTCTTCCAGGCAGCGTTCGCGCTCGATTGCGCTTCCGCGACAGATAGCCATGTATATGAGCCGCGAGCTCACCTCGCTGTCACTTTCGGCAATCGGTGAGGCCTTTGGCGGCAAGGACCATACGACGGTCATGCACGCATGCAGGAAAATTGAAGGTATGCTCAAGAGCAACTCCCACTATTCCTCGCTCATTCACGACATTCGGCAACAGATCCAATCAACCTAAAATATCACCGACGCCTGAGCCGCCATTAATCGCAAACCTGCCCCGCGCTTTACTCAGTCACGCAGCCGCCTTGCGGTTCTTGACAGAATCCCACGATTGCTTTACATTAATGGCATGGGAAGACATGTTCTTTTTGTGTGTACAGGAAACCTGTGTCGGTCTCCGCTCGCGGAGGGAATCCTTCGGAAACTGCTGGCAGACAGGGGGATCAACTCCATCAAGGTTTCGTCGGCAGGCACATTTGCGCTGACGGGTTGGCCCGCTGCGGAACTCGCACTCGAAGTGGCATTTCATCATAAAGTAGACATCTCCTCCCATCGTTCCCGCCCTATTTCGAGAGAGTTGCTCGATGCCGCCGACCTTGTCATTGGTATGGAACGAGATCACATAATCGAGTCTAATGTCGTGGTGAAAGACGGTTGTGGTAAGTATTGTCTGCTATCGGACTTCGGTCCGGCCCACAGTCGGGGCAGAGAGATCGAAGACCCCTACGGAGCACCCTTCGACTATTTCGTTTCCGCATATAGGGAGATTGAACGGCACGTAGAAGCCCTTCTTGACCATCTCGTCGAGCATTGGGGACTGAATATGCCGACCGACCGTTGAGTCACCTTCGGGGCCTCCATGAAAAATTCTGAGATAGCCGATGTATTTGACCAACTCGCCGATGTCCTCGAGTTCAAGGGTGAAATGGTGTTCAAGGTCAACTCGTATCGAAAAGCCGCGCGCACGCTTCGTGATACGAGCGAGGACATCGCGGTTGTCGCGGCCGAGAACCGGCTTGCGAACCTGCCGGGCATCGGGAAGAGTACGGCGGAGAAAATTCAAGAGTATCTGAAGACGGGGAAAATCAAGAAATACGAGGAGGAGCGGAAGGGCCTATCGGATGAACTCATTAGCATGCTTCAGATACCGGGAATGGGGCCAAAAAGCCTCGCCCTGATTCATTCACGACTCAAGATAGACACGTTTGCGGCCCTCGAGGATGCAATCCATTCGGGACGCTTGGCGGAGTTGCCCGGAATGGGTGAAAAGAAGGGAGAGAACATCCTCAAGGGTATCCAGTTGCTCCGCGAGGCCTCAAAGCGAATACCGCTCGGAGTGGCGCTCCCGATAGCAGAACAAGTCCTGGACGAGGTGCGCAAGTTCAAGAGCGTTCGGCGAGCGGAATTGGCTGGCAGCTTGCGACGCATGCGCGAGACCATCGGCGATATAGATATCCTTGCCTCGGCCTCCGACCACAAGAAAGCGATCGAAGCGTTCGCAGCGCTCCCACAGGTTAAGAGAGTTCTAGCCGCTGGCACTACCAAGGCAAGCGTAATCGTACAAGGCAATCAGCAGATTGACCTCCGAGTAGTCGATGAAGAGTGCTTCGGCGCAGCGCTTCAGTATTTCACCGGCTCGAAGGAACACAATATCAAGCTGCGTGACATCGCGAAGGGGCTTGGGCTTAAGATAAATGAATACGGGGTTTTCCGGGGTGACAAGAAAGTCGGCGGCAAAGAGGAAAAGGAAATCTACGAGGCAATTGGCCTGCAATGGATGCCACCGGAAATACGGGAAGACCGAGGCGAAATTGAGGCCGCAAAGGAGGGTTCACTACCCGCCTTGGTGACCTCAAAGCAGATAAAGGGTGATTTGCACGTGCATTCCAATTTCAGCGATGGCCGCGCTACGCTCGAGCAGCTCGCAGAGCAGGCTGAAGCTCTTGGCTACAAATATATCGCCGTGACGGACCATTCCCAATCGCTTAAGATCGCACGCGGCCTCACGCCCGAGCGAGTGGAGCAGAAAGGAAAGGAGATTCAGAAAATTAACTCAAAACTCAAGAGTCTCAAGCTGCTTCTTGGCACGGAACTGGACATACTCGGCGACGGCGGCCTCGATTATCCTGATAAGCTTCTGGAAAAGTTCGACTGGGTGGTTGCCTCCATACACTCGGGTTTCAAGCAGCCTCGCGAAAAGATTACGCGCCGAATCACCTCGGCCATGGAGAACCCATTCGTTGATTGCATCGCACACCCTACCGGCAGGCTTATCGGTCAGCGGAGCCCATACGAGGTCGATGTCGAGGAACTCCTGGCTGTCGCAGCCAAGACGGGCACGGCCATCGAAATCAATGCCAACTACGACAGGCTCGACCTCGACGACATCTGGTGCAAGCGCGCCAAGGAACTAGGGGTCAAGCTTGCTATCGGAACCGACGCACATCACCTCGACCACATGAACATGATTCGCCTCGGAGTGGCTGTCGCCCGGCGTGGGTGGCTCGAGGCGACCGACATCCTCAACACCCTTCCCCTAAAGAAGCTTCGGCAGAAACGCTGAAGGCCGATTCCGATTTGACAGACCACTACGCTTTCATTATATTGGATTTGATTCTTCCGTAGCGTTCGGCAGGCCACTGCTGGCCTGGTTCTGCACAGAGGAAAATTGCCTCAGGTCTTCTCCATTTTGTCATTGCGAGTCATCCCGCGCTCTGCGGGATGACGAAGCAATCTCCTGTCGGACGGCTCGCAAAACGAGATTGCTTCGGTCGCTCTCCCGCTAAAAGCGGGATTCGCTCCCTCGCAATGACCGTGAATGGATGCGCGTTCCTGGTGCCCTATCGGCGATAGAGGTGGACCATCATGCTGCGAGAAGTCTGGACGATGTGGAAGTACACGAAGATGGTGGTGCTCGTTGCGGTGAGCGCTGCCTTCTATGCCGCCCTGGTAATTCCGCTTAAGATTGTTACCATAGTACCTGGAATAACGGAATTCCGGCCCGGCGCCGTCGTGCCCGTCGTCTTCGGATTGCTGTTCGGACCCGCGGGCGCGTGGGGAGCTGCGTTCGGCAACATCATCAACGACTTCTTCGGCACGCTCGGCATCGGAAGCGTGGGAGGCTTTGTCGGAAACTTCTTCTATGGACTCGTGGGCTATAAGCTGTGGGCAAGCATGGGCCTAGCTAACTCCCGGGAAGATCTTGCTATTGACTCCGGCAAGAAAACGCTCAATTTCATCCTTATTGCAATTCTCAGCAGCCTCGTGTGTGCCGAGGTCGTTGCCTGGTGGCTCGAAGTGGTAAGACTGCTCCCGTTCGCGGTTATTGGCCCCATCATCGCGCTCAATAACGCTCTGGCCTGTCTCGTGCTCGGAGTACCACTCATGCGACTGCTCTATCGGCGGCTGAACCGATGGGACCTCGTGTGGTTCGCAATCATGGACGAGCGCGACCGACCCAAGGGGCCAAGTCCCAAAGTAGGCGCCGTGCTCATATGGGCAGGAGTGCTTGGCGGTTTCGTTGTGGGGATTTCGATATCACTCGGGGCGACAGAGGCCGTTCCGTTCACTTTCGGCACAGGCGCTACAACACCCTCGGTCGCACTCGGCGTCACCCCGTTTCTCGTCATGCTGATAGTGGGATGCCTGTTGGCATAGGTGAGGCCAAACGCAAACTGAATCACTGCTCGCAGATATGACCTTAGACCGTAAACTGTAAAGCGATTCCTTGCAATCCAAAATCGAAAATCCAAAATCGAAAATCATCCAAGAATTGCCCATTATCGAGATAGCATCTCTCAATTTTCGGTACCGCGCCGCCTCGGACGACACACTTAAGAATATCGACCTCACCGTCGCCGAGGGCGAGCATGTCGTCATCACTGGGCCAAACGAGGCCGGTAAATCCACTCTCTGCCTTACGCTCAACGGGCTTATCCCCCACCTTGTCAAAGGCGCATTTCAGGGCAGCGTCAGAATCAAGGGAATGGAGACGCGCGAGCAAACCGTCAAGGACCTCTTCCCACATGTGGGCATTGTTTTCCAGGATTTCGAGTCGCAACTCTTCTCGACCGAAGTGGAACTTGAGGTCGCATTCGGGCCGGAGAATCTTGGCCTCCCGATTGATGAGATACGGAACAGAATCCACCGCGCACTCGAGCTGACCGGCTTGACCTCGCTCAAGGGCAGGCAGCCGGCCACGCTCTCCGGCGGACAGAAGCAACTGCTCGCCATCGCGTCCACGTTGTCACTCCAGCCGAGCATTCTGTGTCTCGACGAGCCGACGACCGACCTCGACCCAAAAAACAAACGCCGCATTTTTGATTTGACGCGGCATCTCCTCGAAGAAAGCAAGCAAACGCTTGTCGTGGTGGAGCATGACACCGAGGAGATTCTGGCGGCTGACCGGGCCGTTCTGCTGCGCGAAGGTCGCATCGTTGCCGACGGCCCTCCCGAAGAGATACTCCGTAACGCTCGCCTACTCGATGAATGCCGCATCATGCCGCTCCAACTCACGGAGGCCTTCGCGAAATTAGGCGCATATAAGCCGCCCCTCACGGTGGACCAGGCGAAGCAACTGTGGCGGAGGAATTCCTACGGCCTCTCCCCCACCGCTGCTCACCTTCTCAAAGAGTCCGACGAAAAAAGAATGCAATGTTACGGCAGACCACTCATAGAAGTTGACGACGTATCATATTCGTATGAGGGCGGCATCAGCGCGCTTCGGGGTGTGAGTCTGCGAATTCTGGATGGGGAATTCATCGCGATTCTCGGCCAGAATGGCAGCGGGAAGACAACGCTGGCGAAGCATCTTAACGGTTTGCTCAAGCCCGAGCGGGGCTCAGTACGCATCGAGAACACGCCCACAACTCAAATGTCTGCGGCAGAACTTGGCCGGCACATCGGGTACGTATTCCAGAATCCCGACCATCAGATTTTTGAGGAGCAGATCCTCGATGAGGTCATCTTCGGCCCGCGAAAACTTGGCATAGACGAGATACGCGCGATGGAACAGGCACGTGATGCCCTCGAAACCGTCGGCCTATGGGAACGCCGCCTCGAAGATCCATTCACACTGACCAAGGGATTACGGCAAAAAGTGGCTGTCGCATCCGTCTTGGCCACGCGGCCGCGGGCAATCGTGATGGACGAGCCGACGACCGGCCTCGATTACGGCGAGCTCAAACAAATGATGGCGCTTATTAAGCGACTCAACGAGAGCGGCCACACCATCATCATGATAACTCATTGCATCTGGATTGCCGCAGAGTACGCGCACCGGACCATCTTGATGAGCCAAGGTAAGATTGTGGCCGATGGGCCGACGCGTGAGGTGTTCTCGCACGAAGAACTGCTCGAGCAGGCCGACATCATCGCCCCGCAAATCGTCCGGTTCAGTAACACGCTCGGCACAACGATTCTGTCGGTAGAAGAATTTCTGCGCTGCGTGCCACCAGTAATAAATCTGGACGCCGACCCCGAAAACGCAAACTGGCTGCACAGAAGACGACAAGAGACGAAAGACGAAAGGAACAAGACGAAAGGGGGAGATTGAACCGCAAGGCCACACCATGAGACGAAAAGCGAAAGCCACAGACGAAAGGAAAGAATAAACCATTGAGTGGAAAGCAGGCGCGTTATGTTTAGGTCAATGACTTCCGTTGTCTCCACCGTTTCCAGTTTCGTGGCACAAGGCCATCAGACCATGCAT
>QZKI01000062.1 GCA_003598055.1 Candidatus Abyssobacteria bacterium SURF_17 | reverse complement strand
AGGCCGTCGCCGTTGAAATCGCCCGCTCCCCGCGCCGGTTCGACTCCCGATTCGCTCGCTTGGATGTAGATAGGGCGAGACGCAAGGGCTTTTCCCTCGTATTTTCCCTCGGGCGATATCCGATAGATTTCTGTTTCCACCCTGATGCGGTTCGCGAGGAAGTAATTCAGGAAGAACCCGATTCCGACATCTATTTTCTGCAGGAGCATTTCTTGTTTGCCGTCTCCGGTTGCATCGAAGAAGACGGGTAGAATGAGATTTGCGTCGCCGGAGTACACATGGGTCGGCTGGTCCCCATAGAAGAAGTTCTTGTTTCCGAAATAGATTTGCACTTCGCTCTGCAGATTCTTTCTCTGAGACAAGAGAACGAGCACGGCATCAGGAATGCCGTCGCCGTTGAGGTCATCGAAATAGGTGCCGCCGACAAAGTCCTTGGTCAGCTCCCGCAGCAGTTGCGCCTGAATGTGGCGGGCGGCAGTCCCAGAACTGTTAGAGAGGAAGAAGTCCATCCGCTCGAGGTCGAAAACTCCGAGGTCAGTGTGCCCGTCCTTGTCGAAATCCGAGAAATCGAGTTTCGGCAAACGATAGGTAATGTAGGATTGGCCGCCCTCTTCTCTCACCGAACCTCTCACCGGAAACTCGAACGCGTGGGCGGGCGTCACGCTCATATCCTTTGCGACCGTGAAAGACCGGATGCCCTCTGCTACAGGCAGAAAAATGTCAACCGTTCCGTCGGAGCCGAGGTCGGCGGCCCAGTCCACGATGGCGCAGTGTCTGCTGGTTGGGGGGAGAACCGTACGGCACTCGATCAGCCTCTTCCGCACGACCGGATCCGAGGCGCTGGCAGCGAACAACACCATCCCCTCGCCATCGAATCCGCACAGTTCGTCTGAGCCGTCGGAGTCGATGTCATTGACACAGAATGCGCTCACGCTTTTTCCCAGCGGGATTTGAAGGTTGGGCTGAAGTCTATACTGTCCGTCTCGCTGAAAGAACACCGAGCAGACCTTATCGTAAGACAGCTTTTCCGGTTTATGAAAGAGCAGCAGGTCAGCCGCATTGTCGCCGTCCATGTCTCCGGCAGCCGCCGCCAGAACGATTCCGGGAATGTTGAAGGTGGTGACAGTGAATCCGGCGGTGTTACCGGAATTCGCGTATGCAGGCAATGCGCATGAACAAATGGAGAGAAGCCCGAGGAAGAGGGCGAGCAGGTGGAATCGGCGCAAGGGCTTCATTTGCCCTTTCGTGAAAACGCGAGCAATTCTTGTGCGTACTTGACCAGGTTCGCGTGGCCGCTGTCGCCTCCTACCATTCTCGCGATTTCGCGCACGCGTTCGTTCCCGGCGGGGAAGCTCACCTCGGTGCGGGTGCGCCCTGAGACCACTTGTTTGTCCACGACGATGTGATTATCCGCCATCGCTGCGATCTCAGCGCGATGCGTCACGCATATGACCTGCTGAGAGGAAGCCACAGAGGCCAGTTTTTCCGCGATTCGCATTCCCACGTTGGCGTCCACGCCTGTGTCAATCTCATCGAAGATGATAACCGGCACCTTGTCCGTGTGGGCGACTATTGTCCGGATCGCGAGCATGACGCGCGATAGCTCGCCTCCGGATGCGACCGCTTTGAGCGGTCTCGGCGGCTCGCCGACGTTGGCGGAGAAGAGGAATTCAACGGCATCTATTCCGGTGCTCCACAGCCTCCAATGCTTGTCCTTGTACGTGACAGGTCCGTCGGGCGTCTCTTCCTGCTGCACCGAGACAACGAATCGTGCGTTCGTCATGCCGAGGTCCCGCAGATGGAGCTGGATTTTTTTCTCGAACCGGTTTGCTGCCTCGCTCCTTTTCTGTGACAGGACGATAGCGGTCTTACCCATTGTCTCGCGGAGTTGAGCGAGCCCGCGCTCGAGTTTCACCCGTTCATTCGAAGAGCCGGTCAGCCGGTCGTATTCGTCGCGCATCCGGTCCCTGAATGCGATCAATTCCGGTAGCGACTCGCACCCGTGGCGTCGCTTCAGCCGTGAGATGACCTCGAGTCGCTTTTCAAGTGCGTCGAGCTCTCCGGGGTCATACTCGAGGCGTGCAGCATATGCTTGCAGCATGCTCCCGAGTTCGTCAAGCTTGAATCGAAGCTCTTCATACGGTGCGAGCGTCTCCTTCAGGCTGGGGTCCACTTCTGCAATTTCCTGCAATGCCTGCATGATGGCGCCCCACGTGTTCACCAGAGGCTCAGGATGCATCTCTCCGCCGGACAGCATGTCGTATGCTTCGGAAGCCAGCCGATGAATTTTTTCGGAATGCGCGATGACATTGCGGCGCGTCTTTATCTCCTCGTCTTCGCCCTCCCGGAGGTCGGCTTGGTCCAGCAGGGCAAGCTCTTCTTCCAGTTCGGTTACCCGCTCGTTCCGGGATGCCTCGCGGGCTCTGACCCGCTCGAGGGCTGAGATGCGGTCCTTCAAATCCCGATAGCCCTGACGCACGTAGGCGACGTCGGCTCCCAATCCGCTGAACTCGTCGAGCAGGGTGAGGTGTCTGGCGGGATGAAGAAGCGACTGATGCTCATGCTGCCCGTGAATATCCACGATCAAATCCCCTATTTGGGATAGCAAATTGAGGGTAACGACCGTCCCATTCAGGAAGCATCTGCTTTTTCCTTCAGGGATGATAACGCGCCTGAGCACGACCTCGTCCTGCGAGCCATCCAGTTCCATTGACTCCAGCAGTTGTTTCACGTGCGTACAATCGGTGATGTCGAAGAGCGCCTCGATGTCGGCGGAATCCGCATCTTTTCGGATAAATGTTGTCGAGGCTCTCTCGCCGAGGAGGAGGCCCATGGCGTCGACGATGATGGACTTTCCGGCTCCCGTCTCGCCGGTAAGCACGTTAAGGCCGTATTTCCATGGGATGATGAGGTCATCAATCAGCGCAAAATTGCGAATGTGGAGAGTCTCGAGCATTTCTACCTGCGTCCCCAATTCAGTTTGGCGCGCAATACCTCGAAATAGCTCTTGCTCGAAGGGGCCACAAGACGAATCGAGAAGGGCGATTTGCCGACAACCACTTCGTCACCCGGATGAAGTCTGATGGCTATCTGACCGTCAATCATCAGACCGGTCGACAGAAATTTGGAAACGACTGCCGCTCGCAAGACCTGATTCGCGGAAAGCACAAGGGGTCGGTTCGTAAGCATGTGCGGACATATTGGCGTCACCACAATCGCCTCGACTTCAGGGTACAGTATCGGCCCGCCCGCCGAAAGTGAATGCGCGGTTGAGCCGGTTGGAGTGGAAATAATCAAGCCGTCGCACGCATACGATGCGAGAAAATCTTCGTCAACATATGTCTCAATGGTGAGCATTCGCTCGAGCGAGTCCCTCTGGATAACCACGTCATTCAGCGACACGTTTTGCCTATCCACAGAGCCGTCCGGATGAATGACGGAGCATGCAAGCATCATTCTCTGTTCCACTCGATGTTTGTCCGTCATGACTTCCTCGAGCGTCGAGAAGACCTCCTCCTCCGTGACCGTTGTGAGGAACCCGAGTCCGCCCACCTTTACACCCATGAGCGGGGTAGTCGCTCCATTCATCAACTGGGCGACGCTCAGCATCGTACCGTCGCCGCCAAATGCAACCAACAGGTCAACGTTTCCCGGCATTTCGCGCGGGGAAGCCGACTCGGCGGGTGAACTCATCGCATTGGCGACCGCGGAATCCAGCAGAACGCGCATTCCCTTGTCCTCGAGCCATGCGATAACCTGTTTTATGAGTGGAAACGCGCTGACCTTCTGCGGATTGACAATCACGCCAACGCTTCTCATTTTCGGTTCCTGTGCCCCCATTTGTTTACGGTATGCGGAATCCTCTCACCGCGCTCCGAAACGAAGGAGTTAAACGCTGGAAAACAAACGTCTGTGTCCAATCGTACGAGCTGTTTCAGATTTTCCGAAACAACAGTCTGACCAGAATTCTGCCGACCACATTTGCGATTGCCCAATACTGCCATCCGGAAAGCTCCCCATCCATCTTGAGTTGAGCGAATTCCGGCGATTGCTTCAACCGCTCGCGGCGCATTCTTTGCTCTTCTTCTTCAAGCTTGAGCTTCTCACGGCTTTTCTGGCGTTTCTCTTCCAGGAAACTCTTGTAAATCATTAGCTCGCCTTTATCGAACCAGAATCCGTGGCACGTGGTGCAATAGTCAATCCGGAGTCCTTTCGGCAACGTGCCGCCGCCTTGTTCCGTGAGGTACACCTCGCAGCGCGGGCAGAACAGCGGGACTTCCCGCGCTGTCGTGGAGATTTCCTCGAGCTCGACGTCCGTCTCTACAGCGAGGGCCGAATCGCGGCTCAAGGAAAAAGCAACGTCCCTGTCCACCCAAATGCCGGAACATTCCGCACACTGGAAGACAGAGAGTTTTGTGCCATAGTGGCTTGTTGCCTCCCTTGCTGTCATGAGGCCTCTGCACTTCGGGCATCTTACCACTGGCCTGCGCCTCCCGGAGGTTCATATCCCTTGTCAACCGGCGTTTTCGAGAGGTATACGAAGAATTCTTTGTTGCCTGCGGGTCCCAACAATGGCGACTCGACCGTTCCCTCCGGCCGCAAGCCGAGGCCACGCGCGAATCCGACAACTTTCTCGACGACTTCTTGATGAATGGCAGGGTCTCGCACGACGCCGCCTTTGCCAACATGCTTCCGACCGGCTTCAAACTGGGGTTTTATGAGCGCAAGAATTTTCCCTTCATCTGCGAGTGTTCGCACAATCGCCGGAAGGATAAGCGTCAGCGAGATGAAGGAGACATCGATCGCGGCAAGCTCCGGCCGTTCCGGGAACATTTCCGGCTCCAGATTGCGGGCGTTTATCCGCTCCATGACGACCACGCGCGGGTCATTACGCAGGCGCCAGGCCAGTTGGCCATATCCGACGTCTACTGCATACACCTTTCGCGCCCCATGCTGAAGCAGACAATCGGTGAAACCGCCGGTCGAGGCCCCGACATCGAGCACAACCTTGCCGTTAATCTCGATGCGAAAATGAACAAGAGCGTGCTCCAACTTTTCCCCGCCGCGGCTGGCAAATTCGCTGTCCCGGACGATCTCAATGATGCTTCCGGCCTTGATAGACGCTCCAGCCTTATCTACAACCTGCGAGTCCACCTTGACGCGTCCGGCCAGAATCAGTGACCTCGCCCTTGCGCGGGTTGTCACCAGATTCATCTCCACGAGCAACTTGTCCAGCCTGTCCTTTTTCTCAGCGGTGGTTTTCGGGCACTGTTCACTCCGATTATCATTCATCTTGTCGAATTATATCATGCTGCCTGAGCTCATTCAAGAACGTGGCGCGCCTTCAAGAACACATTTCTGAATGCGTTCCTGCGCCGGGCGATAGCGTTATGGAAACCGAGCTCGCCAAGGCATCTTATCTCACAGGTTGTGTAGGGTGAGGGAGGACATAACCTGCGGGGCGGTCGATAGGGCGATGTTGACAAGGTCTCCGACAGTCTTATAAGATGGGCGGCGAATCTGTCCATAATGTCAAGAGTGGCACCGGATTATGTCAGTGCTTTGAAGGAGTCCGGCGCCCAACCGTACCGCCACTTCTCCAAAAAGGATCATCCTTGAGTAGTTCCGGTTATCGAAAATATCTCTCGCGTGACGACAAACAGGCATTCCAAATGCTTGTGGGCTTGTTCTCAATCGCGCTCGGGATGCTGGTCGCTGGCATGCTCATCCATTTCCTTCCGGAGAACTACTCATCACTCGAGAAAGCGAAGGAACTCGGAATTATCAGCCGGACGGTTTTGGATGGGTATCCGAAGCAGAACGAAATCACGTACTACATCTTTGGCGTTACTGTTTCGATCCTCCTGGGGCTTGCTGCATTCCTGGCAATCACATTTTCTGATTACAGGCGCGAGGGTACCGCTCCGACAAGCCCAGAGGGCGTTGCAGTGCCTGTTGCAGAAAGCGCGAAAACCCGAATGGGTGCGCTGAAGTGGGTGGCCCTGTCAGTTGTAGTGTTCCTGATTACATTTCATAAAGATTTTATTTACCGGAACTGGTATTGGGGATGGTGGGGGTTTTTCTTCGAGGAAGGGCTCTATCTCCATTGGGTCGATGAGCTGTTCAGAGGAAAGGTCATCTACAAGGATATCTATGTCCATGTCGGCCCGTTCATGGTCTGGCCGCAGTACTGGTTGATGAAGGTCGTCGGCGCGTCCGTGGAAGCCCACAGATACTATACCTATTTCTGCTATTTCATCGGCTACTTGATCATCTTCAAGATACTGCGGGAAACGGTACGCAGCAAAGCTCTGATTGTGTTCGGAATGTTTCTGACTCTTTATTTCTATTACCCTATGTTTCCGAGTCTCCAGCAGTCTTTAGGAAGATTTGCGGTTGCCTTGCTGCCGCTTCTGTTTGTCTATCGGTTCTTGTGCGTGAGGAATTCCTTCTATCTCGTCCTCGCAGGGATTCTCCTGGGATTCGTTCTTTTCCTGAGTCAGGACCTGGGCGTTTCCTCGCTTGTGGCCGCACCCCTAATGCTCCTGGCATCAGTCTGCCGGGCCAGCATCCCGATGATAGAGTCTAAGAAAATAATAGGATTTCTGCGACAGATGGGGCTTCTTGCATTGGGGATTCTCATTTTCTTCATGCCGCTACTCGGATATTTTGCGTGGAATCATGCTCTTCGCGAGGTCTGGGAAACCCTGGTCACCATTCCGGGATATTACGCGATGGGCGTGTGGGGTCCGCCGTTCCCCAATCTCTTGCATGCATTGACGCGTCCCGAACAGAACTCCTCTGGAGCGCTCGAACTGTTGCTCGCCTACTGGCCGATTGTGTTCTGCATTGCCAGCGTGTTCTTCTGGCTGGCGCGATACCTCCGCAGCTCATTCACTGACAAGGATATTCTTGTTCTCGGCATTGTCATTTTCGGAACGGTCTTGTTCCAGAGGGCCTTCAGCGTGTATGCGCTGTCGAAGGTCCGGGAAATCATATATGTGTTCATACTCCTCACCGTTACCTATATTGATATGGCCTGGCGAAGGATGTCCTCTTTGATGAGAGCGGGAAGCATGCGGTCCCGTAAGACGGAAGTCGCGCTCTTCCTCGCGGCCATAGTCCTGATGATATTCGGCGTGTGTGGGTATTCCCAATCGCCGGGATTCCATCCGGCAGTCACCCCGTTCACCTATTTTTTCAAAGTGAGCAGTTTTTCGGAAAACCTTGTGCCTTTGAAGCTTGCCCGCGCTAACGATATTTACATCGACCCGCAGTGGGCCCTGCAAACGCAATCGACGGTCAACCATATTCAGTCGAGAACAGGCGCCACCGAACCCATCTATGTCTTTCCGTACTCTCCGATGTATTATTTTCTGGCAGATCGCCCGAGTGCAGTAAAATACCCCGTGTTTTACACGATTCTCAGAAGAGACCGCGAGGAAGTCACTAAGGAACTCGAAAGACAAGCGGTCGATTATGTAATCTATGGTCTGCACGACCCCATCTTAGGGCTCACGCCGGAAGAACGCTTTCCCGAAATCGTTGATTACGTGCGGGAGCATTATGTGATTGAAGAGAAATTTGGCAGCGTGTTGATCTTGAAGCGCAAAAGCAGGTTGAACAGCGGCTTTGCCGATTGATGTGTTGGCGGTCTCTTTGAAAGAGGGGACACGATGTGCGCCCGGCTGATATCAGAATCCGGGAAAACCATGTGGTATCCTGTGGCCCGGATTCATGATTACATCGAGGTAATACCGAGAGCGTTCACCGCGATTCCCGGATATGAGCGGCGATAACACATGAGATCTGAGCCAATTCTATTTACGCCCGCGAAATCCCTGGAGCGATTTGTTGATTTCTTTCTGGCGCCACTAGCCATATTCTTCAGCTTTTATACGCCCGACTTCATTTCCGGCTTCATTTTTTCACTCGATGAAGGCTATCATCTTTCATGTATCAACGATTTGCTGAGTGGCGCCGTTCCGTATCGAGACATATACATGCAGCATGGGCCGCTGCTCGAGTACATCCCGTACTGGCTCATGAAGCTCTTCGGCGTGCATCTCGGCGTTCTCCGCGGCTTTCAGCTTTTCGGCAATATGCTGTCCTTCCTTTTTGCCTTCATCCTGCTTCGCACCGTGGTCTCGAACCCGCTCCTCAAGTATTCGGCCTTCTACCTCATGCTCCGATTTCCCATGAAAATCGTCTGGGATACGAGGTGGGGAGGAATCCGATGGATACCCGGGTTCGTCGGACTGATGCTCATATATCTCTGGCTTCGCGACCGGAAAACCATGTACCTCTATGTTCTCGGCCTCGTATGCGGTCTCGGACTGCTCATCAGTCAGGAGATAGGCATCAGCATCATGCTATCCGCCGGGGTAGCGCTCTTTTTCCACGCACTCGGACGAAAGGCCGACGAAGGTTTTGTGCAGAGTTTGGCGCGGAATGGTTTTCGCATCCTCGTCGGATTCGCAGTGGCCGTTATACCTTCCTATGTCCACCTGGCTCTGAATCAAGCCTTGGGGGAGTACTTCAAAATTACCTTCATCGATACGCTTTTGCTGATGCCCCGAGAAATGCCGTATGGGCCTCCATTGCCCCCTCTTTCTCGGGTTCTCAGGCCCGGTGTGTGGCTCGAGCCCGAGGCAATTCGCGTCACTGTCTATTACGGGATAGGACTTGCCTATGTCGGAATGGCTGCGTGGGCGCTCTTACGTCTGAGACGAAAATCCGATTATAGGGCGATATCCGTCCTGTGCTTGATTGCTTACGGAGCAGTTGCTTTGAAGGGAGCAGCCCGCAACGTGAGAGAGGCGCAGTTTGATGCCGTGCTCCCGGCGGCGCTTATCTCGGTGGCGATGTTTCTGCAAACATGGCTCGCGCCAGGGGCAAACTCGGAGGGAACGCATGAATCGCTCCCATCGCCAGACAAACAACCGCGTAAGTTCCGATTCAAGACATTGCTTGTGCTCATTATCGTTGCAGTCCCGCTTCTTCTCTCGGGGAATCCCTACAAATATTTCAAGACACGAATTTCGGCCTTCTGGTGGGAACTTCCCCCCTCGGTGTTTGTTGAATTACGTCCCGACATCATACCGCGGGCGGCGGGCGTCAAGGTTCCGCGGACGCAAGCGGAGGAGTTGAATGGTATTGTCGCATTCATCCGCGAACACACGAGCGGTGACGAAGAAATATTTGCGTTTCCTTACGAGGGCCATGTCTATTTCCTGGCCGAGCGGCAATCCGCCTCGCGCTTCAATATCGCCCTCTATTCCGCCGTTCGCGCCGAATACATGGAGGAAATCGTCAGGGAATTGGAATCCAACCAGACGAGATATATCATCTATAATCCAGAAGAGTATAAGATATTAGATATACCAAACGAGACAAGGTTGCGGCCTGTTTGGGATTACGTTGTCACGAATTATGAGTTCCTGACCTCATATGGAGATATGCAGATACTTGTCCGTGCATCGGGGAAATAGCATAACAAGTCTATACATCAGTAATCTCCGGCAATAGCCATGAAAGTATGCCTCTCCTGCGAACGTCGATTCCGTGCCGATAATTGGACCTGTCCTTCCTGCGGCTGGGCGCCATCGTTTGACCGCGGGCATCCCGTTTTCGCGCCCGGCCTGAGCAACGCCTCAGTCGATTTCCGCCCCGCTTTTCTCGGCCCGCTGGCTGAAATAGGTCCGGGAAACTTCTGGCTTGAAAATCGGTCTCGCCTTCTGGCGTGGGCGCTCGGCACGTACTTTCCCGACGCCCACCATTTTCTGGAACTCGGCTGCGGGCCCGGGCTCATGCTGTCCGGTGTTCAGAAGAAATTTCCGCAGCTAATGCTCTCGGGCAGCGATATTTTCTGCGACGCGCTCAGCTATGCGGAAGCCAAGGTTCCCGGCGTCACCCTTTTCCAGATGGATGCCCGCCATATTCCCTTCGAGGATGAATTTGATGTCATCGGCGCGCTCGATGTGCTCGAGCACATCGAAGAGGACGACATGGTTCTCGCTCAGATGTTTCGCGCGACCAGGCGGGGAGGCGGCATCATCGTAGTCGTTCCTCAACACGCCTTCTTGTGGAGCGTCCATGATGCTTCTCTCGGTCATAGACGGCGATACTCTCGTGAAGAGCTTGTCGAGAAAGTGAAACGCGCAGGATTCACAATACTGTGCGTCACGAGCTTTCATTCACTCCTCTTACCCTTCAGGCTCCTCTCCCGAAAGCGGAAGAGCAAGACCCTCGATGAATATGACCCCATAGCAATCCTCAAGGTCGGGAAATTGACGAATGTCATTCTCCGAGGAATAGCAGGGATAGAAAGAGCCATAATCAAGAGCGGTATCCGCCTTCCCGCCGGAGGCTCATTGCTCGTGGTGGCCAGGCATCACTGACAAGCAGTGAGCTCGCTTTATTGGCTTTGACTAGCTGGGTCGGAGCGGAATTCTATCGGGTGAGGCGGGAAGAGTGGTGCTTGACAGGTTTTGGCGCGTCTTGTAGTATCGAAGTGGTCCACAGCAGCAGGTCGCACGATTTTTGTGATCGAGGAGTGTCATCAGTGAAAGGTAAAGCGGAAACGTCTTCCAAACGCCTTTCTTCGCTGGATAGCCTTGTTCAGCAATACAAGCTGCCCGAACCGGTACTCGTGACGCGACCCACCATGCCAAGCTTCGAGGAGTATTGCGGCAGGCTCAAAGGCATCTGGGAAAGGCGATGGCTTACCAACGAAGGCGAATTGCATCGGGAACTCGAGCGGCGTCTCGCCGAATACCTGGGCGTCGAGCACCTGAGCCTGTTCTGCAACGGTACCATAGCTCTCATGGTTGCCCTTCAGGCGCTCCGCATCAACGGCGGCGAAGTGATAACCACTCCGTTTACCTTTCCTGCCACTCCCCATGTGCTTTACTGGAATGGAATTCGCCCCGTCTTCTGTGATATTGACGAGAAAACCTTCAATCTGGACCCGAGCCGCATCGAGCAACACATCAGCGCTGACACAAAAGCCATCCTTGCGGTTCATGTGTATGGAACTCCCTGCGACGTGGAGGCAATTGAGGAAATCGCACACAGACACGGTTTGCATGTGATATACGATGCGGCCCACGCCTTTGGGGTACGGCATAAGGGAGAATCCATTCTGCAATATGGCGACCTGTCCATGCTGAGTTTCCACGCGACCAAGCTCTTTACCACGGGCGAGGGCGGCGCGCTTGTATGTCAGTCAGAAGCTCAGCGGAAACGGATTAATAACTTGAAGAACTTCGGCATCGCCGACGAGGAGACCGTCATCGGCCCGGGAATCAACGGGAAAATGAATGAACTTCAGGCGGCGTTCGGGTTACTCGCGCTGGAGACAATCGAACAGGAGATAGAAAATCGGCGGCGACTGGCGGGGATTTATCGCGAGGGTCTCAGGGATATTGCGGGGATATCGTTCCTTGAAGACATTCGAGATATTCGTTCTAACTACGCATATTTCCCCATCATTATTGATGAGGAACAGTTTGGGCTCAGCCGCGATGAACTGCACAACGTATTGAAGCAATTCAATATATTCACTCGCAAGTACTTCTATCCGCTCTGTAGTCATTTCCCTTGCTATTCTGCGCTCCCGTCATCCGCTCCGAGTAATCTACCCGTGGCCGAGCGCATCGCGCGACAAATCCTCTGTCTTCCGATATATGGAACTCTTGATGAAGAAGTAGTGCAGGACATTTGTACTGTGGTCAGGAAACTTAGCGAATCTGCGCACAATCTGTGATAGGCACGTACTCTGTTTGAAATGATTTGCACATGAAATCTTCTGTTAGTCAGCGATTGCTCGCAGGAAGAGGAGCATCAAAGTGATACCCAGAAAACCGGAGCTTACGACCTTTGAATACACGAAGATAGTCGGAGAAATCCTGCACTGCGGTCGGTATTGTATTGTGGATGATTTCGTTTTGATAACGACTCCAATATGGTTGGGGGATCATGTTCATATAGCGGCAGGATGCACCTTGCTCGGCGCTGAGCCTGCCTATCTGCGTGATTATTCTGCAATTGCCTCTGGTTCCCGGGTTTATACCTCGACCGACCGCTACCAAAGCGATGACGGCTTGCCTACGGCCATGTCCGCCGCTGCACCTTTAGATAACCGCGCCCCTTACAGCGCCCCCGTGATTCTGGGCGTCCACGCTTTCGTAGGAGCAAACTCCGTGGTAATGCCCGGGGCCGTATTTGAGGACGGCGCTGTTGTCGGCGCAAACTCGTTGGTGCTTCCGGATACAAAACTGGAAAAATGGACCATCTATGTTGGCTCTCCGGTAAGGCCTATCAGGAAGCGACCCCAAATTCTTGAGAAATCCTGATGACTCAACCAGAAGCCGGCATGCGAGACACGGCGTCACAACAACACATTGACTCAGAGAAGGCCATGCCCGAATTCTCCGTACTCGTAACCTGTCACTATGAAGAGCACAGCATCGAGGAGTTTCACGCACGCATCTCTGCCACCATGGAATCTGTCGGGCGCTCCTATGAAATCATTATGGTGAATGACGGTAGCACGGACAACACTATCGAAAAGCTCAAGGATATTTTTCAGCGCAACCCACGGGTGACCGCCGTCATAGATTTGTTCAAAAACTCAGGCCAGGCGGCCGCACTCACTGCCGGAATTTGCCAGGCACGCGGTAGCGCCCTGGTCTATATGGACAGCGACCTGCAGTTGGCGCCGGAGGAGATACCGCTCCTCATCCGCGAGTACGACAAAGGGTATGACGTCGTAAGCGGGTATAGAAAGAACCGGAAGGATTCTCTTTTCAGGATTATTCCTTCGAAAATCGCCAACATGATTATGCGGAAGGCTTCGCGGAGCACCTTTCGCGATTTCGGATGTACGTTCAAGATATTCAATGCACAGCTCGTGCGTGCATTCGATTTCGGCCCCTTTCACGTTTTCAGTACCCCCGATGTCATCTCCCGCGCCGGACGATCCTGCGAAGTGCCCGTGACGCATTGCCCGCGCAAATACGGCAAATCGGGGTGGACATTCAGAAAACTCTGGAATTACAACATGGACAATATCGTCAGCATGTCGGAACGGCCATTTCAGCTCCTGGCGCTCGTCAGTTTTGTGCTTGCGGTACTTTTCGGCCTGAGAGTTGTCATTGACTATTTTACGCCGTTCAAGATTCTGGCCGGCGTCTCGACCGGTCTTCTTCTCAATGCTGTTGTTATCTCCGCCTTTGTTATCGTGACGATCCTGTGCATGATAGGTGAATTTACGGTGCGGTCGTTCGTAGCTTCTCGACGCCTGCCGAAATATATAGTCAAGGAGATGCTCCGGCGCGAGCCTGAGCGTTTACCTGATAACGAGAAGGCAGGCTGACGCAGTGGCTGGCAGGCGAAGACTACCGATGCTGCGACCGTGATACATCCTTTGCCCAATGAATCCAAGAATCCGCGATAGACTCTCACAGGACGCTGCCACAATCCTTCTTTTCTTGCTTCTTGTCTTCTGTATTATCAAGGTTTGGGACTACGGAAGACAAACAGCCGGGATCGACTTCCGTGAAAAATGGACGTCGGGTCATGCAATTCCCCACACAAGCGCCAAGGACATTTACGAAGGCAAGTATTTCGCATATCGCATTTCGACACCGTTCCTGTATTCGCTGTTCCATTGGTTTTCCTCGGACGATTACGTGCGAGACCTGACCGTCTTTCGAGCATTGTGCATTGCCTCGAGCTTGCTCGCCATTCTGTGCTTGAGCAGACTGCTCGGCTATTCCGCCGCAGCCGCAATGGCGGCAGCCGTCGTATTCATGGACTGGTTTCAGCCGCTCTTATCCGACGTGAGGGTCGGCAACGTGAACCAGCTCCAACTCGGACTGCTAACCCTGTTTGTGTGGCTGCAGAGCAAACAAAAGCTCGGTGGACGCGAGTTGCTGGGCGGGCTGGTTCTCGGTTTCGGAACCATGGCGAAGCCGAACACCGCGTACGTGGTTCTCATGCTCTGCGCGTTCTGGATTGCAAATCGACGGTTCAAGAAACTCATACACGTATCCCTCGGCATGGCAATCGCCGCTGTTATCGCCTTTGTCGTTTCGAGCGCAGCTTTCGGAACCGTCCGCTGCTGGGTGGACTGGCTGAGGATTCTGCCGCAAGTATCGGGTTACCTCTATCCTGTGGAGGATCACAACTACTCCGTTTCTATGCTCTTCTATGAGCAAATCGGAATCGGCCTTTCCGGACCGATAACTCTGGTGTTGTTCGCCATGGCGGGCGTGTCACTATGGTTTGGGAGACACAGAGGCAACACGCCGAACACCGACGCGACGCTCAACGAAGACTCGGAAGAACCCTATTTCGAAGATATGCTCATGGTCGCGATAGGCTGCCTGATATATCTGCTCTCTGCCACACTCGTTTGGCTTCACTACTTCGTTCTGACCGTGCCGATGGCTCTCATCGCCCTCAGGCCATCAGGGAACAATAAGGCCGCGAAATCGCATGCAGCCGTTTTTTCCAGAATCCTTGCGGCAGTGGCAATTGTCCTCATAGCGGAACTTCCGGTAAGGGCCCTCTTTTCAGCCACAGACCCGCGTCACAGCGCTGCACTTATGTGCAGCGGCACATTCATCCTGTTCGCTCTGGCGGTCTACGAGGTGCTGCGCATCGGCAAAATGCCCGCCGGACAGGGCGCCCATCCGGGGACATAATACCTGTATCTAATCTGTTTCGTAATTCACAAGTGGAGACGTGTAACTGTAGGGTCGAATTCATTCGACTGGATATGCATGCAAGGAAACTGAAAACAGTATGCGAATAAATTCGCACCTACAGAATTACCGGACGAATTTACCCTCTTCTTAATGTCGCACACCCATGCAATAGCAAATCCTTGACTTCATTCGTCCCGTCTTATATAATTTGCCGGTGACTCTTTTGAAACTACAAAATCAGAGATACTTACCTCAAGAACGATTCCGGGCGGTGCTGTGCCAACCCAATGAGAACTGATTCACTAGCCCAGCCTTCATCGCATAATCCCGCAGCAGGTTCGGGGGTGCAATAGTCATGTCCGATATTTCAGCTAACTTGGCTGTGGGTCTCCTCGCCCGGGGAGCGGATGATTCGGCAGCCGTCATACATCGCGATTCGGTTCTCACCTATCGGGAACTGCGCCAAAAAGTAGAAGACCTTGCGTGTGATCTCTTGGCATTGGGAACCCACAAAGGGGACCGTATCGGCCTTCGGAGCGATAATGTCCCTTTTTTTGTCCTCGGATATTTGGCAACTCTTCGAGCCGGTCTCTGTTCGGTCCCCTTCCCGCCTGGTACCGATAAGCGAGTCTTTTTTGAGCTGATCCAATCCGCAGGAATCAAGCATGTCCTTGCACAAGACAAATACAAGGAGAAAACAGCCAACTGGTGCCAAGCAGCCGGAATCCATTCATGGCCAGAATCTGAGATTTGTCACCCCTTTCCAAGGACGCCGAGAGACACTTCCGCTCTTGACCGTATCAATCTGAATCCGGATTCTGATTTGGCTGCGATCATGTTTACCTCTGGTTCCACCGGGCGGCCAAAAGGAGTGATGGTAACCCACCGCAACATTGAAGCAAACACCAAAGACATTGTCACGTATATGGAACTTACACGGGAAGACCGGGTATTGGCCGTTTTGCCCTTCTCTTATTGCTTCGGCCTGTCTTCGCTGCATACACATCTTTGGGCTGGCGCCTCCGTCGTTCTCGCCAGTACCTTCATGTTCCCTGAAAAAAGCCTGGATGAACTCGAGGACAAAGAATGTACCGGCTTCGCCGGGGTTCCCTCGTCTTATCAAATTCTTCTTCGCAGAACCCGCTTCGCCGCGCGCCGATTTCCAAAGCTTCGCTGGTTGCAGCAGGCAGGAGGAAAGCTTCCCGCCCCTATTTTGGGAGAGTTGCGAGCCGCTCAGCCAGCCGTGAAAATATTTGTCATGTACGGCCAAACCGAAGCGACCGCGCGCCTGTCATACCTGCCGCCTGAACTCTTGGAACTAAAGGAAGGCTCAATCGGTCGAGGTCTTCCCTCCACTAAACTCGAGGTGATACAAGAGACAGGCGAACCGGTACGTCCCGGCTCGGAAGAAATAGGCGAAATAGTCGGATCCGGACCCAATATCAGCCCCGGCTACTGGAATGACCCCGAGGAAACCGCCGCTTTTTTCCGCAATGGAAAGCTGTACACAGGCGACCTAGCTCGAGTTGATAAAGATGGCTTTATTTACATAGTGGATCGCGCGCGGGACTTCATTAAGTGTATGGGCAATCGGGTCAGTCCTCAGGAAATCGAAGAAGTCATCGCGGGCCATCCAGATGTGCTGCACGCGGCCGTAACAGGGGTGCCGGATGATCTCTGGGGTGAGGCGATTGCCGCCTTTGTGGTCCCTCGTAAACCCGGACTCATTACTGAAAACGCGATTAGGCGCTTCTGTAATGAACGTCTTCCGAATTTTAAGGTGCCGCACCAGGTTTCGATTCTACCCGGACTCCCGTTCAACGATCATGGAAAAGTGGCGAAGTGCGAACTCCGTTCGCTCGCTTTAAAAGCAAAAGCGGGAGAACGGGGGGATTGCTCAAGCGATCATCAGCGCGAAATCAATTGAATGCCGAAAATGCCGGAGCCTTTTCAAATAGAGAAAGTGATCGACGGTCCTGCACTTGCCAGCCGCATCTTTGTTGACAAGACAACTGCATTCCGACAAGCCCGGGCGCTTGCCGCGGTTCTCGAGGAACATATAGGGGGCACCCTTTCTTCTTTTCCCCGAAAACAGGTATTCTGTCCCCGGAATTTCCTTGTCCCCCACGCGATACAAATCTCGCTTGACCAACAGGACTCGCCAAATATGTTTTGCCTGTCTTCGGCCCATGCAATAGCAAATCCTTGACTTAAATCGCCCTGTCTCATATAATTTGCCGGTGATTCTTTTGAAACTACGGAAGCAGGAATACTTTCCTCAAGAGACGATTCCGGGCGGTACTGTGCCAACCCAATGAGAACTGATTCACCAGCCCAGCCTTCATCGCACAATCCCGCAGCAGGTTTGCGAACCGCGTTGCAGGAAAGGCCCCAAGGGTATGTCCCTGTCTTTTTCCTCCTCTTTTTTCTGTCAGGAATGTGCGCCCTTGTGTATGAGGTCACATGGACGCGCAGGCTCATCCTCATTTTCGGAAACACGGTCTATTCTGTCAGCACCGTGCTTGTTGCCTTCATGGGCGGTCTTGCCTTTGGTAGTTTTCTCTTTGGACGCCTGATTGACAAGAGGAAAGACCCGCTTCGGGTATATGCCGCGCTCGAAGCATTCATCGGAATCTCGGCGGTGCTGATTCCCTTTGCGCTCTCGCTATTGAATCCCATATATGACTTTCTCTATGATAGAATCGGGCACTCCCCGTATATCATGAGCCTCGCCCGTTTCGCGTTGTCCACCATCATCCTTGTAGTTCCAACGACTTTTATGGGCGCCACTCTGCCGGTGCTGTCGAAATTCATTGTCCGGCGAATGGACAAGACCGGCTGGGGGATCGGTTCACTTTATGCGGTGAACACTTTAGGGGCCATGACGGGGTGTTTCCTCGCCGGATTCGTCCTGATTGGATGGATTGGGATAAGTCGGTCGGAGCACCTGGCGGCGGCCATCAATGTCCTCGTTGGTCTGGCAGCTCTTGCGCTCCATCACCGATTCGGCTATCTATTCGCTGACAGTGAGGTAAGCGTCGGTATCGCCGAACAAACGGAACCGCAGGAGCGCCGCTCGGGAGTCCTGTGGGTGGTTCTCCTGATCTTCGGCGTCTCCGGCATGCTCGCGCTCGCTTATGAAGTATTGTGGGCTCGGATGCTGGTCTTTCTGCTGGGCAGCTCAATCTACTCGTTCACCATGATTCTCGTCGTCTATTTGCTCGGGCTTACGGCAGGCAGTCTCTTTTCGGCCAGAATCATCGACCGGAACAAGAGGCCCTTCTATGTGTTCGGCTCGCTGGAGGTGCTCATCGGGATAAGCGTTTTCGCAGGCTTACTGCTTTTTCGCAGAGTGCCGTTCCAGGAATATTCCCTGCATATGAGCCGCTCGGGATATTTCATAAGAAATTTCCTGAGCACCTTCGCCATTGTGCTGCCGCCGACCCTGCTGATGGGCGCCACCTTTCCCGCCGCCGTGAGAATCTATGCGCGCAGCCTTGGCTCGCTCGGAAGGGAAGTAGGGTCGCTCTATGCCGTGAATACGGTGGGGGCTATCGTCGGTTCTTTCGCCGCCGGCTTTGTTCTGATTCCGCTGCTCGGCTCTAAGAACAGTATGATAGTACTCATCCTTATGAGCATTGTCGCCGGCATGGTGCTCATCTATCTCTCAATGAGACATGAGGGCACAACGCCGGTGAACTGGGCCGTCGGAGCTCTCCTCATTCCTCCTCTTTTGGGATTCGATTCTGATAACCAGTTCATGAAAGAGCTGTCGCTCCAAGGCTCAAAGATGGTGGAGGGGAGAGTCATTGCTTTCGATGAGGATGCCACGGCAACGGTGGCGGTTCTCGGCAGAGACCAGAGGCTGAAGTACATGCTTGCGGTCAACGGACATGTGATGACGGTTCTGTGCACGGAGACACAGCTCATGGCGCACATTCCGCTTGCGCTCGCGGAGAAACCCGAAAACGTCCTGAACGTATGCTTCGGCATGGGCACTACATTCGTGTCAGCCAGAAGGGCAGGGATGAATGTGGACCTTGTCGAGCTTTGCCCGTATGTCATCGAGACGTTCCAGTATTTTCATGATGACCCGTCGATGCTGGATGAGCCCGGCGTGGGCAAGATCATCGCTGACGGGCGGAACTATCTTCTCTTGTCGGAGAAGATGTATGACCTGATCACGATTGACCCGCCGCCGCCTCCATGGAGCGCTGGCACCGCAAATCTGTACACCAAGGAATTCTACGAACTCTGCAAGCAGCGGCTCACGCCCGACGGCATCATTTGCCAATGGCTGCCGACCGTCTGGAACGCTTTGTCCGAGGACCAGTACAAAATGTTGCTCAGGACATTTATGGAAATTTTCCCGCACACCTCCGTCTGGGGTTCACCGAGCAAATTCGGCACGTATCTCATCGGCACGCCTGAGAAACTTCGCATCGACAGGGAATCGTTCCGCGCATACTTTGAAGCAAAGCCGATCAAAGAGGACTTGAGCCTGTACATGGCCGACCCCCTCGACGGCAAACAAGTGCTTTCCTTATTCCTGCTCAATGAGGATGCGGCATGGAAGTACGTGGGTGGAGCTCCGGTCATGACTGATGATTTGCCGCTGCTGGAATTTCCCCTGTTCCGCAACGACCCGACGACCAGACTGATGGAGCCGGAACTCCTCTACGTCCATCGAACACAGCCTTGAGAGATGCTGTTATCCTATCCGCACCTCACGGTTGAACCGTATTCCGACATTACGTTCGTGGATTGGTCTTGTGGAACCATCGTGTGCTGATGCTCGCGCGCGGCGTGAACCATTTCCTGTGCGCGGACTGGTTGCCAAAGACGCGCCAAGATTCTTCTTGTAGGGGCCTGCCCTCGTGGGCCTTGAAGGCGGTGTAATGCCATCGTGAGACAAGCAGTGTCTCTCCCTTTTGGGCATGGGAAATTAACACGGTCTTCAGCCTGTTGATAACATGAAGCACCTAAGTACACATTTTCATAGATACGCTGACGTATCCGCATTCTTGTAGGGGTCGTTCGCGAACGACCCCTACAAAGGCAAGGGATGATAGAATACGTCACCGAACTTATGAGAGAGCGTACTAAGACAGTGGTTGGCAGCGTGCCATGAGGTAGGCGAATGAAGTTTTCAGAGAAGATTCTCTATCTGTCACAGGCCGACATCGCTCGAACCGGCCTGGGGATGGCCGAGATAATTGCCGTCGTCGAGCAAGTGTTTCGCGAAAAGGCGGCGGGCAAAGTTGAAATGCCGCCGAAGCCGGGCATTCATCCGAGAAATGACTCATTCATCCATGCAATGCCCGCATATGTCCCGGCGCTGAATGCTGCTGCAGTCAAGTGGGTGAGTGGCTATCCGGGGAACGCGGCTCATGGCCTTCCATATATCTTGGGCCTTCTCATCCTGAACGATCCCGAGACGGGTATGCCCATCGCAGTGATGGACGCGGCATGGATCACCGCTATGCGAACGGCCGCCGCCTCCGCCGTTGCGGCGAGATATCTGGCGAATCCGCATCCGCACACACTTGCCATTATTGGCTGCGGTGTGCAAGGGCGCACGCACGCTGAGGCGATGGCCGCCGTGTTCCCTTCAATCAGCCAAATCCGGGCATTTGATATCTCGGCTGCCAACGTGGACAGGTATATTGCGGAAATGTCGCCCAGATTCACCCGCCAAACCTTCACCCGATGCAATTCGTCGCGGAAAGCTACAAGCGATGCAGACATCATCGTCACCGCCGGCGCTCTCAAAAAGATTCCTGAACCCGGCATCGAGCGCGGGTGGGTGAAGCCGGGCGTGTTCGCATGTCCGGTTGACTTCGATACGTACTGGCATCGGGCCGCGCTTCGCGAATTCGGCAAGATTATTACGGACGACATCCCGCAGTTTCGTTACTACCAGCAGAACGGCTACTTCAGCGATTTCCCCGACATATATGCTGACTTGTCGGATATCGTCACCTCGAAGCGTCCCGCGCGCGCCTCGGCGGGGGAACGCATCATGTCCATGCATCTCGGATTAGCAATCGAGGATGCTGCCGTTGCGAGAAAGCTTTATGAAATGGCAGTCGAGTCAGGAATAGGGGAGTGGCTGGAACGATAGGGCGTGTTACAGAAAACGTAGTCTACTCTTGTCATTCTGAGCCTTCGACCCTGCCTGTGGCGGGGTTATGTGTGGAAGAAACATCCACGCTGTCATTGCGAGCGCAGCGAAGCAATCTCCGTTTGCATTTTCAACGCTACGAACGAGATTGCTTCGGTCGCCCGGGTCTGCGACCCTTCGCTCCCTCGCAATGACTAAGCGGTTGCCAGTTTCTTAGGAGCGAAGCGAAGAATCTCTGTTTACAGAGGCAGAATTGTAGCAAAAGCAGGGATTCTTCGTCGTCCGGGTCTGCGACCCTCTGCTGCTCAGAATGACAGGTATGATGGGACGATGAAGCGGCGTGTCATTTGGGCAACATGCCCGATAGGTGCGGAATGAAGCCATATGGAATGCGCCATGGATGATTCCGGGAAAGGAAACACATGGACTTGAAGGGCAAATGCGCGATTGTGACCGGAGGCTCGAGCGGCATCGGCAAGGCGATAGCGAACGAGCTCGCCCGGCGCGGCGCGAACATATTTCTCATTGCCCGAAGAGAAGATGTCTTGAAGGCCGCCGTCAAGGAGATCGAAAAGAGCGCGGTCATGCAGTCTCAACGCTTCGGTTTTTTTAGCGCAGACGTCGCAGATTCAAAGGCTGTGCAAGAAGCGGTGAACGCAGCCGAATCAGCCTGTGGGCCGCCGGCGGTCCTGATAAATTCCGCTGGCGTCTCGAGGGCCGGCTACGTCGAGAAGCTGCCCATCTCCGGCATGGAACAGGAAATACGCGTCAACTATCTCGGAACCGTCTTTATGATAAAAGCAGTTCTCGATGGAATGATGAGTCGGCGAGAGGGCTGGATATTGAATGTCTCGAGCCTTGCCGGACTCAAAGGAATTTTCGGCTATACGGGATACAGCGGCTCGAAGTTCGCGGTCGTCGGCTTTTCGGAATCGCTCCGGAGTGAGCTTCGTCCGTATGGCGTCAACGTTTCCGTGCTCTGCCCGCCCGATGTTGATACGCCGATGCTCGTCGATGACAAGAGAGACAAGCCGCTGGAGACGCTCAAGATTTCCGAAGGCGCGGAGATTATGCAGCCCGAGGACGTGGCGCGCGCCGCGCTCGCCGGCCTTGAGAAAGGCCGTTTCATCATCATTCCGAACTTCGCCGGCAAAATGCTCTGGATTGCAAACCGGATCGCGCCTTCACTCGTAGACCGAATCATGAACAGCACCATTGACAAGGTGAGGAAAGAACGAGGACTATGAGAAATGGAATTCCTTGCCAAATTGTCCCAATTATGTCCAATGTGTAGACCTGACCCCTTGTTTTCTTTGTTTTTGGTACAGCATTGCAGAAGCAGCGCCGAGGGGGTAAGTCGCAGCCTCGGGGAGGGGGTCGTATTTCTCCATATGACTCAAAGAAACGGCGATTTACATGCATGAGCAAAGTCTTGGGGCATGAGACTATGGCAAAGTCTCATAATTCGATAGTTGACCTCAGGGTGCGATATAGAACCATATGGAAATTCATTCCTTTGTTGCTCTTGCCATCGGTGATCGTCTACTTGGTTCTTGTTAGTGTGCGATGGACAATTCTGTTGTTGGGTTTAATTCCGTTGTTCGTTATTATTTGGGATATATCTGTGGTATATTTTTCCCATGAATGGAGAATGGTTCGCGAGGTTTGGAAACACCTGACAGCGGCGGAGCGTGAACAAATGCTAAAATTGAGCCTGGCATCGGGGTCGAAATGCGCGATCGTGCTAGGAACAACACTATGGATTACACTATTCACTCTCGCCGTAATTTTGGAAGTTGAGGAAATCAGTTGCTACGTGCTAGCTGTTTTATCGGTCAGCGCCATTGAAGTTCCCTTACACCTGCAAACCCTAAAACCCCTAATCGAGTTCGCATTCTCAACAGAATATGCAAAACTCAAAAAATACACAAAAAATACGAATATTCGGGGGACATAATACCTATTTTTGGCAGAGAAGTGGGCTTGCATGGTGGATTGTCGTGCATGGCTCGAAGCTTTTGGAAGAATCCAAACAATTGCGAGCCCTGATCGAAACAACCCTTTCGGCAAAGCTGCTCTTCCCGCTGTCCGCCTTTTAGGGGCAGTATGGCGAACTCTTCTTTCGCACGAATGCATTGATGGCGGCGTAGAGGGGAGATATCGGCATCTTCGTATTGCCTTTTTCGAACCGCTTGAATTCGACGTGTCCATCAAGATAAAGCACGTTTTGACCTGCGGGCACGTGGTTGAATTGGCTGATATTCGTTGATATCTGGTCCCACATGACCGGCACAATGCTTGCCCCGAATTCCTTGCCGGTGAGCGCCTGATTCACGTCGGTGATGAGAAACCTGTCAACCCCTGTTGCAAGTCTGTAGTGGAATTTGGTGCCTGCGTTTCCAAGCCCTGTAAAGCCGAAAGATGCAATATTGGAGTTGCGGTCGCGCCATCCGTCCGTGACGGAGTTGCTGATGGGGAGCACTGTATCCATCCACGTGTACACGAGGACTCCAGCCAACAGTTCACTGTCATCCAGGAGTATCCATCCGAGATAGACATAGCTCAATGGGCCGATACATTCGGGATGCACCGTGCCCTCTTCGAATAGCCTCGTGGCCGCGCCATAGGAGTTATCGCTGAGAGAAGCGCCCATAGTCAGGCGGAAGTTGGTTCGCGGGTCATATTCCGGGTCGGACGGGCACGCCAGAAGCATCGCATCCGAAAGATATTCCGGATACACGGCATTAGCATCAAGCATCAATTCTTCACTCTTATTTTCCGCCGGAGGAAATTTGGCCTTGTTCTCGGCCGCATACAATTCAAGAATCATAGCAATTTGGCGGAGGTTGTTCACGCAGGCGGACCGTCGGGCGGTTTCTCTCGCCTTTGCGAGCGCAGGCAGGAGAATTGCAGCCAGGATGCCGATAATCCCGATGACGACGAGCAGTTCGACGAGGGTGAAGCCTGCGCTGCGGCGCGGCACGGCATCAGAAGGATGTGTTCCGCGTCTTCTGGGTGAAGGGATGCTGCTCATCGGCCGAATTACCTCAGTATCGCGCCGTCTGTTATGGAGCGCCACCAGGTGTGCGAGGCAAGAGACCCCTCACGTGGATGTATACTGTAGGAGCGACCCGGCGGGTCGCCCGATCCGAATCCTGCGTTGCCAGGATTGCACGGGTCGTTCGCGAACGACCCCTACAATCTTTTGATAAGATGCGCCCGCTCAGAGCCGCCGTCATGTCGAATGCCTATTGTTCCCTGTTGAGTGTCATCAACCGGTATGATATATTCTAACACGACGGAATTGGATTTGGGGGTCAGACCTTGAAAATTGACAAAACGAGCGAACTTTATTGCGCGCGCAGCCTCCGTGGGGCTTTTGTCAATTTTCAAGGTCTGACCCCATTTCCATTTGGTATGTGGAGGTGTTGAAATGACGGCTGAAAAGGCTTTCCCGAAGGGTCTTATCGTACTGGCAATTATCCTGATCGTTTTTGCATTGGGGACAGTGGCATTCTGGGTCGAGGTCTTCACTTCGGGCACACTGGCCACGTCTGACAATCCGTGCTACATGGAGCACGAACGCTCGTTCCCGGCCGCCGACGGCTACATGGTTCTCTGTGCACTCACCGCCGCCGTCGGGATCTTCCGTCGGCGCTCATGGGCACTCTTGTTCGGTCTGCTCACGGGAAGCGCAATCATCTTTCTTGGTCTGATGGACACTCTTTATTCATTGCAGCAAGGAATCTTTGCCACTCTCTCGATGGCCGCCGCAGAATCACTGTTCATCTGCGGCGTGTGTCTTATCCTTGGTCCGGTGACAATCGCATATATTTGGCGCAACCGGCAACACTTGCTGTGACACGGAATTCCTCACGTGCTCCGTCGCCCCTAAGAAATTGGCAACCGTTTAGTCATTGCGAGGGAGCGAAGGGTCGCAGACCCGAGCGACCGAAGCAATCTCGCTCGTAGCGTTGAAGATGCAAACAGAGATTGCTTCGCTCGGGTCTGAGACCCTCGGGCCTGTGGCCCTGCGCTTGCGTGACGGCCCTAACGTTTCTTTCACACATAACCCCGCCGCAGGTGGGGTCGGATGCTCACAATGAGTGCGTATTGCAAATCGCGTTATGTTTCTCAATAATATCGGAGCGCTTCGACGACCTGCATCCGTGAAGCCCTTAGTGCAGGCAAGATGCCCGATAGAATGCCCACAAGAGTGATTGTGAGGAATGCAATCAGCATCACGAATGGATCAATCACGGGCGCGGCAACAAAGCGGGGAAGATTGAATAGTCCAATAAGGAGACATATGGAGCATCCGATAAGCACTCCAATAAGGCCGGCGAGAAATGTGACAAACACTGACTCAACGATAAATTGCAGAAACACGTGCCGGCTTTTCGCTCCCACCGCCTTCATGATGCCAATCTCTCTCACGCGCTCATTGATGGAAACAAACATGATGTTCATCACGCCGATGCCGCCAATGAGAAGCGTGATGATGCTCGCCGCCCCAAAAAAAATCTCCATGCCCATGGCTACGCCCTTGACCCTGCCTATCATTTCGGCAATCCCGAAGAAATGAAGCGCGTCTGCGTCGTCGGGTTCAAACGAATGTCGGAGCGCGAGCGTCTGGCGCACTTCTTCACGGACGGTCTTGTCATCGAACAGAGACCTCGGCTGAAGGTATATCATCCCGAAATATTTCGAGCCGGTGAATAGCGCTTGCGCCGTTGTGTAGGGGATTGAAATCTGGTCGTCGTCAATGCTGCCGCTCACCCGGCTCAATTGGTCTCCTTTATGTTGCAAAACTCCGACCACCTGAAAGCGAATCCCGCTCATGCGGATGAATTCCCCGACGCTCTCCCTTTCGCCGAAAAGCTTTTCCTTGACATTCGCTCCCAGTACGCATACCCGCCGGTTCAGCGCGATGTCGTCAGCGTTGATGAATCTCCCTTTGGCAACATCCAGATTCCGGATGACCCCCGAATTGACATCGAGCCCAAAAGTCTCCGACGACAGCACCTCATTTTCATATTTGGTCTCTTGATAGCCGGTGTAAATCTGCGGGCTGACCAGCTCCACATGCGGGCAATGCGCCTTTATGGCTTCTACGTCGTCAATGGTGAACCTGATCTGGCGGCCGCCCTTGATGCCGCTCAAGCCGCTGCTTGACTGCCCCGCCCACATCACGAGCATTCTTTTGCCGACTTTCTCGAATTCCCGGGAAAATAACTTCAGGGTGGACTTGCCCAATCCCACCAGGATGATGAACGATGCAATCCCCCAGATGACCCCGAACATCGTCAGTCCGGTGCGCAGCTTGTGACTCCGGATGCTCTGCCACGCTTGCGCTATTGTCTCGACAAGAAACATCTGAAGACTCCCTCACTCGTATCGCAATGACTCGACTGGCTCCATGTTTGCGGCCCGAAGCGCAGGAGCAATTCCCGCAAACAATCCCACCCCGACCATGACGAGGAAACTGACGGCCAGCGTGAAGACGGAAATCTCCGGTGCAGCGAAAATCTTCGGCCGTGGCATCGCAGCAATCCCGAGACTGACAGCGCATCCGATAACAATGCCCACGATTCCGCTCAGCGCCGTAATCGCGAGCGCCTCTGCCATGAACTGCATCAGGATTTGTCTTCGTTTGGCGCCTAATGCCTTTCGTATTCCGATCTCGCGTGTCCGCTCGGTCACGCTTATCAACATGATATTCATTACTCCGACTGCGCCAACAAACAGAGTAATCACGCCCACGAAGGTGACAAAGACGGCCAAAGCAAGCGCCATGATGTCCAAAGAGAGTATCATGCTCGATAAGTCAAAAATTTCCAAAGCCTCTTCGTCGTCCGGTGAGAAATCCAGTTCCTTCGCCAGCGCGGCCTTCACTTCACTAATGCACTCCTTGCTGACCGACGGATTCCCCGGCTGGACGTCAATTTCGCCTATCTTCCTTGTGCCGAGGTACCGTAAAGCATAGGTAACGGGGACATAAGCCTTCACGTCGTCCTCGCTTTGCATTGTGATAAGCTGTTCGCCCTTTTTCGCGAGAGTCCCGATTACCTCGAAAGAAATGCCGAGGATTTTAACGTGCTGTCCGATGGCCTGCATTCCGCCCGGAAATAACGCCTCTTTCAAGTCGGCGCCGAGCACGATTACACGCGCCATGTTGTCAATGTCGCTCGGCTGAACGAAGCGTCCCTGCTCGAGGCTCAAGTTGTAAATATGGAATGCATCCGGCATCACGCCGAAGACACCCCCCATTTTCAGCCTGTTCTCATGCTTCATGAGGGTATATACGTGGTCGGCAGGGGTGACATAACGCACTGACGGGCAATGGTTCAAAATCACGTCAACCTCTTTCAGTTCAAAGCTGAGCTGTCGCGCTCCTTTTCGACCGCTCACCTCCGAAAGCGCCCGCTTCGGCCAGAACACGACATATCCATCGCTTCCTGAGCGAGCTTCCGCTCTCATGACCGAGACGAAGCCTTTCCCAAATCCCAACAGGAAGACAACAGATGCCGTGCCCCATACGACTCCGAGCATGGTGAGCAGTGACCGCAGCCGATTCGTCGAGAGGCTTTCGAGAGATTGGGAGAGAATGTTCCAGATGTTCATCTTACGAAGGCGCTTTAGAAAGGTCGGAAACTACGTGGCCGTCTTTCAGGCTGATAGTCCTTTGCGCCTGCCCGGCCACCGAGGGATTATGCGTTACAATGATTATCGTATTTCCTTTATCGTGCAAGTCCTTAAGCAACGCGATGATTTCGGCCTCCGACGTGCTATCCAGGTTGCCGGTCGGCTCGTCCGCCAGAATGAGCGAGGGACGATTTACGAGAGCGCGCGCCACGGCCACTCTCTGCACCTCACCGCCGGAAAGCGCACTCGGCTTATGGTGTATCCGCTCTGCCAGGCCCACGGACTCCAACAGCTCTTGCGCCCGCCGAAAGCGCTCGCGTGCAGGCACACCGGCATACACAAGCGGTAGCTCGACATTCTGAAGAGCGGTCAGACGCGGAATCAGGTTGAACGTCTGAAACACGAATCCTATCTCGTTGTTCCGTATCTCGGCAAGGGCATCGTCGTTCAGTCGGCTGACATCCTTGCCTCCGAGATAGTATTCGCCCGATGTCGGGCGGGACAGGCAGCCGATTATGTCCATCAACGTTGTCTTTCCCGAGCCCGAGGGGCCGACAATGGAAACGAACTCGCCCATGTGAATTCCGACCGATATTCCTCGCAGCGCGTGCACCTCTACGTCGGAAGAACCATAGACTTTGGTGACTCCTCTCAGTGCAACCACATATTGGTCTATGCTGCTCATAGAATACCTTTGTCCATTATTCATTCTGCAGGGACAATCACCCTGTCATTTTCCTTCAATCCGGAGAGCACCTCGCTGAAGTTTGTTCCGCTGATCCCGAGGACCACATCTACCGGCCGTCTTCCCGCTTCCTGCGTGTTGTCGGGCACTTCCACATAGGCTTGGCTGCGCTTGTACCGCAGGGAGTTCTGTGGCACGAGCAAAGCATTCTCATGCGTCTCGATAATGATCTCGGCGTCGGCAGTCATGTTCGTTCTCAACGGAAAATCAGCATCCTCGATGGTAATCTCGACTTCAAAGTTCATAATCTTATCTTTTTCAACCCCGAGCGGAGCGATTCTCTTGACCGTGCCATGGAATTTCTTGCCGGGATACGATTCCACCGAAATGCGTGCCGGCATTCCATCGCGAACCATGCCAATATCAGTCTCATCAACATCGCCGACAAAATGCATTTCGCGCACATCGGCAAGCGTCATCAGCAGCGTGCCCATGGTGGAAGCGACCGAGGCCACGGCTGCGCCTGCGTCAACGCTCCGGCTGAGCACAATTCCATCTAACGGCGATTCAATGGTCGCATATCTTAATTCATTCTCCGCACGGTCTAATGCCGCCTGTATCGCTGACAACTCCGCCTTCGCCATCGAAACCGCAGCCTGCTTGGCGCGATACACTTCCCTGGCAACCGTCAACGCTGTCTCTGCGTCATCGAGCTCCTGTTGAGAAGCAAATCCCGTGGAGAAGAGTTGCTGCAAACGCTCATGCTTCTTCTGAGCTAGTTCCATCTCGCTCGGAGAAGCTTCGATCTGCGCTTGTTCATATCGAGCACGGGCTCGCTCCAGGGCCGCGCGCGCTTCTCTTACCCTCGATTCCAGGATATCTTTATCAATCTCGATAATCACCTGCCCCTTCGAGACCTGGTCTCCCTCATCAACGGCTACTGTCTTGATAAGTCCGTCGACCTTCGAGCGGATTTCAACCTTCGAGAATGGTTCGATTCTTCCCGTGGCAATGACAAGCCGCTCGATGCCGCCACGGGTCACGGCCACTGTCGCCAAGCCGCCCTCGCCGTCGCCGTCCCCGCTGCACCCACTGGTTGCAAGGCCGAATACGGCAAACAGGATGGAAGCGGAGCATAAGCACAACAGTCTCCTTGCGAGTTGTATCATTCGTGATGGCTCCCGAGATGTCTTCGTGGTCGATCCCCCCTAATGTGTTGCCACAGGACGGCCTTAGGCTGAAAGATGGCGAGCGCGTGTGATTTCTTCTGTAAGGGCTCGGGTCGCCGATTCCGGATGGTCCGCGAGCGCGACGGCCGAGGCCACGGCCACCCCGTCAGCGCCTGCGCGAATCACCTCTGCTACGTTCCCGCTGTTTATTCCCCCGATAGCAATGAGTGGAAGCGAGCCGATTCTTTTCCTGACCTCGGACACGCCTCTTGTTCCCACGACGGGGTCAGGGTTTTCCTTGGTGGAAGTTGGAAAGACTGGGCCGATGGCGATGTAGTCCGCTCCTTCTTCGGCGGCCTTCACTGCCTGTTCCACGGAATGGGTTGAAATGCCGAGGAACGTATGATTTGGAACCAGAAGTCGTGCAGCCCTGCACGGTAAGTCATTCTGCCCGAGGTGGATGCCGTCAGCGGAGATGGCGAGCGCGATATCAAGGTGGTCGTTTACGACAAAGGGTGCATGGTAGCGACGGGCAAGGTCAAGCAGAAGCAGCGTTTCCTCATAGTATTGCCGTTTGGACGGACTTTTTGCCCGAAACTGGATGATGTCGGCGCCTCCTTGAAGCACTTGTTCAGCAACCTCGAGGATGCGGCCCGACAGGAGGGCATAGTCAAGGAGTACGTATAACCCACAGTCAGAGGGAAACTTGCGAGAAACCAAATCAGCACACACCGCACAATCTTTTGAAAGACTCCCGGTGGGTCGACTAACCCGGTGTGCTACTGCGCGGCCGCTTCAGGACGAGAATTCTCGACTTTTTCCTTAATCATCTTGCCCGGTTTGAACGTGGCCACGCGTTTCTCCGGGATAGGCACCTCTTCGCCCGTCCTCGGATTGCGCCCGATTCGCGCATCGCGGGTCTTCACCTCGAACACACCGAAGTTCCTGATTTCGAGGCGTTTCCCATCGGCGAGCGAGTCGGTTATGACGTCAAATGCCGCCTGGACGATTCGTGCCACATCGTTCTGGGTGAAACCGAGCTGTTTGGCTACCTCGATTACAAGCTCCCGCTTCGTCATGCGATCGGACTCCTTTCCTCACATGGCTTTATGAGTACGGCGCAAATCGGCAATTCATTCCATTTATCGCAGGTGTGAGATATTGCATCTGCGCGAAATTGGTTCCTCACGCTTACCGGCGCTGAATTGCCATAAGTATAACATGGGACATTAAATAAGTCAAATTTTCAGAACAAGAACCGGTTGACCAACGATTGCTTCTCTTCTGCAATAAGAGAAACCGGGAAGCCGAGCCCACCCGACCCGGACACAGCACAGAACCAGTGAGTTGGTAGTCGCGCTATTCCCAAACACATGACCGGACCCTTCCAAGCCCGATGAGATGCAAGGTTCAAGATAAACCTCTTGCAGGGAAAGAGGTTACAATTCCAATATGAACCTGCCTGCATGATAGAACATACATTCTTGACAAAGGCTCGCATAAGTTGTACATTAGCGCAGTATCCTTAGAGATAAACCATGGAGGGCTCGAACTCGGCGGCCCTCACATGGTTTTGTCAAATCTGCATCCCTGACGGATGCTTGCAACTATGCCCAGCCGGAACCATCCAATCCAAAGGTTGCTCTCTTGATGACGTCCGATTTGCCAGAACTCTCTGTGGTAATACCCGCTTACAACGAGTCTCAGCGGATTCGCGAAACAATAGAGTCAGTCTCTTCCTATCTGACACAACTCGGCGTCAACCATGAGATAATCATCGTCGATGATGGAAGCTCGGATTCAACGGCGCACATAGTACGGCAGTATGCGCAGAAGGATGGCCGGATTCGCCTTATTACGTATCAGCCAAACAGGGGTAAGGGTTTCGCCGTTCGCACCGGGATGCTTGCTGCCCGCTCACAGAGCGTGTTATTGTCAGACGCCGATATGGCCACTCCCATTGAAGATTTGGAGAAACTCGAGCGCGCTGCTCAGGACGGATTCGCTGTGGTTGTCGGATCAAGAGCGCTGGAGGGTTCGGTGATTGTTGGTTGGCGGCCATGGTACAGAGAACTTAGCGGAATAGTCTTCAACAAGATAGTCCGCTTGCTTGCAGTGCCGAAAATCCATGACACACAATGTGGATTCAAGTTGTTTACGAATGGCTCGGGGAGAAGAATATTCTCGGTTGCCCGCGTGAACGGCTTTGGCTTCGACGTGGAAGCGCTCTTTCTAGCGAGCAAGTTCGGCTACCGAATCGGCGAAATCGCAGTTCATTGGAACAATTCGCCCGCCACCAAGGTAAGGGTCCTCAAGCATACGCTGCCGATGGTGTGCGAGGTCATCCGAGTGAGAATTAACGACTGGATGAAACGGTATGAATCACCACGCTCCGAGAACTGACCTCTCACCGTGCATCCTCTGCGGGTCTTCCTCCGGCCGCTATCTCTATCCTTCGGCCGGAATCATTACCTGCACCGGGTGCGGCCTGGTCAGGGCAGATGATATTCCTGACCAGGGTCGTTTGATGGAACTGTACTCGGAGTCATATTTTCGGAGCACCAACTCCGGCGCATTGGGATATGACGACTACATCGCCGACCGTGATAAGATTTGCAGAACGTTCCGGAAGCGATTGCGGGAGGTCGAAATACAGGCAGGACGGAAAGGCAAACTGCTGGATGTGGGCTGCGCGACCGGATTCTTCCTCGAGATTGCAGGTCAGCTCGGGTGGGAGGCCAAGGGAATAGAAATCTCGGCGTTCGCCTGCGAATTCGCACGTCGCCATATGTCGGTTGATATCATGTGCGGCTCGCTCGCCCAAGCGGAGTTAATCCCCGAGAGTTTCGATGTCATAACCATGTGGGACTTCATCGAGCATTGCCCCGACCCCTCCACCGAACTGGCGCATGCGCACCGACTCCTGAAGCCTGGCGGATTGCTGGCGCTTACGACACCGAATATCTCCAGCGTTTCCGCGCGGATTTGGGGCGCTCGATGGATGGGAATCAAGCAAGGAGAACACCTATACTATTTCTCTCCGGCTACTATCAAACGCCTTCTCCTGAAGCATCATCTTGTGCCCATTCGGGTTAAGCATGTCGGCAAGTACATCGATGTGGATTTCTTTATCAAGAGGACAGGTCAATATAGCGCAACGGTCCAACGTCTGCTCAGTCGTGCTTCTCGATGGCTCGGCGTTTCCGATGTAATCATCTACGTAAACCCGTTCGACATCATGCTTGTCTATGCGCGAAAAGGGATCACCTCTGAGTAATCCGTGACGCCTAGGAGAGACTTGTGGCAAAGTCAAGGCACGCTGTGGCCATCGCATCTTTGTTTTTTCTTGTCTTCTTCCTCTTCGGCAATACGGTAACCCATCACTTCAATTCCGACGACTACATTGTCTTGTACAATGCCCTTCTTCACTCGGCAGGAACGCCTGTCTCGACGCTCGAGGAGTTTCTGACGCCCTCTTGGGGCCTGTATTATCGTCCCATCGCCAAAATTTTCCTTGAGTCTCTTGTGGGAATGTTCGGTTTGCGGCCTGCGGGATACCATCTCATAAGCCTCATCTGCTACGCAGTCCTCTGTTTCGAGGTCTATTACATCGGCCTGCTTCTTACCCACAAATGGCTGTGGGCGCTTGCCTCGGCCATCATATTCTTGGCCGCGAGCGCGCATGCCGAGGCGCTTTTCTGGATATCGGGTCTTAATGGTGTTCTGGAAAATATTCTCTCGTTGGCGTCGCTGCTCTTCTTTATCCGCTGGCGTCAGGTTCATTCTCTGCGCTCGTATTTGTGCTCTCTGGCTTTCTTTGCATTTGCTCTTCTGACCAAAGAATCATCTGTTTCGCTCCCGATAATCATTTGCAGCTATGACCTGCTTTTGGGCGGAGAGCTTCGCTGGCCCATCGCTGTGAAGCGAGTTGCAAGAAGCTGTTTGCCATTCGTTGTGTTGGGTATCTCTTTCATGGTGGTCAGGCACGCCGTGATGAGACAGGTTCACTTACCCCTTGCGCTCACCGCCTTCGACTGGAAAATCCTGGTAGTCGGACTGTGGTACCTGCTCATTATGACTCTTTCTCCAATCGACTGGGCTCTCTCGCTCCACTGGTTCGACAAACTTGCGGCGAGCCACACGGCGTTCCCGCTGCTCGGTGGGATCGCCATCCTCGCGGTTGCCATTGTTCCCGTGCTCATGAAGAGGTTCCGGCTGACTTTCCTGTTGTGGTGGATTCTGGCGAGCGCTGCGCCGGTTCTCGCTTTGGGGCTGGTCCCCTCGGAGAGACACGCGGTTCTGGGGTCTGCCGCAGCGGCCATATTGGTTTCGATTGCGTTGTTCAAGCTTTCCGAGCGACTAACCCGGCGTTCGTATTCAGTCGTGCTCGGATGCGCGTTTGCAGTCATCTTTGCGGGAACAAGCTGCTATTTTCTTAAACAGAGACAAGCCATTTGGGGACATGCCTCAGAAATCACGAATGGAGTGGTCAACCAGACAATGCGGCTCTGTCCGGCGCCGTCGCCGGGGACAACGTTTTTCTTCTTGAACGTGCCGGATTCCGCTGAAGGCGCGCTGATATTCAGGTTCGAGACACTAACGTACGCGCTCCGGCTTCTCTATCGTGATGACTCCATCGAAGTCGTCAGGATCGCGACAATCGATACGGTTCCGCATGACGCGCTCTCGAGTGCAACCGCGGCCTATTTTAGAATTTCGGCAATGGGCGGGCATGTCTATCTGCCTGAGTCAGGTGCGGGCGAGCAGACGGCAACGGAAGTTCGACGCAGAATTGAACAACTGGGAATTCTGAGGGAAGATAAGCGATACATCGAGAAATGGGAGCAATACGGGACCTCTCCACTTCTTGAGTACTACCGTGGAGAATTGCATCTTACGGGCACGGAGAAATTAAGGAAGATTTTGGAGGAACTCCATTCGCTTGTCTGACCCCATATTGTCCTTATTTCGTGTTTGCATTGTTCGTGTGTTGGAGCTGTGACCGCAGACTCTGGACATTGACCCCCAACGACTCGAGCCGCTGTATATCTTTCTCGGCTTCCGCACGCCAATCCTGTTGCATGAACAATCTTGCCCGGTCGATAAGGGCGGGAGTCAGGTTTGGCTGAATGTCGAGCGCCTCATTTAACTCCATGAGGGCGAGGTCGGTTTGCCCCATCTTCAGGTATATGCGGCCAAGGTCCCCATGTGAAGCGGCCCGTCGGGGATTGATTCGCAGCACTTCCCTGTGCTCCGCGATTGCCTGCTGGTACTGTCCTTGTTCATGATAGGCGAGCGCGAGGTTGAAGCGCGTCGGGATGAAGTCAGGATTTGCGGCGCGAGAGTCTTCGAGTGCCTTGATAGCTTGATGGAACCAACCCTTTTTCGTGTACGCCACGCCGAGGTTATAAAGAACTCGATAATTGCCCGGGTCTACTTCAAGCGCGTCACGATACATTTTGATTGCAGAGTCATAGTCGCGGGTTTCTCCATAGATTGCTCCGAGGGCAAGCCGGGCATCGACGCTCCGTGAATTAATGCGCAGGGTTCGGGAAAAGAGAGTTTCAGTGTTTCGCCAGTCCGTGTTGCGGCGAATCGTCAGGGTCGATAACAGCAGGACAACCAGTATCACCGGCATAATCGTCAACGGCCAGGCCGACCCTTCACTCTTTCGTCTCATCGTTCTCGCAGGATAGGCGAGCGCCATCGCGAGAAGTATCGAAAAGCCAATAGACGGCATATGCATATAGCGATCATTCATCATTGAGGCAGTCGGAATGATGTTGGACGCCGGCAAGAGCGTGATGAAAAACCAGCCGATGCCGAACGCCTGCGTCTTTCGGCCCTTAAAGAAGCAGACAACGCCGGAGATAATCAGGGCAGAAAGGATTACTATGGGAAGCAGCGCCCGCGGGTCAGCGATTCTCGATACCCGAGCAACATCATAATGCGTGACCAAGCCATAGGGCGCCAAAAGGAGACCGATATACCGGCAGACGACCAGCGGCATACTTAAGCGTATGTCTTGCGCTAACGCGCTCGAGGTTCTCTCAAGGCTCGCAAGCGCGTCGCCATGTGATGATGTGGCGCCGGAATGCGCGAAATTCAGCGCGACAACGAGGAATACCAGCAGCACGTGCGGCGTCAGGCGAACCAGCTTTCGAGCGAAGCCGCCCACTCTCGGCCAGCCATCGCGACAGATTTCATGCAACAGAATGCAGAGAGGCAGCGACACGGCCGTCAATTTCGAGAGGAGCGCAAGCGCCGTCAAGAGAATCGAGGCTACATATGGCCATGTGCCATTTCTCTCTGATTTCTCGTACGACAAAATCGCAAAAAGGAAGAACGCCAGCGCTAGCACATCCTTGCGCGCCGACATCCACGTCACACTCTCGACGTGAATCGGATGAACCGCAAATATCAGCGCCGCGAGAAAAGGAACCGGCTCCGGCAGCAGACGGCGGACCAAAAGCCACACCCCGACCACCGTCAGCGCATGCAAGAGTATGTTCGTCAGGTGGAAACCGAAAGGGCGCGCGCCCCAGAGCGCGTAATCAAGCGCGTAGGAGAGCGTGCGAATCGGTTGATAATTGCCTCTTGTCCGCGGGACAAACATGTGCGCAATGTTCCCGGGTGCGAGGCTGCGGATTTCCCGACTATGCTGTATCAAATTCTGGTCATCGTAACCCACGAATTCATTCTTGAGGGTATTTGTATAGGGTAATATCGCAACGATGATAAGCAGCAGTAGTGGCGTTTTCCTCATCTTACTGTTGACCGGCCGGTTTGCTGCGCCGCGTGAATAGAATTCTGATGAATTGTCGAAGGAAATGAATCTTGGTCTCCACCCGATTCAAGTATTTCTGCAAGAAGATATTTGCGAATATCGGATAGGAGACTTCAAGTGTGGGAAAGTGCACAATTCTGCTTCTCGCCCCCGCAATAAGACTCATCACGTCGTAGACAATGAACTGCAGGAAGTTTGGTCTTTCATAAACCGTCACACATCGAGCTGGGAACCTAAAACATGTTACCCATATTGCCCTGAGAAGGTCGAAGACATTCCGAACCGGCACGTAGTTCCAGGATTCTTTCGCCGCAGGCCGTTCGCGGCAAGGAGAAAAATCGACAATAGTAAACTGCGACCCCGCATAGAGTCTGGTGAAACGCTCGACTGTTTCCTTGCTCGGATAGCCTGGCGCGAGAATAAAAGTGTTTCTCCGCGGCTCAGTGCGTACGTTCTGATGCCCACGGCGGGTCGCGATGGCTTTTCCATTGACAAGACGCTCATACACGCCGATGAGTTTCCTGGACTCAATTGCCCAGTTATTCTCTTCCAGCGCACGGGCGGTGTTCTGTTTCATCCGTAAATATGTCGAGGAATCGTCAACCAGTTCTTTGAGAGCTTGGCTGAGAGCGACCGAGTCATTCGGGGACACAGTGATGCCCACGTCGTACTTTCTCACCAGTGCGGCAATTTCCGGAATATCACTCGCCACCACTGGCAGACCTGCAAGGAAGTAATCGAAAAGCTTGTTTGGCAGGCTGAGCCGGTAACTCCGGGTGGTTGGTAGAATCGTGCACAGCCCGATATCACCGCTTGACGTATACGCGATCATCTCATCGAGCTTCATGTATGGCAGGAAATGAACGCGATCGGATACTCCTGCTTCCGAGGCCAACGTCTTGAGTTTCATGAGGTAAGGATCATCGATGAAACCCGCGCCGATGCACACAAGCACGAGGTGCTCATTAAGCTTCATGGCTTCAATCACGTGTTGAATCCCGCGCGCCTTGGTGATTCCACCGATATGGACGATGATTTTCTGATCCCGCGCAATCGAGAGAAATTGTCGCAAGTCTTTCGTGGAAGAATTTTCTTTGAGAAGTGGGACATTGCGGACAACCTCGACATACCCCAGCCGGTATTTTTTTCTCAATAGTTCCGCAATTGAATCGCTCACCGTAATCACGACGTCGGACTCACGTATCAGGAAGCGCTCGCGCATCCAATAGAACAGGCGGCGCAGGTAGCGAATGCCCCAATATTGTTTAAGCAGCGCCGTCCACAGTTCGTGTGAGTCATAGATGCAGAAGGCGCCGGTCCTGCGGGCGGCTACGACGCCAATGTCCAGCGCGTAGAGGTCATGTGCGTGATACACGTCTGCATCAATATCGACAGCTTTCTCGAGAAACAATCGCCGCGGGTCCCAGAATAGGGAAGGGATTCTGATTACCTCAACCTCTCCGTCGATTTCGTGCGATTCCGAGCGTGATGTTTTCTTTGCGAGGACGACTACCTGGTGCCCGGCCCCCGCGAGGGTGGCCGCTTCCTTTCTGACGCGATTGTCGTAAAGAAAATCGTTGTTTTTCACAATCATACAGATTTTCATCACTTTGCCCGTCTAGATGAAGAACCCTTCACGAAGGCAGCCGAATTTGGTCGCTTGTTTCAGGAGATAGTATCTCGTGTTGAGTTTGTTCAAATGGAAGCGTTCTGTGAGAAACACATTGCATCGTATGGGATAATCAAGGTCAATGAATGGGAAATATGCCCTCTGTTCTCGCTTTCTGCAGAGGAAGGAAATAAGATCATACATGAGAAGTGTCAAGAATCCCTGGTTCTGGTAACACGTAACAATCATATCATAGTTCTTTCGCGTGCATGCTCTGAGAACTCTCCGCAACGAGCGTGTGTTTACCACATCAACGTTTTCAGCGGTGAATTTGTGAACCGGATCAGAGAGCATGACTGTGATATTTTCGGCCGGGAACCTCTTGAGCAACGTTCCCAACATTTCACTGTCAATCGTGGTGAGGGCAATAAATAGGACTGACCCTGATTTCGCATTCATCGCGCTCATCGGTTTCTTCACCACCGATTCCGGCACAAGCGAACTATACATCTCAACCAGTTTCTTGGATTCACGTTCCCAGTTATTCTCTTCAATGAGACTCAAACAGTTCCTTCGCATCGCATCATATTTGCGGCTATCAGCAAACATCTCGTTTAGTTTGAGATTGATGTCCTTCGGATCCGATGGGTCAACAACCTTCCCAACCTCATAATGCTCTATCAGGCGGCTCATAACAGGAAAATCGCTCGCAATCACAGGGAGGCCTGCGAGAAAATAGTCGAAGAACTTGTTCGAGAGAGTCGTGTAGTAGTGAATGCTGATGTTTTGCGTGAGACACATGCCCACGTCCGCTCCTCGCGCGTGGGCTATCATCTCATCGAACGGCATCGCGTTGAGAATCTTGAAACGGTTGCGAACCCCCAGCCGGTCCGCCAATTGGCGGCACTTCTCCTCGAAGACGCCATCGCCCATTCCGCCGCCAATAGCCACAAGCACGAACCGTTCGTTTATGGCGAGCACTTCCAGCATCTGCTCGAAACCACGCCATTGGGTAATCATTCCCAGGTGAAGCAGTATCACCTTGTCATCGCTAATGTGAAGTTTCGGTCTCAGGTCGATTGGCGCGGGCGGAACTATCCGCGGAGGAACATTGCGGATAACGACGGGGTCGTTTAGGCGATATCTGTTTTTGAGCAGTTCGGCAGCCGGATCGGAGACGGTAATAATTCGGTCGACCTTGCCGATCAAATGCTTCTCTCTCAAGAGAAATGACCATCGCCTGATTGGGCGGGTCTTGTACAAACGCTTGACTCGTATGTGCCACAGTTCATGAGAATCATAGACGATCCGCGCTCCTGTGGCGCGAGCGGCAACAAAAGCTATATCCAGCGTCGAGAGGTCATGCGCATGGTAAACATCCGCATCGATTTCGATTGCTTTTTCAATAAAGAGCCGTCTCGGGTCCCCGAGTATCCACGGAATCCGAATTACGTTCACGCCGTCTATCCTCTCGCTATATGCCGACCGTTCGTATTTCCTCGCCAGAACTGTCACTTCATGGCCGGCCTCCGACAATGAACGAGATTCTTTCCGCACTCTGTTGTCATTGATGAGGTCGTTCGACTTCAACAGCATGCAGACTTTCAACGAGCGAGTCTCCTAAATGAACAGTCCCTTCACAGATCCCTTCAATGGGACTGTCTTCCTCATGAAATAGCATTGCGTGCTGAATCGATTCAGGAATTTTCGGAGGAAAATATTCCTGTCGAGTTCATAGACCAGGTCGATAAACGGGAAATAGACAAACCGCTGTTTCATGCCAAGAGAAACGGAAAGTAGGTCGTACAAGAGAAGCTTCGACAACCCTTGCGCCGAATAACTGGTGATCACGGCATCGGGAGATTTCCGCCTACAAGCGCGAAGAGCCTGCCGCAAAGGCCTGAGTCTCATCCAACGGAGGCCATCCTCGGCCGGCGGCATGGTGTTTCCCTCATAGACCGCAAGCATCGTTTCCGGCCTGAACCTTTCCTTTAACATCTCGGGAACGTCGAGTGAGGTTTCGTCGATTCCCAGAATCAGAATGGACCGGAATTTTCTTTGATAGTCTGTGCGTGCCTCACGATGTCGATGGCGCACAGGAATTTCGTCGTATATCTCGAGCAGCTTTTCCGATTCTCGCTCCCAATTGTTCTCTTCGATCAGGCGGGAGCAGTTCCTGCGCATTTCTTGATATGTTTCATTGTTCCAGAGAATCTCTGCCGTTTTCAGCTCGATATCTTTGGCGTCAGCAGGGTCAACGAGCTTTCCAATATGGTATTTATCCACCAATTCTCTCATGACCGGGAAATCGCTTGCCACTATCGGCAGACCTGCCAGGGCGTAATCGAAAAATTTGTTCGACAAAGTCGTATAGTAATGGAGATTGATATTCTGTGTGAGACACATACCCACATCTGCCCCTCGAGCGTGGGCCATCATCTCATCAAACGGCATCGCCTTGAGGATATTGAAACGATCGCGAACCCTCAGCCGACCTGCGATTTCTTCACAGTGTCTTTCATAGGCGCTCTCCTGGTTCCCCCCGCCTATCGCAAGGAGTACGAGTTGTTCATTTCTTGCCAGAACCTCGAGCATCTGCTCAAAACCCCGCCATTTATGAATTCCCCCCAAATGAAGCAAAATCTTCTTGTCCCCGCCTATCTGCAGTTTATCTCGAAGATTGACCGGCGATGGCAAAGGAGCCATCGGGAGCGGCACATTACGGATAACAACGGGGTCGTGAACCGCATATCTCTCTTTCAAGAGTTCTGCGGTGGGAGACGAGACCATGATGACTCGGTCCGCGTCGCCAATAAGGGCTCTTTCCCTTACTAAATACAACAAACGACGAATCAGCCGGGCCCTGTAATTATACTTCACCCGCGAGTACCATAGTTCATGCGAGTCATAGACCAGCCGGGCTCCTGTTACCCGAGCCGCCACGAATGCTATGTCCAGCGCGAATAGGTCATGTGCATGATATACGTCTGCGTCAAGCTCTATTGCCTTCTCGACAAAAAGCCGACGGGGATTCCAGAATATGGAAGGGATTCTGATGACCTTCGCTCCGTCCATCATTTCGTTGAAAGAGGAACGAGCGGTCTTCTGGGCGAGGACGGTGACCTCGTGACCCGCGGCGGCCAACGATTGAGCCTCTTTCCGCACACGATTGTCATTGATGAGGTCATTATTTTTCAGAATCATGCAGATTCTCATCTATGGTATCCTACCAGATGCAGCATATTCATAGATATCTTCCAGCTTGGGAATCTGTTTATGTATGTCGTAGTCCTCCTCGATGTGTTTTCTCCCTGCGAGTCCCATTTCTCTCCAGAGGTCAGGATGACTGCACAAGTGGTCCAATCTATCGGCCAGCGCCTCAGTGTCTCTCTCCGCGACGAGAAGTCCGCTCACCCCATCCAGAACCACTTCGGGTATATCACAGTGTTTCGTGGAGACAATGGGCATCCCGGATGCAGACGCTTCGATTATGCTTACAGGCGCGCCGCCCTCGTTGTCTCCGTCGGCAGCATTAACGCTCGGGCTGATGAAAATATGATGCTCGTACAGCTCTCGGATGAAGACGTCGTAGGGCTGATATCCCAAGAGCCTCACACGGCCGGAGAGGCCCGGGCGCCCGATTGCTGCCAGTATCTTCTTTTTTTCCGCTGCCTCGCGGGGGATGTGTTCAGCCGCATCTCCTATGATTGTAAATGAGACATTCCGATGTTTCTGCGCTATCCTGCCAACTGCCTCGATGGCGAATGGATGTCCTTTCTTTTCACGAAACGAGCCTGCGGCAAGAATACGAATTTCATTTTCTGCCGCTCGCTCGCGGTACGGTATCCTGGCGAGGTCTATCCCGAGGCGAACGATTCTTATTTTTTCCGGCGGGCACCCGAGCGACTCCAGCATTCGCCCCATGTGCGCGCCCTCGACGATGAAGATTTTCCCGCCATGAAAGAGCTCCTTGTATCTTTCAATCCAAACGGGGTCAGCCTGCGTCAGATGGCTCACGTCGTACCCATAGAAAGACGTAACTAAAGGAAGGTCGAGTCTTTCCGCCAGCGGGAGTATATGATGACCGCAATTGCCGAAATGAGCGTGTATCAAGACCGGTCTTTGCGCTTTCATGACCGACTCGTAGTATCTCAGGTAAGGATCCTTGCCGTGACGCCATCTGTAATACCGCCTTGAAAACGATGAAAGCGAATCGCGAAATGAGAATATCTCCTTTACGGGAAACTGGCTGACATTCTCGGTGCGACGGCAGAGAACAATCGGTTCGAATCTTTTCAGATGTGCTACTTGCGCATACAGCCATGTCTTTGTGAGTGAGAGATAAACCGGCGAGTAGTGCGCCACCTTTCGCATCGACTGCTACCTCATCAGATTCTCGTATATAGGAATATATTGATTGACAAGCCCGCGCCAATCTCTCTTCTCGACCACATATCGGCGCGCTTTTTCGCCCATCTTGCGCCGCAGTTCAGCGTCAGCCACCAGCAGGCGAAGCTTATCGGCAAGGGACTCGCTGTTCTCCGGCTCGAAGAATTGCGCCGTCTCCTCCTCAGATGCCAATTCCCTCAATCCACCCACGTCACTCATCAGGAGACACTTGCCCATCGCCATCGCTTCGAGTGGCTTGAGAGGCGTCACGAGTTCGCACACTTTTTGCCGTATGCGCGGGACAACAAAAATATCGATGATGGAGTAGTATCTCGCTATTCCCGCATGCGGCACGGACCCGACAAATTTGATTCTATCCTGCACCCCAAGGTCTCGGGCATACCTTTCCAGCGATTCCCTTTCCGAACCGTCGCCGACAATAACCGCACATATGCACTCATCCACTTTTCGCATGGCCTGGACGAGGTACTTAATGCCCTCCAATTTTCTCAAGGATGAAATGTAACCAACGATTGTCCGCTGGCCGCATGCGAGTGATTCCGCCAACTGCACGTCGCGCGGGACGGGCATAAACTCGGCGGTGTCGACGCCGTTTGGGATAACGCTGATGCGGTTTGGATTACCGCCTCGTGCGCAGAGGTCCTGCTTGAGTCCTTCAGAAAGCGTGACTATTGCGTCGGATTCTCGGATGAGGTGATTCTCATGGAATCTGGACCGCACATACTCGAAGCCGAGCCTGCTGATTTCCCGCTCAGCGACAGCGGTCTCCTCCCACACGCCTCGTATCTCGTAGAGAAACGGCAACCTTGCCCTGCGCGCGGCAGCAAATGCCTGAAGGGCTGTCTTCCATGATGAGTGGGCGTGGACTATATCCGGCCTGGTTCTTTCAATTACTTGGCTCAGGTATGACCGGAAAATGCGGCGCACAGCGTAACGCCTCACTTCCCTGCCTGCTTCGCGGAGGTAGGGGATGGGTATCGGAATATTCGGCAGCTTCTTGAAACCTTCACGAACATCAAAAAGAAAGACGGGCACATTACCATTGAAGATTTTACCCCCACCGGATGTCCCATCCCACATGGATGCGGCAGCCAGGTCAAGCCCCATTCGTTTTTGATTGTCCAGGACATACTTGCTTCTCACCTGATATCCGGATATGTCGTGTATGTTAGAGAAAACGTGAAGGACCTTCATTACTCAGGCTTCCCCTTCTTAAATTGAAACAAGGGACCGGTTCGCACCATACCTTGCGAAAAAAAATAGCGCTGCATCACTCTCGCCGCGCCTTGCAGGCATTCGGGATTGTTCGAGAATAGTTTTCCTCAATCAAAAGCCACGGAGTCGGCAAAGGCCGTCTTAATGCACGCAGGAGCTTGCGTTCTGGATTTCTCAACAACAGACGGCAGTGAGCATCTGGGAAGAGGTGGGCTACATCTTCATCAGTAAATCTCATACAGTGATACTTCGGCAACACCCGTTCATTAAACGGAACGGTCACAAGCAACTGCTTCCGACACACGCGCCGAATCTCACTCAATGCCTTCACCAACGTCTCGCTTTCAAGGTGTTCAAGAACTTCCATGCATACGACCACATCGAATTCTCCATCGTCGAATGGCATATCGGCGACGTTTTGTGTCTTGAGTTCATACGAATCGGTGAATCTTTCGTAGTTAGAGTGCTTTGTAATATCGATGCCGCAAACTCTTTCAAACCTGCCGGACACGGCAAGACTGTTCACAAACTGCCCGGCGCCCACACCTATATCGAGAACGGAAGCAAAATGCTTGATGCTTGAATAGACATAAGAAAGCCGTCGGTAATCCTCGTCGCTCATGAGGCCGGTTCCCGTACCGGGGTGTATCGCTCGAAACTTGGTCTTCACGAGGTCAATTGGCGGCAGCACCGCAATGTCCTTGAGATGAACCTTGATATAGTTCTCCCGCTTCATTGGGAACCCATCATATCCGCATGTGTAGAGACTCAAGTCTGGTTCTAAGATGACTTCGCATCGTCGGGAGAGAAAGCACTCGCCACAGGAACACCGGTTCATCAATATGCTTTGCTTCTCTCTTACGCAGGCGTTTTCGTATCCTTCGACCTGGAAAAACGCACTTGCCATTGCTCGGCGGCCAATTCGCGCATTTCCCGATATGCCCGGATTCCGAAGATGTGGATAAGGAGCGCATACAGTACAATCCCGAAGGGAACCTGCGCCGTAAGTCGAGCCCAATGCGGCCAATGAGCGGGCAGCATGAACCCGACGCCGGCAACCGCCAACGCCATTGCCAATGAGCACCAAAGAGGCGAGCGGAGATTCGCCAGCGCCTCCCTGAAGGATAAGTTAATCAGACGCCCAGGAATGACCCAAGCCGGATACCAGAGTATCGCATAGCCTCCGATCACGATGGCTGCTGCGACGCCGACTACTCCCCAATGCAATCCAATGACAATGCTTGCGATTCTGACAACCCCCGCGAACAGGCCCCATTTGAACATAAGGTCCGTTCTCCCTTGAGTGAGAAAAATCCATCCCTTCGTTGTTCCTATGGAGCGCCCCATTCCTTCGATGCAAAAAATCTGAAGAATTGGGATCACACCTTCCCATTTCGGGCCATATATGGCAATAATGAACGACCTTGCGACCACCAGAAGCCCTATCATCAGCGGGAACGTAATGAGTGCGATAACGCGATTGGATTTCAGGAATATTCCCTTTATCCTTTCTTTGTCGCGTTGAATAGTCGATAGGGCGGGAAACATCACGCGGCTAAGCACTCCCGACACCTCGTCCAATGGCAGTCTCATGAGACCAAAAGCGCGGTCGTATATGCCCAGCGACGCGGTGCCGAGGTACTTGCCAATGAGCAGATTATCGGCATTGGTCATCCAGTAGTTGAAGACCCTGAAACCGAAAAGATTAAGACTGAAACCGAGTAATTCTCTGAGCGCATCCAGACTCCAAATAAATCTCGGCTTCCAATCCGACAAATACCACATGATTCCAACTTGAGTAATGGCCGCTGCTACCGACTTTGCCACCAGACTCCACACGCCGAATCCGTTCACCGCCATTATGACCGCAATGACACCACCGATTAAAATCGTCCCGATTCGGATCATTGCCAGTCGTCGGAATTCCATCTTCTTGTTCATCAGCGCATTGTGCACGACATTGACGGACCCGATGGTGAAGTTCAGTGAAATCACCAGGGTAAGAGGAATGAGAATGGGTTTGTCGTAAAAAGATGCAATCAATGGAGCGCACGCTCCAACGATGAGGGTTAGAAGCAGGCCTGCGGCAACGTTGAACCAGAAGACCGAGCTCAGATGGCGTTCTTCAATATCTTGGCGTTGGATGATGGCGGAGCCGAAGCCCACCTCCCTGAATAGGTTGGCAAAGCCCGTGAAAACCGTAACCATCCCGATGAGACCGAATTCTTCGGGGGCAACCAGCCGCGCGAGAGCGACGGCGATGGAAAAGCGAATCACCTCGCTCAATATTTGGGTCAGCGCAGTCCACATGATTCCAGATATGGCTTGCTGCCGGATGTCCGTTCTATGTTGGTTCATCTGGAGTCAGGGCGCTCTCTTTCTATAAAGGATCGGCAAAACAATTCGAGAGTTAGAAGCAATCCTATGACATTTAGATTGTTTGCTTCACCCGACATGTGGGTGTCGAGTACTTTCTTGATAAATTCTGGTCGGAAAAAGTCACGCGCTAAAGCTCTTTGAGAGAGAAGCGTACTGTATAGGAAGCTGCGCAAGACATGGCTCCGTCGGAACCAATTACTGTAATCGGCAAAGCTTTTGGTTGCGGCATATAAGCCCGGGCTTCCAATCCTTGCGGACGTCCAACCAGCCATTCGTCTCAATTTCCTGTGTAGCTTGGCGCCGGTTACACGCAGCCTGCCCGCGTCGATAGGATGTCCGGATTTTTGCCAAGGGATACCCCGATAGGACAGCGGGAAAAACTTCAGCAGCATTTTTTTGTATATGTGGGATCCCATGCGCAGTTGAGTCGGCAACCCGTACATGAACTCAATAAAGTCAATATCATAAAATGGAAGACGCGTTTCAAGAATTGTTTGCTGAACCGCCAGACCTGTAGCGGTGAAACGGCGAACTCGATTGTGGAGAAAAAAGTAGTCCATGTTCTTCGTTTCTGCTGGAATTCTATTGAAGCTTTCTGTGAATGATTGCTGGTGTAAATCCCGTATTCTTGTGTAGAAATTCTCGCCGAAGCATTCTTTCTCGGTTCCATCTAACACATTGCCAGCATTCATCTTGTCATAGATGAACCCCTTGACATCATCGGAGGTTTTCAGCGTGAGGTGAGGAGATGGGAGATAACTCCCTCCTGCAATCAGGTCGCCTGCGAAGCCGGACATGTGAACGTCAAAGAGATCTTTTGCGTACTTAAGAGCGGGCAAGGCGTGCAAGTGTGTAAGACTAATCGCGCCCTCGGTTAACCACATCGCCTGACCCAAGCCTTCAAACCATTTCTCTCCGGATAAATCGTAGTGATGATACGTCAGATTCAGTCGCTGTGCAACTTTGCGCGAGATAACGGTATCGTCAGAACCGGGAGCTCCAAAATTGATTACATGGATAGGAAAGTACTTTTCTTCTATTGCGGAAACAACTGCCCGGGAATCAAGTCCTCCGCTAAGATATACTCCTATCCGGCCGGGTTTTTCGCATCGACGTTTGACAGCCTGCACCCAAAACGCGCCCATGGTGTCCACCAGGGCATGTTCATGGGGAACCTGCTCGGAAGTCATGAGGGGAATCTTCCCCCAATTCCAATAGCTATCAAGCCTATGCTTTCCATTGTCCCATGTGGCCAGAGTTCCGGGCGGAAGAAGTTCGATCTGCTCCAGCAATGTCTTGTTGTCCAAGCAATAGCCAAAATGCAGAAACTCCGCCACGGCTGTATAATTCAATTCTGGTGAGAGAGTAACATCCTCCAATAGTGCTTTGATCTCAGGTCCAAAAATTACATAGTTCCCCCTGTCACAATAATAGAGGCGTCTGAGACCAAAACGGTCACTGCAGAGCACTAACTTGTTACGCTCAGGATGGTAAAAAATTGCATTGAATGAGCCGTTCAGGTTGCGGGCGAATTGCTCTCCTTTCTCTTCGTACAAGTGGAGAACAACTTCGGCGTCTGAATCACCCGCGAAGCAATGTCCTCTCTTGACCAAATCATCTCTCAGTTTGACGACATCGACGATCTCACCGTCAAGAAAAGCACATATGCTCCGATCCTCATTGAAAAGCGGCGCCGGGTTTGGGTCGGACAGACCGTAATCCATGAGGCAGCATTCGAATCTTGGGAAGACAATTTCTGTCGTTTTATGATTCTCATGGTTAACGACCTTTGTCATTCGACACCGGATGGCGTTGATGTCGGTAAGATACTCATTTTTCAGGTATATGCCGACTACTCTTGCCATAGGTCTCTCCGAAATAAGGCTGAGTCATTGAAAGGCCGTCAATGAATAGAATATAGCCTTGGAACAATGGGGCAATAGCGCCGCACAGGGTTTCCGATGAGGATATTGCATTCATACGTGATTGACATTTGCATCCCGGGATTTTGACGGACTTGCATTTCAGATGTCCTTCGGACGATCACCAATCACGGGCCATATTATGTTCGTCGCTTAATGCCTACAAGAATGACGGGGACTTCTCTCCTGAAAGCCCGGTTGAGACAGTCGAGGATCAAGCTCAGCTTCGCGAGGAACGTGGAACGAAGACCAAATCTATTCCGAATCTTGTTGTAGGGACCTTCAAGGCGAAGGTCCACAATTTCAAAATCATCTTTAAGCACGGAGATCGCCCTGTCTTGTGTGATGTAGTTGATCGTATCTATCCCAAGGATGGGCTTGCGGAGAAATCGCAGGTATAATCTCATGAGACTCCTGTTCATGAGAGGAAGCATTGGAACCCGATAATGCGGCTCAAAAGTGGAGCGATAATCGGGAAAGCGCATGAACAGAGCGCCTCCCGGTTTTAAAATTCGCGTGAACTCCGCAAAACACTTTTTGTGATCTTGGACGTGTTCTAGTGTCTGGTATGTCGAGACAATGTCAAAACTGTCATTTGCAAAGGGCATTTGTTCCGCCACTGCTGCCACAAACATCGACATCCATTCCTTCGGATAGCACCTCTCTTCGGCCTTCAAGCGATTAAACTCGTGTTTCCAAGATTCCGGCTCCATTCCGTAAACTTTGTAGCCGTTCAGCAAACCATAGAAAACAAATGTGCCGCATCCGGAAGAGACATCCAGGATGGTGCATTCCTTTAATTTGGAACCTATAACCTTCTGCATCTCATCATATCTGTGTCTTGAGTTGGATTCATCATTCATCCATGCGTCACAAATGGCGTCAATCTCCGCCTCGCTTGTTCTCCCAAAGTGTTTTTCGCGAGTCGCTCTAACATGCTCTCTCAGGAATTCTCTCGCTTGCATGAAAGCTTTCCCGTCAAATGCCGATTTCCAGGTTCTCCCCGGTGCGGTCCTTTCTTTCAAGGACTGCCCGCTCTTCTGCATACGCTCGATTGTGACATCTTGCTTATGCCGTCTGCAGGAGAGGGGTTGCGCGAACATTTCATCCACGGGGGGGTTACTTCAATCACATCTTCTTCGCCACCGCCATGTACATCCATGTAAATCCTTCCGAATGGTCATACCTGTTCATCCAATACGCCGAACTCTGTATACACCACCCGACACAACGAATCAGCGCCTTCAACACCACCCACTTCTCGAACCGACGAAGATAATAGAGAAACTCTTGACAAAACGTTACCCAAAAGCCTGACAGTGGCTTGATTTTGACAATGCGCAATCCGTTCTTTTCCAATAAGTGTTCGATTCCATATCTCGTGAAACGGTAGAAATCACGCGGCGGTTCGTGTATATGCCAAAAAAAAGGGGCACTGATAATGCAGTGCCCTCCCCTTGCCAGAATCCTTGTACATTCAGCTATTACTAAGCCAGGGTCATCCACATGCTCGAGTACCGCGGTGCAGAGTATCGTATCAATCGAGCTGCTCTTTATGGGAATGTTCTTGGCGTCCGCCCAAAAACTGATGAAAGAAGGGTTATGTTTCGTTGCAGGATGATCAAAGCCGTAATATACATCCACTGATTCTGCGCACAAGTCTTTATAGGTTGACTCTCCACAACCAATATCGAGAAGTCTGCCACGAGCAAAATCTCTAAGATACTCCGCCAGTATTTCATCATGAATGCGGAATACCAGCCAATTCATAGACCAATCCATGCAGAACAACCCGCCATTTCTATGCTATCACCTTAGAGTTCCGTCTCATAGCGACTTCTTCACGGGATGATGGACGTGCTGCGAAAATTCATGGATACACGATTTCCCTGCGCTGAGACGCTGCATACTCGAAAGAAAAGCGCAGAAGTTGGGGGTTCACATGTCAGGTCTAATTACCTTGCTTCCTTGTGTCACATGGTGCTGATTCAACCAGCTTTTCACACGCTCCATCACTATCTTGGTTGGCTTCTCCGATTGCCAATCAGAGCAATTCGCACACACCGGCGATGTGTCAAATCTTCCCTCAAGCTGGGCATCGCGAATTTCCTTGAGTTTGCCTTGCCAGATAGATTGCAGCGACGTTTCATTAACATTTCCGGCGACATATTTGGCGTCATAGTCCACCACGCACTGTACTACCTTTCCATTCCAAGTGATACCACACGTTGCAAACAGCCACGGACAGGGATATCTCTTTGGAGGGTGACCTCTGTCAACCTCCACTGCACCCGTCCAGCTCAGCTTCGGCCTTGTTTTTACACTCGCGCCTCTGCCTAACCAATATGCTTTGAAGGCATCGAGCTGGTGTTCGTTTTCCTTCATAATAGAGAACTGAGCGATTATCTGCGGCTTTTGAACCCGCATCTTGCTCTTGATTCTAAGCATATTGTTTACGTTTTCGACAACGGCATTGTAATGGTCGGAACAACGAATTTCCTTGTATACCTCGGGCGAGAAGGCATCGATGCTGACAATAAAATCGTCCAGTCCGGATTCTATCAAACCAATTATCATCTCTTCGTTAAGCATGATGGCGTTGCTGTTTAATATTACGCTGGTCAGCCCCTGACGCTTCGCATAAGCTATCATGTTGAAGAGCCGGTATTGCAGAAGCAGGGCTTCTCCATAGAACGTCATCCAGAGGTGACAGGTCGGTCTGACGCGTGCTATCTCGTCAACAATCTTGCGATACAACATCATGTCCATCCGCCCTTTTTCCCGCGTCATAATGCGGTGAGCACAGTGTGAACATCTCGCATTGCAGGCAGTGGTGGTTTCCACCACAATGGAAGCCGGAAATATATCAATGTTTTCGTAATATCGTCTATCACTTCTACCGGATACGGTCCGGAAAATTCTTGATGGCATGAAACTGCGTTCCTTTCCTCAGCGCAAAGATTTTATGAGCACCGCCGGAATTCCGCCCACCAGAGAGCCGGCAGGCACATCCTTGTTCGCTACTGCGCCGGCGCCGAGAACGCTGTCGCGTCCTACTGTTACACCCGGCAGAATCACGGCGTTGCTTCCAATCCACACATTGTCTTCTATAACGACTTTCTTGAATTCAATCGGTTGGAGCCTGATCGGTTTTGCATTGTCCGCGAATGTGTGTTGGTGTGATGTGATCGTAACGTTTGGCGAAACCAGGACATCGTTTCCGATCTCGATATCTCCTGCACCAAACAGGACCGTATTCGGTCCAATGTAGCAGTTGTTTCCAATTCTTATCGAACCTCTTCCGTCTGACCAGGCAGAACCGCCGCAATGCAACAAAACATTCATATCTATTATAACGTTTTCTCCCAATTCCAGCCTGTCAGGGTTTCTAACCTCCACCGACGGAGCGAGCTTGGCGGTTGGAAATCGGCGTCTTATCGAGAGGATCTTCTGTTGCTTATCCTTGTTTTCCCTGGTGAACTCAAATAGCCATGACAATAATCCCATCTTCTCACGCCCATCCCTTTGGAATGCTCTTGACTATGTCCACGATATCGAACTTCCATCGCCACCGAGGTATGCGCCTCTTCTCGGCTCCAAATGACTGCTTGAATCTTGCAACCCCTTTGTGTCCGCCGCTGGGATTGAAATCATAATAAAGATAACCGCGTTTGCAGCCGTCCTTCATGATTTCCACGTTTAATAGATTCGGAGCGCAATATTCAAAATATTCTTCCAATGAAGCCCCGTGCCACCAAGCAATGTGCTCCTTTACGTAAAGCACCAGTGCGCCTGCGATGACTTTACCCGTAACACTTGCGAGCCAGAGTTTGATATCAGAGCAATTCTCATTGAAAATATTTTGGAAAAGATCAAACTCATAACGACTTGTAGCTCTGTCGGCCCAGCGACGAAGAGAGTCTTCGTACACTCTGTAGTATTCCTTGAAATCATCAAGTGACTGGGCCAGGGAGATATGCACGCCCATGCGCTCTGCCTTTCGCGCGCTGCTCTTGTGGCCTTTCGTGAATCCTCTCCAGACTGAGTCAAATGTCGCGTCGAGTCTCAGAATATGGGTGAAGTCTTCCCGGCATTCGTAATTGGCAGGTAAGTCATAGATGAATAGGGGATTCCCCGTAACGTCTATCCTCCGCACGTTAAACCGATGCAGACCTGAGAAAATCTCGACAACTTCTGCGGAAGTCAGCTTCCTCTTGGCAATTGGTCCACCGTACACTCCCGGCACCATCGAATGATATCTCTTTCTGTGGGCTTGACCACTCGCCATAAGGGGCAAGATCGCGCATGTCCCGTCCTCGAGCTCATATGCCCTTGTTCCGACCTGGTAGGCAGGCATGCTATTCTCGATAATTCTGGCCCATGTTGGCGTGTGGAAGAACGTGGCGTATTCACACTCTTGAACCACCTTTTCCCAGAGCTCGACTGAAGGCTTCCCAAGAGATTTCATGCACTATCTCTCAATAGAAACCTCACTGCCTCCGCTACGTCCTCAACGTCCTTGTCAGTCAGCCTTGCGGACAGCGGGAGCGAGATTGTGCGGTCAGAGATCCATTCGGCGTTCGGGAAATCGCCGCGCTTGTAGCCGAATGTCTCGCGATAGTATTTGTGAAGATGCACGGAGATAAAATGGATTCCGGTGCCAATATTCATATCATGCAGCCGCTGCTGGAATTCGTCCCGAGTCATGCCCGTTTTTTCGATGTCGAGGAGAAGCGTATAGAGATGCCTGGCATGCACGGTATCGGGCTCGGGGGGCTCAGGCCTGGTCACAGGCAAGTCAGCGAACGCATCGTCATACCTTGCCCATATCTCATTTCGGCGCGCCAGGTACTTGTCCACTCTCTTCATCTGTTCGACCCCGATGGCCGCCTGAATGTCCATCATGTTGTATTTGAAGCCGGGGAAGATTACCTCGTAATGCTTGTAACCCTCATCGGAATACCGTTTCCATGCGTCCTTGCTCAGTCCATGGAGGCCGTACATCTTTATTTTGTCCGCATATTCCTCGCGGTCGGTGGTCACCATTCCGCCTTCTCCGGTTATAATATTCTTCGTAACATAAAAGCTGAAGCACGTGAGGTCGCCGATGGCGCCGATCTTTGTCCCGTGATACCATGCCTCGATGGCATGTGCCGCATCTTCGATAACCACAAGGTTCCGCTGTTTCGCGGTCTCCATGATCGCATCCATATCACACGGCCTTCCGGCAAGATGAACCGGCATGATGGCCTTGGTCCGCGGTGTGATTGCGCGCTCAATCAAGGTGGGATTCATATTCATCGTGCGTCGGTCAACATCCACAAAAACCGGCCGTCCCCCGCAGTGAATTATTGCATTTGCTGTCGAGCAGAATGTCATCGGCGAAGTGATAACCTCGTCGCCCGGGCCGACTCCTGCCACGAGCAGCGAAAGATGCAGACCCGCCGTGCACGAGTTGAGCGCCATGGCAAAACGCGCGCCCGTATAGCTTCTGAAGATTTCCTCGAAACAAGCTACCCGCGGTCCGGTGCCCAGCCATCCGGAACGAATCGTGGCCGCCACTGCTTCCACCTCTTCCTCTCCGACAGCAGGACTGCCGAAGATGAGGAAACTCTTTCGTCTCAGTTCTTCATTTCTTCGTCGCATGTTCGGTTAAGCTGGTGAACGTGAATGGTTTATGGCGCAGGGCATTCGCGGATGAGTATTCCGCCTCCCATCATGGGATTTCGAGGTATCAGAGACCAAGAGACCTGCGGGTCCGTTTCCGCACAAATCCTCGTGTAAATGATAAGTCAGTATGAGAGAACTGTCAAGCGTGGCCATCATCCTCCCTCCGCGCTGCCCTCTCGCAAACAACGGCGACCTTTTGCGCGGTATTCGACCACGTGTATTCGGAGACCGCTGCCGGCCCTCGCGCTCTCTGCTCGATGCGGAGTTTCTCGTTTGCCAGGACATCGAGCACGGCCGAAGCCAGCGCATCGGGATTGCCGGGCTCGACCAGAGCCAGCGCGCCCGTGTAGCGAAGGTTGTCAATGCCGGGAATGTCGGAGCACACGACCGGTTTCCCGCAGGCCAGATATTCGTAGACCTTGATGGGGCAATTCGGGATGTCACGCGTGTACGGCGCCACACAGACATCGGCGACGTTGATGTAATGCCCCAGTGACGTGTAGGGTACCTGTCCCACGAACTTAAACCTGTCTGCGACGCCCAGCTCCTCTGTGAGTCTTTCGCACAGAGCGCCTGTCGGGCCTCTGCCAAGCACCATGAATCTTACCGACGGATTCCTCTGCACGATGGACGGCGCGGCCCTCACCAGATGTTCAACTCCCTGCCAAAGCGAGAGGTTGCCGACATATGCAACCACTTCGTCACTCTCATCAAAACCCAGCTTCTTCCGGAGTTCTGCGACCTCGTCGTCGACGGGGAGAGGATGAAAAAGTTTTGTATTCACACCGTTGTTCACGGTGGTGAATTTATCAGCGTACATCGGATGGCGACGAATGTAGAAATCCCGTATCGCATCCGTCACACATACAACGGATGCCGAATTCCTGAACGCGGCCTTGTCGAGTGTCTCCAGCAGCCACACATAGAGACGGTTCGAAAGGTAGTTGCCGTGCATCTTGCGCTGCTCGCTCGTCAACCCATTCACTTCGTACACAATCCGCTTGCGCCGCAAGCGCGAGGGCAGCACTGCGAGTAAGAGCGAGAACCGGTCGCGCGAGTAGATGACGTCACACGCCCGGGCATACCGAAAGATGTAATACGCGCCTCGTACCATTGAGAACAACAACTGGAGGAGGCGCATGATTTCGCTGTTCGGCTTGGGGGTACGACTGACGCAGTGAAAGAGGGGGTCCGGCCACATGTTCCGGCCGCTGCTCCGCCTCGCCACCCATCGGACATGATATCCCATCTGTCGCAGGTTCGAGATCAATTCGAGCACGTGAGTGCTGTCGCCCTGGTAGGAGCCGACGTCAACGGTCAGCGCGAGGAAAAGTATCTTCAGCCCTTTCCCGGCTTCGGAATTTATCGCTGAGCGATAACTTTCTCGTAGAGCTCGAGCAACTTCCCGACGTTCAAATTCCATTGTGCCCTCTGGTGGATCAACGAAACATTTATCTCGCGCGCTCGCGTTCTTATGGCGGGATCATCAAGGCACCGCAATACTTGAGCAGCTAAAGCATCGGCATCGTCAATCGGGAAGAACAAACCGTTCTCACCCTCCTGAATCCATTCGCGGTTCGCGGGAATATCGGCAACGACGGGGAGGGTTCCGCATGCCATTGCCTCGAGCAGCGAGACTGATGCGCCGTCGGATAGGGCAGTCGAAACATAAACCGAAGCCCCGCGCAGGTATCTCGGCATCTGATGGTGTGGAATCTCCCCTAGAAACTCGACGCGTTCGGCGACCCCGAGCTCTCGAGCCAACCGGGCGACCCTCTCTTTCTCCGGCCCTTCTCCCGCTATCAGGATGCGCGCCTCGGGGACCTTTTCAAGAATCGCGGGAGCAGCTCTCACGATTACATCGACATCATAGATAGGATAGAGGCTCCGGTTGCTGAAAACCACTGGACCAGACGGCCAGTCCTCAGGCACTGGTCCGTCCGCACTGAACGATTCAGTGGGCACGCTCATCGGAAACGTGAGGACTTTCTCCTGCGGGACGCCCATGTTCACTATTTCGGAGGTCAGATGCTCCGCCACGGACGTGACGGCATCGGCGCTATTCAGCACATATCTTACCAGCTTGTGCATCAGGCGGCTTCGCTTGGGGATGACAAGCAAATCCGAGCCATGCACGGTCACGATGACAGGCACATTACACACTTTCCCTGCGACAAGAGCCATCAACCCGGCAGGGACCGCCCAATGCGCGTGGATAAGTGAGCATTTCCCACGACGGACACACGTGACAGCCGCCCACGTGCCCGCCGCCATGTAACCTGCGAGACGAAACACGGGCGCGCGTGGATATTCGATGAGCAGCTTATCGGCCAGGAACGAGTGAAACCTTCTCACTTCGACCTTGTCCTCGCGCTCGCGAGCACGGCTGCCGGCAAATACGCGCGGAGCCACGACAGTCACCGACCATCCCCTCTGCGAGAGCAGGCCGGCGAGAGAACGCATAAACACAACGCGATTGGAATCAGGAAAATCGGGATACGCGTTCGTGAGTAAGCAGACTGGGCGGCACATGGGCGGGCGGTCATTTCTTAGCGTTGTATGCGTGAGATTTCCCTTTCCAGCATACGATGTTTCATCTGGATGCGGTAGATTTCCTTGCGAAGCTGAACAATCTGAGTACCGACGAGACCCAGCGAAAGGAACTGCAATCCTCCTATCATGAGTATGACGAGCAACGTCATCAGGGGTCGGTCAGGATTGAGCTTGCCTCGCGAAAACTCGAACAGGAGATGAATGCCAATGACAACTGCGACGGCGAGAAAGGCGAGGCCGGTCAGGCCTAACAAGAAAAGCGGCTTCTCGAAGTACGAGAACGCAAGATGGGAGATAGTCGTCTTTCCCAATTTGAATTTCGATTTGCCCGACTTGCGGGAATGAAGGACAGCGGGTATCTCCTTGGCGCGATAGCCGACCGCGAGCGCTTTTGACAGGATTTCGAGGTGGATTTCCTTATCGTCAGACTCAAGCTCGAGAGCGTCAATGACCTCCCGCTTATATGCCCGGAACATCTGGGTTACCATTTGGAAATTACCGGGAATCACGAAACTCAACAGCAAATTCCCCAGCCGGCTTATGAGGAGACGCCCGGCCGACACACCTTCGGTGGTTCCTCCCCGCACGTACGGCGACGCAAGAACCATATCGCTCTCGTTGGCCTCGAGAATCTCGAGCATCCGGAGTATGAGCGATGCATCCCAGCTCAGGTCCGATTCTATCGTGATGACGTATTTCCCCCGCGCCTCCGCGAAACCTGTGCGAAGCGCTTTTCCCCGGCCGCGATTCGGCGTATACGAGACCAGCCTCGCGAACGGCTTCTCACGGCAGATTCGCCGAGCCGCTTCTTCGGTGTTGTCCGTGCTGCCGTCGTTGACGAGAATCATCTCCCATGGTTTGCCGGTACGCGACATCACCTGCTCGATAGTATTGACTGTGGAAGCGATGTTTGCTTCCTCATTGAACATGGGGGACACCACGCTGCAGTAAACTTCCACGGGATCGGTCATGATTCTCCTGCGTGAAGACAAAGAGCCTGAGGCAGCCGTCCACTGTCAGGACATTCCGGCTCCCTCACAACTTCTTGCGCAGCAAATAGAACTCGAACCCGGCTTCCTTCCACTTCTCCGGGTCAAGGCAGTTGCGTGTGTCTATCACGACTCGGCGTCGCATCCTCTGGCCGATAAGGTGAGGGTCGAGGTACCTGAATTCCTTATGGTCCGCCAGGAGCAGAATGGAATCGGCATCCGACACTGCGTGCTCGAGGCTGTCCAGCTCATAGAGAAAATTCTTCACGTGAAAATCGAATACGCCGACCTTATAGTTCCGATTCTTCAACCCATCGATGATCGGAACGGCGGGTGTCTCACGGGTATCATCAACGTTTCCCTTGTAAGCGACTCCCCAGACGCTGATTTTCTTGTCTGACCCGTCGCCGACTATTTCTCCCACCAGGTCAACGATTCGCTGAGGCATCGAGTCATTCACCGTGCGCGCATGCTTGATGAGTTTGCCGGCCTCGCTCGATTTCTCGATGATGAACCATGGGTCAATAGGAATGCAATGACCGCCCACACCCGGACCAGGTTGGTGAACATTTACCCGCGAGTGCCGGTTGGCCAGCGCTATTATCTCGAATATATTCACGTCGTTTTCTGCCGCAAGCAGGAACAGCTCGTTCGCGAGCGCGATATTGACGTCGCGGAATGTGTTCTCGACAAGCTTCACCATCTCTGCCGTGGTCGCGTCGGTCAGGAAGATTTCTCCCTGCACGAATGTCTTATAAAGCCGGCACGCCGCCTTCGCGCATTCCGGTGTAAGCCCTCCAATGACGCGGTCATTTGAAACCAATTCATTGAAGATATTGCCGGGGAGCACTCTCTCGGGCGAATGTGCGACATGGAAATCAGCTCCCGGCTTCAAACCCGATTCTGACAGGATTTGGCAGAGAAGGTGCGCCGTGGTTCCCGGAGGAACGGTCGACTCGAGTATGACGAGGTTACCCGGCGCAAGAACAGAAACCAGTGACCGGGCAGACCGCTCCACATAGCTGATGTCGGCTCGTCGGTCGGATGTTAGCGGTGTCGGAACGGCGATGATGAATGCGTCGGCGGCCTCAACCTCGGCTCGCGCCACAAGGTTTCGGCTGTTTATGGCGGCCTGAAGCATCGTCTTCAAGCCAGCCTCTTCAATGTGGACGCCTCCCTTTGATATGGTCTCGACTACCCCCGGTTTTACGTCAACACCTACCACTGTGAACCCCTGCACCGCGAACATACAGGCCGTCGGCAGCCCGACATAGCCAAGCCCCAATACGCATATCTTTTTTGGCATCCCGAACCGAATCTCCTCCAGACCTGACCTCGCCTAAAAGCACCAGCAGGGCAATGAGTACAACACCCCTCCGCAACGGCTGCCATTACGGAACAACCTTTCGCGTGCAGCCACCGCGTTAGGTTTGGGCAAAGGCGGGTTTTCCTCAGGAAACATTGCGAAGAGCGCTCTCTGAATCAAACCGATATTATCACACCAAATTTTCCGATGTCAAGAAATGAAGCTATGTTACGAAGCTTCAGACCGCCTGGCATGAAAGAAGATTCGGAAGCGCTGTCCCGGGAAGGTATAGTTTGGGGCGGAAGACTGGCTGCTGATGCTTGACTTAAGAAATACGTTGGGTTAGTCTTTATGAGGGCAATATATTCTCCTGCCTCAGATTGCAGGACAGGATGCCAGATTGATTCTTATGTGCCAATGGACGGGGATGAATCATGCCTGCCGACAGTAATTCGTGCAACTCCTGCATGAGGAGCCGGACGGTTCTCCAGCGAATATCGTATTCGCCGCCGCTGAGGCGGCTGATCATGAAATATATTCCAAGCGGGGCTCTTAATGAGCTTATGTTCCTTCTCACAAGGCTGAAGACGCGCAAAATCACGAGAATCTTTGAACAAGCGCCGGAAAACCCCGCCTGGCTTGGCATGGATACCCTGGAATCGCTCCAGCAGGAGTATCCTTCTCCTCCTGACTACGGCCGCGATTCCCAAAGCCGTGAAGCCAGAGGAAGAAACCGGGCAAACGAAATTCTGAGAATGATTGATGACAAGCGAGACACAATGAACAGTTTCTTGGAGCTCGGATGCTGGGACGGGCTGACAAGTTATTTCCTCAAACGTATGGGCAAAATGGCTACGGCCATTGACATTCGAGTCGACAGTTTCGACGATAAGGCGATGCGCGAAGGCGTCACATTTCTGCGAATGGACGCCGCTCACCTGCAATTCAACGACGAAACCTTCGATTGTGTCTTCTCCTACAATGCGTTCGAGCATTTTGCCGAACCCGAGCGGGTGCTGCAGGAGGTCATCCGGGTAGTCAGAAAGGGTGGTTATGTCTATCTCGTCTTCGGGCCGCTTTATATGTCTCCGAAAGGTTCGCATGGCTACAGGTCAATCAGCGTTCCGTATCATCACTTACTCTTTCCAAAGGAGTTGCTTGAAGCATTCGCTCACGCAAACGGGTTGAGGCCAATCACTTGCAGCGGGCTGAATATGTGGTCGGTGGAAGACTATCGAAACTTGTGGAGCCGGTATTCTCACAGGCTGAGAAAAGTGAGATACCGTGAAGCATATAATCCCCTGCACGTGGACTTGATTGCAAGATTTCCTTCATGCTTCAAGAGTAAGACCAAGTGTCTTGATAATCTGATTGTGTCAGACATCGAAGCCCTCTTTGAGAAGACCAGATAAGATTCAAGATATTCCCTTGCAGACGGCGCGCCGAGACCGCATTGCGCTCGCGGTTCACGCTGCCCTGCTCGTGGTTGCGGTAGTATACTGGGGCCGCTTCGTCAATATCAATGCTCCCTTCATCTATCATGCGGACGAGCCGGATGTCATCGCTCGGGCCGCACGGATCGCGTTGACGGGAGATTTGAATCCCCATTGGTTCCATTATCCGACGCTTGTCATTTATGTTCATGCGGCTATTCTGAAGCTTCTCTCCCTGTTCTTCCATATCCCGCTCGGGCAGTGTGTGACTCTGAGCGTGCGCGGGGTGGACCCCGAGGTGTTCAGCATCTACCACACAGCGCGCATTGCAACAATCTGCTTTTCCGTCGGCACACTTTATCTCCTCCTGCGCCTCACCTCACGGATGAGTTCGTCACTCGTCGCCTCCCTTGCTGGAATCACATTTGTCGGGAGCAACCTGGTTCGCGACAGCGCGGTCTACGTGACGGTGGACATGCCGATGACGTTCTTCGTGATTGCATCGGTGTCGCAGTTGGTCGCCTTCTCGGAATCAGCCCGGCAGGGACAATGCAAGGAGCGCCACATCTGGTGCGCCGCAATCTTGGGTGGACTGGCCGCAGGCGCCAAATACAATGGCGCAGCGGTGCTCCTCGGCGTGCCTCTCGCCGTCTGGTTCGCCGGGAAACCATTGCGCTGGAGCGTCTCCAGACTGCCTCTGACCGCCCTGCTGGCTGTTTCCATTTTCGCTGCAACAACGCCTTACGCTGTGCTGGACATGAAAACATTTCTCGACCCAGCCGTCGGTATGCCCTATGATTTTGTGCACTACTCAATGGGTCACCCCGGCGCCGATCAGGGGGTGAGCTTTCTCAAGGCGGTCAATGGTCTCCTCAACCAGCATTCAGTCCTGGTGGTGTTTGCTCTGCTCTCTCCCTTGGCGGCATACGAGAAAAAAGTCCGGAAACCGTTGGCCCTGGTGGGTTTCACGGCATTGCTGTTTCTCGGGATGGTCAGCGCCGCAAAGGTATACTTTTCGCGCCATCTCCTCCCGTTGCTTCCCGTGCTCGACTGCATGACCGCAGTCGGAGTCTGGGGAGCTGTCACAATGACGGCATCGCGCCCGTCACACAAGAGAATGGTGCTCCGCACCGCATTACCCATGGTCGTGGTTTTCTGCGTTGCCGGTTGGATATCCTTCCAAAGGATTCGCCTCACATGGCGAGAGATGAGAGTACCCGATAACCGAACAATCGCCTACGAATGGATTTCCGAAAATGTTCCCCCCAGGTCGCGCATCCTATATGAAGCCTACTGCCCACAGCTCTATTTCTCCGGCAAATTCGAGACGGACTCCATATGGACAATCAGCCGCATGCCCCTTAAGGAGATTATACAGAACTATGACTATGTTGTGGTCAGTGAAAAGCAGTGGGGGAGATATGCGAGCTGGGAAGACAGACCCTACCAGGCGCTTGCTGAAAGATTCCCGTTCCGGGAATGGAGGAGAGAGGGAGCAAGGTCGCGCGGTCCCGACATCCGTATGTACGATGTGAGGAATAAGGCTCATGATGCCAGAGCCCAGTGATAATGCGGCTACAGCGCAGCCTCCAACGCCATACCCGCCGTCTTCCGCTTCTTATGTCAATGAGACGCGAGGCTACCGGATAGGGCTGACGGCAACAGTTGTGATACTTTGTGTCCTTGCACTGCCGCTCCTCCGTGGACGCATTTACAAGCACGACGACCTGAGCAGACAGCATCTGCCGATGCGGTTCTTCTATGCTGAATGCCTCAACCAAGGTGAAAGTCCAATATGGATGCCGGACGTGCTGTGCGGCTTCTACCTTCACGGCGACGGCGTCGTTGGCATGTTCCATCCGCTCCACCTCGTTCTTTACAGAACATTACCGTTCTCAGCCGCATTCAATCTCGAACTGCTCTTGAACTACCCATTCATGCTTATAGGCATGTTCTTGTTTCTCAGACGGTGGGAGATTCCGCGCGATGCCGGTATGCTCGGAGCATTCATGTTCACCTTTAGCGGGTTCAACCTTCTGCATTACATGCACATCAATGCCATATCCGTCACCGCCCATATCCCCTGGATGCTCTATTTCATTGATATTGTAATGCGCGGAACGGAGAGACGACGCGTCGCACTTGCCCGCTTCGGGCTGTCGCTTTTCACGGCATCACAGTTGCTTCTCGGCCACCCTCAAGTGTTCTGGTTTTCTTCCCTGATAGAGTTCCTGTATGTGCTCCTCCTTCTGCGGCCGTATGGCAACATTCATAAGATACTGTGGCTCGGTTCGGCCAAGATGCTGGGGGTACTCGCGGGTTGCATCCAACTCGTGCCGAGCTGGGATTGCGCCTCAAAGTCACAGCGGCTGCTGTGGCCTCGCTCCTGGCCGTCGCTGCACCCTACACACATTCTGCAAATTATTGCACCATACTACTTTACGAGCCTTGCATTCAAAGGCATTCCATATGAGTTGAAGGCGTACAACGGCGCAATTGCTGTTGTTCTTGGAGTCTTGCTTGGGATGCGGATGAAGAAGCTCGGCGCAATTCGCCGCCTTGCTCTCGGCAGCTTCGCATTGGGGGTTATCTCGTTGGTTCTGAGTATGGGCAATTATGGATATCTTTATCGCCTACAGTCACTGCTGCCATTCGTTCAGGTATTTCGGGCGCCATGCCGCTACCTGGTGCTGTTCCACCTCGCGGCAGCAGTGTGGACGGCAGTCGCGTTCGCCGACCTTTCAATAGTGGCCCAGAGCCGGAAGCGGCCTAATCATCGCTTGTTCTTCGCCTTGTTCGCCGTAGCCTTGATCAGCTTTATGCCATTGATGGCGCGGCTATGGATTCAGACCCATCCCCAGACAATTCTGTCGCGGTACTTTGGGCCGGGCTTGACGACAGTCCATCTGATATTCGTGGGTCCGGCACTCTTCATCGTAGCGGCTGGCCTTGCTGCTTTGGCGCTTCGGTGGAATCGCTATGCGCTTGCTGCCATTATCCTTTTTGGGGTCGTCGATCAAGGCATCTACGGTCTTTCTTACATCCTGAAGAACGACACCGGTGCTCGTCTCGACTCTTTCAAAGACTTTGCTCCAACCCCGCCGGGAATGGGGCAATATCGCATTCAGACGGATGATAACACATGGATTCTGAAGGGGATTCGTATTGCGGATGGCTATGTGAGCATGCCTCCCGAACGAAAACTCGAGCCGCTTAGCACCGCCCGGTTGCGCGTGGCAGGCGTTCGATGGATTTGGAGTAAGTACGACAAAACGCGCTACCTGATGACTGGAACGGTCTATGGCGTGCCAGTCCCTGAACCGCTCCCCCGCGTGCGTCTCGTGACCAACGCGGTCGTAACCTCGGACCCAAAGAGAGACATAGAAGCTGTTGATGTCGCGTCCGCAGCGTTGGTTGAAGAACCGCTGCGCTTGTCGGGTGACACTCCGGGAACCGCCACTCTAGTAGCCGACCGACCGGGGAGAATCACGGTGGATACAGAGGCCGATTCGCCCCAACTCCTCATCCTCTCCGAGAGCTATCATGACGGTTGGCGCGTGTCGGTCGACGGCAAAAGGGGAGATACACTAAGAGTTTACGGAGACTTCGTGGGGTGCCTGGTATCCGACGGAAAGCACCGGGTCGAATTTGTGTTCAAGCCCCACAGCTTGCGCATCGGCATATTGCTTTCAATGGTAGGCATTGCTTCCGCCGTCTGTCTGCTTGCGATTTCCCTCCGGCGTTGCAGGAGCGGGGTGAGGAGGCCTGCTGGGAGAAGAAGCCAGTCACAATGACGCATTGCGTAAAAATTTGTGGAAATTTCGATAATCTTCTGATACAATAGCCCCAGAGCGACCCGGAAGACCCCACGAGGCACCCTCCGCCCGGGATTGTTCATCTAATCGGGCTGGCCCATTCGGTTCGCTGGCAGTGTTGAATGAGTTTACATTTGTCAGGTTAGCCTCCAAAAGGAGAGAGAACGATGGGGAACAATTACTATCGCATCAACAAACGAGATGTGGATTTCGTGCTGAACGAGCAACTGAAAGTGGAGCAGCTCTGCGAGCTTGAGAAGTATAAGGATTTCTCGCGCGACGATTTTGACATGATCGTCAGCGAGGCGATCAAGTTCGCGCAGGAGGTGCTCGGCCCTTTGAATCAAGATTCGGACCGCGAGGCCGCCCGTTATGAAAAGGGGGGAGACGTAAAGGTCCCGACTGAGTTTCATAAGGCCTACAAGCTTGCGTGCGAGAACGGCTGGATAGCGATGTCCAACAGCCCCGAGTGGGGCGGCCAGGGGCTCCCGGGCGTGATCGCCATGGCCAGTGCAGAGATCTTCTTTGGCGCATGCACGTCGTTCATGCTCTATTTCGGCGGACCGGGCGTCGCCCACATGGTCGAGAACTTCGGGCCCGACAAGCTCCGGAACCTGTATTGCGAGAGGCTTTACAAGGGCGAATGGGGCGGAACAATGTGCCTCACGGAGCCACAGGCCGGGAGCGCGGTCGGCGATATACGCACCTCAGCCAAGAAGGACGGCGACACGTACCTGATCACGGGAACCAAGTGCTTCATCACCGCTGGCAACCACGACCTGACAAAGAACATCATTCACGGAGTGCTCGCGCGCGTCGAGGGCGCCCCGCCGGGAACAAAGGGAATAAGCCAGTTCATCGTGCCCAAGTATTGGGTGAACGACGACGGGACTGAGGGAAAATCTAACAACGTTACGTGCGCCGGCATCGAGCACAAAATGGGCATCAAGGGTTCGGCCACGTGCACGCTCAACTTCGGGGAGGACGGCCCATGCCGCGGCTACCTGCTCGGAGACGAAGAAAACAAGGGCATGAGGCAAATGTTCCAGATGATGAATGAAGCACGCATTTCGACCGGTCTCCAGGGAATCGCGCTTGCGGCTGCCGCGTTCGAAAATGCCGTGCAATACTCGCAGGAGCGCATTCAGGGCGTCGATGTCAAGGCGATGAGGGACCCGAACGCACCACGCGTGCCCATCATCAAACACTCCGACGTGCGCCGCATGCTGCTCCTCCAGAAATCCTACGCCGAAGGGATGCGGGCGTTCGCCTTCCGGCTGGCGATGTACGACGACCTTGCCCATGGGCATCCCGACGAGGAAAAACGCAATTTCTATCAGGGATTCGTTGACCTCATGACCCCGATTATCAAGGCCTACTGCTCCGACATGGCGTTCGACATGACCTCCATGGCCATGCAGTGCTACGGCGGATACGGCTACTGCCAGGAATATCCCGTCGAGCAGTACTGCCGCGATGCGCGAATTGCAATGATATTCGAGGGCACCAACTTCATCCAGGCAGCCGACCTGATTGGGCGCAAATTGAACATCGGCGGTGGCGCCCTGATGCAGAGCTACATGGCGAACTTCGATGAGGCCATCGGCGCGATCAAGGGAAAACCCAAGGTTGCAGACCTGGCCGAGAAGCTCGACGCCGCGAAGAACATCCTGCTTGAAACCACCATGAAGATAGCCGGGTTCGCCATGGAAGGCGACCTCGACTACGTGATGTCCATCGCGACGCGGTACCTCCACATGTTCGGTGAAATCGTTATCGGACGCGAGCTTGTCGAGCAGGCCGCTCTCGCAAGCGAAAAGATGGAGAAACTGGCCCCGGACAGCATCGACTACGCATTCTATTCCGGCAAAGTCCACGCAGCCAGATTCTTCGTGAACAACATTCTTCCCGGCGTTGAGATGAAGGCCAAGATAATCGAGAACAAAGACAGGAGCTGCATCGAAATACCGGAGAACGCGTTCAGCGTGTAATATCACTTTTCAAGCGGAGGCCGACCCCCCGTGGTCCGGCCTCCGCTTTTCTCTGCATACGGTCGCAGAGATTCAGGTGGGTACGACATAAAAGCAGGAGCAGTCGCTGTTGTATGTGCTGCAACAGACGACAGCCAGCCTTGTAGGGGTCGTTCGCTGACCCCTACAAAAAAAACCACACAGACTCCAACCCTACTCTTGTGTCGTGCACTCGAAATTCAGGAAATGCTTGACATGCAGACCTTGTTTCGCATATAAATCTTCTTGTAACCCACAGCTTATTTTACGGACTGGTTCTCCCGATAATCCGGCGGCACGCACGGAATGGTCAGAGAAGTTGGCTCACTGGAAGCCGGTCAGCTGGTTCGGCGCATTCTTTCGCGGAGAAATATGAGCGGGGAAACCAGAAACCAGAAACGACAAATAAGCCATTCTCCCTCTTCTCCAGTTCCCTCTTTCCCCCTTTTCTCCGTAATTCCTGGGAGGCAATGCTCGTGACCTGGCACTATGTGCCTTATACCCTTGCTCTGGCAGGCGGCGGCGTGGGCATCCTGGCATTGCATACTGCGCTGAAGAGACGAACGACTGAAGCGCGAATCATCGCCGTTCTCATGGCCGCTGTGGCTCTCTGGTCATTCTCATACATGCTCGAGCTCGCGAGCACTGATTTGCAGGCCAAGATCTTCTGGGCGCAGTTCAAATATTTTGGCATCGTCACCGTCCCTGCGGCATGGTTGCTTTTCTCGCTTCAATACAGCGGGAGAGGGCGTCTGGTGAGCGGGCGCTCCGTGATCCTGCTCGCAATTGTGCCTGTCAGTATCGTTCTCGCGGTGTGGACCAATGAGGCCCATCATTTCTTCTGGACAAGGGAAGCGCTTGACGCGAGCGGGACACTGTCCGTTCTCGCTCTGCCGATGGGAATCGCATTTTGGATTGCCGCGGCATACCAATATATTGTGTTCCTGGTCGGAACCCTCCTGATCGCTGAGAGATTCCTGTATTCGCACCGATTGTATCGACGACAAGCGAGCGCCATGCTCATCGCTACGCTCGTGCCGTGGGCGGGAAACGCGATGTTTCTTGCTGGCCTCACGCCTTACCCTCATCTTGACCTAACCCCGTTCGCATTCACTATTTCGTGCGCCGTGGTTGCGTGGGCCCTCTTCCGGCTGCGGTTGGTTGACCTCATACCGATAGCGCACGCCGCTATCGTAGAAGGCATGGACGACTGCGTAATCGTTTCGGACCCCAACGAGTGTATCGTGGAGCTGAATTGGGCCGCGGAAAAGTTGTTGGGCGTACCTTCTTCCGACGTAATCGGCCAGCCACTGGAGCGGCAACTGTCCGGCCTCACCGACTCCATTGAGCTATTTCGTGCTCAAAACGGGCACGGAAGGGATGTCGTAGTTGGTATGGGAGACAGCCGGCGTACCTATGACATTCAACTCTCACTCCTCCGCGACCGGAAGGGACGGCCGGTGAGCAAAGTAATCGTTCTCCGCGATATCACCGAGCGAAAGAAGACCGAGGGGGAACTGCAGAAACACAGAGACCGGCTGGAGGAAATGGTTCGGGAACGCACCGCCGAACTAACGGAAGCCAACGAACGATTGATGCAGGAAATCAAAGAACGCAAGCAGGCGCAACACGAGCTCGAAGCGTCACGCAATGAGATTCGCTTGCTATCACGGAAGCTCATGGAGTTCCAGGAAGAAGAAAGAAAGGTTGTCGCAAGAGACCTGAAGGACGGACTCGGTCCATTCCTCGCCTCAGCAAAAACGGATGTGGAAGCGCTTCTCCATTTCGCAGACATGGACGACGAGAGAGTGCGAAGCATCGCTGATGACGTCCACAAAAAACTCGACGGCACTCTGGCAAGTATTCGGCGAATATACACAACGCTGCGGCCAGGCACGCTCGACGAGCCGGGTCTTATCTCATCGATTGAAGCCTGCCTGAGAAACTTTGAAGAGGTGTCCGGGATACACTGCGATTGGGACTGCCGCGTCTCGGAAACAAAACTCGACCAGCAAGCAACCACATACCTGTACCGGATTCTGCAAGAAGCGCTCTCAAACGTTCTTCGCCATGCAAAAGCGAGCAACGCAAAAGTTGAGCTCTACCGCAAGGAAGGAAAACTTGTACTGGCCGTTGATGACGACGGTTGCGGATTCGACCCGTCATACGCGGACGCCTGCCATGGCATCGGCCTCGTCAGCATGAGAGAACGCGCCAACCAAATCGACGGCACGCTGAGAGTTTCCTCCGCAGTCGGCATAGGCACAAGAGTGGAATTGGAAGTCCCCGTCTGAGCCCGTTTTGGACGAAGAACACATTGCCGTTCCCCGGTTCTCGACAGGCTTGTTCCCACCCTGTATCAAGCATCCGAGAGCTTCTGCACAAGCGGCTCCAGGTCCAGCTCCGCTTGAGGCGTCTGACCGCCAATCTCCATGAACCTCGCCATCCGCTTCTGAGCAGGCTGTGTCGCGAGTGACTGGTTGAAGTAGTGGGCTTCCTCGAGAAGACCCTCGATGGTGGGCAGTTCCGATGCGTTCACCGAAGCTTTTGCGAGCGCGATTGCCTCGGCGGGGAACGACGCTATCCGATACGCGAGCCGCTCCACGAACGGGGCGAGTTTCTCGGGCGGCAGCGCGCGATTGATGTATCCGTAGCGCTCTGCCAGGTCCGCAGGGATATCCTCGCAGCCGAGGATGACCTCCAGCGCCCGTCCCCGTCCCATAAGGCGAGGAAGTCGCTGCGTGCCGCTGCCTCCCGGAATTATCCCCAGCGCCACTTCCGGCTGACTCAGAATCGCGCGGCCGAGCGCGCCGAATCGCATGTCGAGCGAAAGAACAAATTCGCTTCCTCCGCCGCGCACGCGTCCCTCTATCTGAGCGATAGTCGCCTTCGGCATCGTGCGAAACCGGTCCACCATCGCATGAAACGGCGAAAGCAGGGTTGCCTTCGGGGGAACGTCCGTCGGCAGCGACTGAATAAGCGTAACATCGGCATGCGCAATGAAATAATCGGGATTGGCGCTGTCGAACACAACGACCCGAATCGATTCATCAGCCTCCAGCTCGATTCCAACGCGATTCATCTCGTGCATAAGGGTGAGGTCAAACAGATTAATCGGAGGATGGTCGATGGTGACAAACGCGACGCCGCGCTCGCGGCGTATCCTGAGGCATTCATATCCTTCGTAAGCCATAGTTTGCCCCCGACGGTTCAGGCCTTTTTCAATTCAAGCTCCGGCATTTGCTTTTCTCTGTCCCACGTCTTCGCGGTCACGCCGCGCTTTTTCATGTCGCCCTTCTGAACGCGCAATGTGCCGGTCCGAGGAATTTCGTCCACGACGTCCACATAGCGAGGCACCATGAAGTACGCCATGTTTGCAGCACAGTGGCGCATGAGGTCCTTCAGGTCAAGCTCGGCGCCCTCCTTGGGTTTCACCCAGACCATGACATCGTCCTCGCCGAGCTCCGACGGAACTCCGAAGGCTGCGCATTCGGCCACGGCCGGATGTTTCTCGATGATGTTCTCGACCTCGAATGACGAGATATTCTCACCTCGGCGGCGCATCGAATCCGTCTTCCGGTCAACGAAATAGAGATTGCCCTCGGCATCGGCATAGAACAGGTCACCCGAATGAATCCAATCGCCCCTCACCTTGCTTGCGGTCGCATCAGGATTCTTATAATACTCGACGGAGCGTGTCTTCTTGTCAAGCACCTTGGTGACCAGTTCGCCGACCTGACCCAGCGGGACTTCGTTGCCGTCATCATCAGCAAGCTTCCACTCGATGTGCGGCATAGGTTTGCCGACAGAGCCGACGGGCGCATTGCCGAAATTGAAGATAAGCACTCCGCCGCCGTCAACTGCGCCGTAGGCTTCCCATATCTTGACGCCGAATCGCTTCTCGAATGCTTCCCACAAATTTGCCGGACACGCAGCCGAATTCACCACTCGCACGGGATTATCCGCATCGTTCGGTTTCTCGGGCTGCTTCATCAGAATCGGAATCATCGCGCCGAGTGCATTGAACTGCGTGACGCCATATCGTCTCATGGAATCCCAGAATCGTGACGCGGAAAACCGCTTTTCCAGCGCGAACGGCACGCCTGCGCACATGGAGAAGCCCGCGGTCAGGATTAACGCATTGGCGTGGAAAAGGGGCAAGGCGGTGTAAAGCACGTCGTCGGACTGCACCAGGACGTTCGCGAGCGCGAGAAATTGCTGCACATTGCCCGAATGGTTCCGATTGACAACGCCTTTCGGAAAGCCCGTCGTGCCGGAGGTATACATGAGATACGTAATCGCGTCGGGCGCGGGATTGTGACTCGGTCTTTCGGAAGGCGCGTCAAACAGAACGCTCAAATCCAACGTCCCTGCGGGCAGCGGGGCGTTGCTCGTCCGCCGAACAAACACTTTTTCGATGGAGCCCACCGGCGGCCCCAGTTCGGTGAATTTATCGAATAACGCGTCATCTATTATGAGATACTTCACATCCGAATTCGTGAGGATGTATCGGAGTCCCTCTCTCTTCAAGGCGACGTTCACGGGAACGCTGTAGAATCCTCCGCGCGGCATTCCATAGAATATGTACAGGTATTCCGGGCAGTTGGTCATGAGGATTGCCACGCCGTCGCCCGGGCGCGCCCCTTGGGCCGCGAGTCCATTGACCGCGCGGCAGGTCGCGCGGTCATATTCCGCAAAACTGATTTTCTTGTCCTCATACAAGATATACGGTTTGTCGCCCAGCGTCTTCGCCTGGTGCTCGATGAGGTCGGCGAAATAGTTCAACTCCGCTTCCTGACTCATTGGAGAACCTCCGTATCAGCTCGTGAGAAAAACGAGTGCACCACCATCATCCTCAAACTTTCAATATCGTCACCGAGAGTGCCGCTTCGGTGAAGCCGACGCTCCCGCCGGCGTTCTGCCCCAGTCCCACCTTTGCGCCTTTGACCTGCCGCTTTCCGGCGCGACCCGTCAGGTGCCAATACAGCTCGACGACCTGCCGGCAGCCCGTAGCGCCGACCGGGTGCCCTTGCGATTCGAGGCCGCCGGAAACGTTCACCGGAATCTTGCCGCCGAGCGTCGTGTGGCCCGCCTCGGCGAACGGACCGCCTTCTCCTATCGGACAGAAGCCGAGTTGCTCTACCGTGGAAAGCTCGCCGAACGCAGTGGCGTCGTGGACCTCGGCCACATCTATATCTTCAGGGCCGATGCCAGCCTTCTCGTATGCCTTCCGCCCCAGCCTCATCAGCACGGAATCTTCATGCTTCTCACGGTCTTCGCCGCTCGCCAGCATGCAGGCAGCTATTTCCGCCGTATGACGGGCTCCAATCTTCCTGGCAAATTTATCGGAACAAACGATTGCCGCTGCCGCTCCGTCGCCGATGGGAGAGCACATTAGCCGGGTCAGCGGCCATGCGACCTCAGGAGACGCAAGAACTTCTTCCACCGTGTACGTGGTCTGGTACTGTGCGAGCGGATTCATCGAAGAATGGAAATGATTCTTCGAGGAAATCATCGCCAAGTGCCGCTGCGTCGTGCCGTATTTCTCCATATGCCGGCGTGCACCCCAGGCGTAGGCATCCATGAACACCGTGCGCTGCCCAGACTTCTCCTTCGTCTTTTCGCCCCGTGCCTCGCGCTCCTTCAGTATCCGTTCCTCTTCCTTCTTGCTTGCTTCGAGGAATTCGGCCACGGTCTCGACATCCATCCCGCCGATAAAGCCCTGTATCACTTTGGCGCGGTCTTCGTGATACATCTTCTCCATGCCGATGACGAGAGCCACATCCATTTCACCCAGAGCCACCATCGCCCATGCGCCATTGAGGGCGGTGGCAGAAGACGCGCACGCATTTTCCACATTGACGACGGGAATCCCGCCGATTCCCATGGCGCGCAGAACCACCTGCCCGCGGACGCATTCCTGACCGGTCATCACACCCTGAGCCGCGTTGCCGACCCATGCTCCCTGAAGCTGCTCCTTGGTGACTCCCGCATCACTGAGCGCGCCGTTCACTGCCTCGGCGACGAGAGACTTCATATTGCGGTCCATGTGTTTCCCGAACTTCGTGACTGCCCCCCCGATTATCTTCACTTTCCTCATCGTTGTCCTCTCCGTATTACCAGCGTCCAGTTCCGTGAATTTCTTTCGTGATTCTCAGAGCCCAGTCATTGCGAGCGGAGGGCCGAAGGCCCGAGCGAAGCAATCTCAATATGATAGAGAGATTGCTTCGTCGCTTGGGTCTGAGACCCTTGGGTCTGAGACCGTCGGGTCTGCGACCCTGCGCTCCTCGCAATGACGGTCTTGGGCTCACTTCCAGGGGACACAATAAGATATTGTGTCCCCGGGAAATCTGAATTGTTCTATTGCTCTATCTCCGGCCCATCAGCCCCCGGACGGAACCACGTGACGGGCTTCGCTTCTCGTGCCACCATGCCGTGCTGTTTGAACGCGGGATACCCGACGGCGAGCGACGCGATGACCTTATACGGGGCCTCTATCCCCAGCCGCTCCATCACATCCGGCATCATGTTGACGAGGGTGATAAAACCAACCCAGCATGCGCCGAGTCCGAGCGAGTTGGCAACGAGCGTCATGTTGGTGCCGCATATTCCGATATTGATTTCCGGATTGCTGATTGCGCGTTCGTCGCCGAGCAAAACGATGAGTGCGGGCGCGTTCACGAGTGGGGGCAGAATGCCCTGCCCGACGCAATATACGCCGCCTTGCACGCGCGGGTCGAACATTCCCGGCTGTGGGTCGGTTTCATATTGCGCGGCCAGCATCTCGAGCATCTCATCGGTGCGGTACATCGTGCTGACCATCAGCGCCATTGGCTGTATCCTTGCCCCAATCTCTTCCATGAGCGCCTTATCCGTTATCACGATGAAGCGCCACGGCTGACAGTTCCCCGTGCTGGGCGCGTGCCTGCCTGCTTCGAGAATTCGCCGTATCAATGGTTCCGGAACGGGGGTGTCTTTGAAATTCCTCACGCTGCGCCGCTCGAGCACTGCTTTCTCCATCGATGTATATTCGCTCGGTTTCCCGTTGGCGTCGAGCGGAGGGGCTGGATACTTATAGGGGATGTCGGCCGGGATAGTCTTGAAGTAGCCCTCCTCCACGAAAAACGTTTCCTTGATTGTTATCGCTTCCGTGGGACAGGTGACCGCGCAGTTCGAGCACGTTATGCACTCTTCACGCCCCATGTATGCCTTGCCCTCGTCGTTGAGCGCAGGCACTTTGCCCGGGCAGTTCTCCGTGCATTGCCCGCAGCCGGTGCACTTCTCCACGTCAATCTCGATTTTTCCCCAGTGTATTTTCGGGCGGAAGAGGTCGAGATATTTCTTATCGAGGCTCATTTCGTCAATCTCCTTTTCTGAATCTGTCCCGCAATTGGGCATTTGCAGCAGGGCTGTGTAGGTGCGAATTCATTCGCATGATTTTTGCAATCTGTTTTCGCCACGCGCATGCGAATAAATTCGCACCTACAGAATTGCGGGACAAATTCTTCCTCACACATATCGCTCAAGCAAATATCGTGAACCACCGAGGGTGAGCGTGTCATTGTCGCCGTCTTCAATCAGGGCCGCGCGCGCATCGCGGAAAATCCGCTCCACCGGATATTCCCTGCTGAGGCCGTTTCCACCGAGCAGTTGAACAGCTTCGTTCGCAACCTCGAATGCAATCTGCGTATTGTGGATTTTGGCAGCCATCGCGTAATGCGGCTCCGGCGGCATTGTCTGCGCGTTGTAGCCGTTGACGGCGCGGCCGAGTGCGCGAGCGCTTTCAACTTTGATGAACATGTCGAACAGCCTCTTCTGCGCAAGCTGATGTTCCTTGAGCACCTTCGCGCTGGCAACGCGCACCTTGCAATAGGTGAGCGCTTCCTCGAACGCCGAGCGAGCGACGCCCGTGAATGTCGTCGCCATTCCACCGTTCGCGGCCGAGAGGATAACGTCGGTCACATATTCGTGCATCTCCGGGCTCACGAGCATGTGGTGTTTCGGAAGCCTCACGTCGTCGAAGTAAACCTCGCCCTGATTCAAATCACGCTGGCCGATCTTATCGAGTGGCTTTCCCTTCGAGATTCCCTTCAGGTTGAGCGGGACGAAGAACAACGCCGCATCGCGCGGGTCTTCGGTTCCGTCAAGGCTGGCGTGCAGCAGCGCGTGAGTGGCAATCGTTCCGTTTGATACCCACGCGGCTTTCTGGCCATTTATCACCCACGTGTCGCCGTCGAGCCGGGCCCTTGTGTCGTGCCGTATCAGCGGAATGTTCGGCCTCTTTGAGCCGATCACGAGTTGGTCGCCTCCGCCGTGCTGCGGCTCAGTAATTGCCCAGCAGCCGATGTGTTCCGCTTTCTTGTCATCACGGAATGGAATCACAAACTCTTCGATCAATTCCGGACTGCCGAACATCGCTGCAAACGCATACGGCATGCTGCCCGCTCCCATACAGATGGACAGGCCGGCGCTACCCCAGCCCATCTCCTCGCTGATGATGTTCTGCTCGACGGGCGTCAGCGCAAGGCCGCCCAATTCCTCCGGAAGCGCGCGTATGTGATACCCAAGCTCGCGGCTCTGTCGGAGCACGTCCCACAAGACGGAATTCTTCGCGATGACATCGGCTGGACTGGCGCACTTGTCCAGCTTGTCCGCCGCCGGTCGCATCACTTCGGCGGCAAACTTGTGCACTTCCTCCTTGAGCGCAACCTGCTCGCTCGTCAGATTAAGGTTCAAGTCAAGATAACCCATGGTTCCCTCCTTCTTAAAACCCGTGTCTTCCTCCGGTCATTGCGAGGGAGCGAATCCCGCGTTTGGCGGGAGCGCGACCGAAGCAATCTCCTTTTTCTCGTTTTCCGCAAGCTGAGATTGCTTCGTCATCCCGCAGGACGCGGGATTCCTCGCAATGATAGGTCGGATGCTTCTTTCCCATACAACCTGCTGCAGGCAGGCCCTCTTTAATGAAAGGCCGTTTCCAGCGCTGCATCAATTGCACCAGTGCTCTGTCAAATTTTTTTTGACGGCGAGTCTTATTTGTAGTGGCACAGCATGCTGCGCCCATCACCCATTCGACGTTGACAGCGCATGAGCGTTGCCCGCTATCCTCTCTTCAAAACTCCTTCCGCATATGTCCGCAGCGTCTCCCGCGCCCACTGCGCCGGATGTCCTTCCCTGTTCAGATACCACCGTGAAGCGATTCCCTGACAAACAGCCGAAAGAGCCCTCGCAGTTTCCTCGGGATTGACGTTCGAGAAGACGCCCTTCCGTATGCCTTCCTCAATTGCGCCTCTCAGCAGCTCCACCCAATTGTTCACCCACTCATGAAACAGTTGATGAAAAAGCTCTTCATGTGCCGCTCGCGACATACACTCAAGGTAAAGCGGATATCCAATCTTCGCGACAGGGGTGGTCTCGTCGAACAGCCAATCCCCGAACGAACGAATCTTTTCTAGCGGGTCATCGTGACGAGCCATTATCTCCTTGCTCTGCTCGAAAATCCGATGGAAAAACTCCTGGAACACCGCCGCGAAAAGAGCCTCCTTCGTGGGATAGTAGTGCAGCACCGCGCCCTTAGACAAGCCCGCCTTCGTCGCCACGCTCTGAATGCTTACGCTGTGGCTGCCGTGTCTAGCAATCAGCAGCAGCGCAGCCTCGATTATCTGCGCCTGCCGAATCGGCTCCACACCGACTTTCGGACTCATATTCGTTCGTTCCCGTTTCGAACCAAGATTACGTGTCGCCCAATCAAATCATGCTGATTTTCCACGCAGAAGTAGGTACGCTTGCCCGTCTTACTTGCGGTTTTCTGAGGATTCCCGCCCAGTTGCTCATTTTGGGCAACGCGTCCAGCATCGTTGTAGTGAATGCCCCGGTATTTAAACCGTCCGGACGGATTATAAAAAGGCATAAGCCCAAATGTCAAGGAAAAAATGACAGGACTTCCGAGAGTAACGAGTGATCGTGGGGCTTCCTCCATGTGGCCGCCCGAATGGGCATTCTGCGAGACACACAGACCTCTATGAAATTATGGTTCAGCATTTCAAATTGTGGAGTGCGATTTTGTCATCAACGAACGACGTGTACTGGAACTTGGATGATTTGCGGGTTTCTGCAATCAAGCACTGGGCGTAACGAGACTTGTTTAGCCGAGGCCGATATGGTAGCCTACTATCCGAGAGGCGTGCCATGAATAATGAGAAGGCTGAAGACCAGGCTGGCAAGACTGCTGAGATTCTCCTCAAGATTAGAAGCTGGGCAAATGAGAATCCATCTAGGCCCGAAGCCGCAAGACTCAAGGAATGGCTTGGGAGAAAAGAGAGGAGAGAAAAGGCTGAGCCATTGATAGATATGTTCGCCTGGATAGGCTGCCAAAAGGACCTGCGCCCATTAGGTCTCACGATATTGGAAAGTCTTCGAGGCATGAAGTTGGTCGATATCATGCAGATTTCCGAGCGCCGAATGATCTTCTTGCTCGTAGGCATTGTGATGGCGCGGCTGAATAATACGAAGCTAAAGGAAAACGTACTGAACCCGCTGACGGCATTCGAGTCGCTCAGCCGCACGGCCGAATTTCTTCAGACCGAATTCGCATTTTCCTGCGTTCCGGATATCTCCGCATTCGCCGAAAGCTATGGCTGCAAGGTAAAGATTCCGGAAGACGCTATCCCGACGGTGACGGGACACTCCATCGGGAATCTGGATGACCTTGCCCGATTGGAAGCTTCCGGGCCGCAGTGGCATGATCGCCTTATGAATAACTTCACGGTTCTCGGCCTCATGGCGGAGCGCTTCACGCTTTTCAAGCTCGTCCTCGGCGGCGGACCTTTCTCGATGGCGGCCATACTTGCCGGGCTGGAGCCACTGGCAAAAAAGGCGATAAAGGACCCCGAGTTTGTTGAAAGGCTTCTCGAATTCTGCACAAATATATCAACCCTGGCGGCGCAGATGATGGTCTCCGCCGGCGCCAGCTTCATTTACCTTGGAGACCCGACCAGCAGCCTCCTCTCGCGCAAACAATATGAACGATTTGCCGCGCCTTATATTAAGCGCGTTGTGGACGCCGTTGATGTTCCGGTCATCCTTCACGTCTGCGGCAAGAGTTCGCACATCATTGAGCCAATGTGCGCCACCGGAGCGCAAGGGATTAGCCTTGACACGCTCGTGGACTTGCCGTCCATCGTGTCCCGTGTTCCATCGGACGTTGCCATAATCGGCAACCTGGACCCGGTGGGACCCCTCCTCAATGGGACTCCCGAAGAGGCCGCTGCAGTTACGCGAGAGCTTCTCGACTCGATGCGCGATGTCCCGAACTATGTATTTTCCGCCGGCTGCGAGGTTGCTTTGGAGACCCCACCTGAAAACATTAAAGCGATGATAGACACGGTCAAGAGCTATCATTGAGAAGCCCGCTCGCGTGCAACTCGCCCCGCGCGTCACCCCCCCTTCGTGTTTTGGAGTCTCTGGTTCTACTTAGTGCAAGCGACCCTTTGTCCGGGCGTGAACTTGTCGGCCGCATCGTTCGCCGTCAGCTTTTCAGGCCCTGGCCTCCGTCTACGGGGATGGCGATGCCAGTTATGAATTTTGCCTCGTCCGACGCGAGGAAGAGCGCCGCATACGCGACGTCCCATGCATCGCCCATGTGGTTCATCGGGACTGCCGAATCCCGCATGCGGATTAAGTCGGCCCTATCCATTCCCGTCCGATCTATGATTGTCTCGATCGCCATAGGAGTGTTGATGAAGCCGGGCATGATGCAGTTGACACGAATGCCCTGATGCGCATATTGCATTGCGACATCGCGAGTGAAACCGTTTACACCAGCCTTTGATGCGGTATAGGAGACGTAAGGATAGACCTGGCATCGTATCGCCGCCAGCGAAGAGATGTTTATGATGGCGCCGCTGCCTTGCTTTGCCATGTAAGGGAGAACATGCTTGCATGTGAGAAACATGCCCTTAAGGTTCGTATTGAGGACTCTGTCCCAATCCTCCTCGCTCAATTCAACCGGGCCGCCTCCTTCGCCTATCCCGACGTTGTTATGGAGGATGTCAATTCTGCCGTAGGTCTGGACACACGTATCTGCCATGTGTCTGCAATCCTCCGACTTTGTGACATCGGCCCTGAACGCGAACGACTCTCCTCCCTCTTTATCGATTATCTTCTTTGTTTCCTGAGCCGAGTCCAGCCGGTAGTCCACGAGCATCACCCTGGCGCCTTCGCGGGCGAAGAGTATTGCCGTAGCCCTGCCGTTGCCCATTCCTTCACCGGGCGCTGAGCCTGCACCGACAACAATCGCCACTTTGTCCTTCAAACGCTGACACATCTTGCCTCTCCTTTTGGTTGTTTAAATACAGGAAATATCCCGGGAAATAACCGCATGCTTCGCAGAAAAATGTGAGGTGCAACCATGCGCGTGCGGTTGGATGGTTCTCTGTCTTTGATGTGACTCATAATAACAGACAGAATGTGTGCGCCTCGCGGGAGTATATCAAAAGGCAGCCAGATTCTCAAGGAAGGCCTAGCCATGCTGATAGGGGCGGCAGGGAAAGGTCCTGGGCAAGAGAGCGCCGCCCGCTCACTTTTCTTGGAGTGGTTCTTCTAGCTTCATCCCGCTTCATCCCGAAATGCCGGCCGCCGGCCTCGCGGTGGATCAGCACTCCCGTCCCTTTCTTGGGTGATGCGACATGTTGATGGACAAGGAATGCCAAAACTCCACTTCCCGCTGTACCAGAACAAACCAAGGACCGATTTGACTACTATTCAACCGGTTCCTTGACAATCCTGCTTACGCTATGTCCTCAGTAGTGGCTTGAGATAACTCTGCAATTTCCGACTCAGGCTCAGGCCGGATTGGAAAAGGATTACTGATGAAAATATTGAAAATAACCAAATCAAGGGTTCCACAGACAAACGAAACCTCATGTTTTCGCCATGATCTGGCAAGTTCATAACGAGAATACAATAGATTAGAGTTCCTAAAAGGTAGAAATACTCTCGGCCAAACAGTGCTTTTCTGCCTCTCAATACGCTGATGGCTGAACATATGAGAATAATAGGGGCAATAATATGAACTGCAATAATATTTGCCCCTAACATAAGCACTGGAAGGGCTGGCACTGTAAAAAAGCATGCGCTCCTTCCTCCGATTAGAACCTCGCTAACCAGAGTGGAATAAACAAATTGATTTTTACAAAACCCCTCGCTCAAAGAAGCCCTTATGATTTGATTCAGGTTAAAACTATTATTAACAAGATTGGGATATGTAAACAAAGGATTAACAAGTTTATTGGAATAATTCCTCATGGGTTGCCAGAAGAGCTTGTACGATGCCAAGAATTTCGCGGCAGCAATCCTTGGATTCTTCAGATAAAATCTTACACAGGCCCTCATGTATAAATCAGAAATTACTCTCTCTGCGACTGAATTTTGTGGTCTGTTGCTATTTTGCAGTATTACCTGAATTCGTTTATCATCCCTTTGAACTTGACTAGGGAGATAAATTTCTACTTTTGAATCTAAAGTATAGGGCCAAGATTGCAGTCCTTTGATCCTGACCATTTCAATGAACCATTTAGGATATTTACCTTCCTCGGCTAATATGGACCGCTTAAGTAAATCGCCTTTGCCGATACTCATTATCCCGGATAAAAAATTGTGTCCGGCCCATGAGCTTGCAGCAATGTTAAGAGTGCCATAAACTGCGTAGTTCTTGGCGCACCATGCAAACTGTGTACCAAAAAGACAAACGAAATAAATGATAATGTTATGTAGACTTTTCTTTGGTTGTGCCGCTCTCACTAATGGAAGCAAAAGGAAAGCGGGTACTACAAAGAAATATGAAAAAGATGCTCTTGTTAGAGCCATGGCTCCTGTAGTTAATCCCAAGGCTACGGAATAAATAGGCTTCCCAGTATGGAGAACTTTGCCGTAATAGTATACCGTAAGCAATAACAAAAACATTGCCAAGTTCTCATAGAATGCCTGGCCACAGGAATTGTACTCCATAACAAGAAGGTCTGTTGAGAGAACAAAAACAAGGGAAACGATGCAACTGAAATATTTGTTTCCTGTTACCCTTGCCAAAAGATTGAAAAGAAGCAATGTCGTTCCAATAGATAATAGTGTTTGGAAGAAAATGAGAAAATAAGTTGTGCCATGAGGCCATCCGAAAACCTTTACTCCGAGACCAAGTATTATGTTTGGAATTGGTGGCGTCTGTTGGAGATATAAGATGGACTTTCCTAGATGCTCAGACAGGGCGGGAATTGTCAAGTGTTGCCAACATATGAGACTTGAATGTCTGAAAATCTCAAGATCATCAAGAACGTTTCTAAGAATATGTACTACATTCAGGAACATAAGTCCTCGATGCGCAAAAGCGGCAACAGAAATGAGTATGAACCATCTGTATTTGAGGAGAAGTACTTTGACCTGCTGCGACATTGGTTTGCACCAGATGGTAGGAAGGAAGACGTTCGTTCACTTTTCTTGGAGTGTTTCTTCTATCTTCATCCCGAAATGCCGGCCGCCGGCCTCGCGGTGGATCAGCACTTCCGTCCCTTTCTTGAGTGATGCAACAGACGCGGATTTACCGCCGGGCTGCACCAGCCTGATGGTTTCGGCATTTTGGAGGATTGTGGAAACCTTCTTACCGCCGACTTCCGCCGCAACGAGGATGAGAGGCCGCCTTTCTATTTTGCATCGGCCAATGGCGGCTATCTGTGTGGAGCCGTCGTGGTTGACCACAAGCACGTCATCGCCGGTCTTGAGCTCTGAGAGATATTTGGTTTTTCCTTCGGGATTGAGTATGTAGGCGTGAACGGGTCCGGCGTTCACCCGGAACGGCCGCGCGGCGACATAGGGATTCTCTTCCGATTCGGACTGGACCAGATAGAATGCATCGCTCGCGTTCCCGATGAGCATGCCCTGGCCCGGCGCCATCTGCGTGCACGTGTCAATGCACACACGGTCACCCATGCCGAGAATCCTCGTTTCAACGATTTTGGCAATCTCAAGCTCTACTCTGGGCAGTATGCCGTGAATGACCTCAACCGTCTTGCCCACCTCATTCGGGTCGTCGGTACGGAGCACGACACCGTCAACCCCTTTCTCGAGAATTTGTGCCGCCGTTCTTGCCATTTCTGAATTATTGACTTCGACGAACAGACCGCCCCTCTGCGCAATGAGGTTCTCGAGTGGAATGACCGTCCAATCCTTCATTCGCAGTATCAACAGCTTGTCCTTGGGCGAACGCGCTGCCGTTTGTTCGTCGTCCTTCCCCTCGATTTCGAGGACGACTACGTCTGTGCCCAATTTTATGTCGCCGTCTTCGGCTACCGTCCGCAGTATACCAAGCTCCTTCACCTTGGGCGTATAACCCTTCGGGACGATGACCGCATCCGCCCCGCACTCGAGCGCGCGAGTGACAATGGCTTTATTCCACGGGTCTGCGTTCACCCATATCTTTTTCATCGACTATTTCCCCAATATCTTCTTCGCCTGTTTGGCAGTAGCGCCCTCGTGCACGATTATTCCGATGGCCTCCACGATCTTCTCGGGAGTCTTGTGCTGGAAGGCGTTTCGACCGATTGATACTCCGGACGCGCCTGCTCTGAGCGCATCTTCGACCATCGTGAGGAGCTGCGCTTCGGTCTCCATCTTCTCGCCCCCAGCAATCACCACGGGCACCGGACATCCTTCTACTACCTGCCTGAATGACTCGACGCTGCCCGTGTAGTTGCATTTGACGATGTCTGCCCCGAGCTCGGCTCCCACCCTCGCGGCATGTTTTACATATTTCACGTCGTACTCACTCTCGATCTTCTTGCCGCGCGTGTACATCATGGCAACGAGCGGCATACCCCATTGGGTGCAGTATCGCGAGACTTCACCGAAGTACGCCAGCATCTCCGTATCCTTCTCTGCGCCGAGATTGATGTGGATGCTGACGGCGTCGGCCCCGAGCCGGACGGCTTCCTCAACCGTGCATACCGGCACCTTCGTGTTCGGGTCGGGGCTCATCGAGGTGCTGCCGGACAGATGGATTATTAGTCCAACGTCCTTCCCGCTGCCACGGTGGCCTGCACCCACAATACCCTTGTGGATAATGATTGCGTTGGCGCCGCCTTCAACAACCTTATTGATTGTCGTCCTCATGTCGACGAGACCGGGAATCGGCCCCATCGTTGTGCCGTGGTCCATCGGCACAATGACTGTCCTGCCGGAGTTTCGGTCGAGAATTCTCTCAAGTCGAATTTTCTTTCCTATCATGACTATTCCTTTCGCAGCCCGTTCGGCTTTTCTGCAAGCTCCTCCCTAAGCTATCCGAAATTGCGCATATTCTACTGCATGTACGCGGAAAATTCAATGTGGGATGGTATAATAACGCATAATGTACTACTCTCCGCCCGGACAATACCTGTGGGATTTCTGGCTCATCTTCGAGGCATCGGAGTATCATCTCTTCCACCTCCAGGCGCCTCGCAGCCTTCCCGACCCTGAAATGCGGCATAACCATGCGGCCATCGGACACGCTGTGTCTGCTGACTTGCGCAGTTGGCGCGACAAGGGACTGGCGCTTGCTTCGGGCAAGCCGGGAGAATGGGATGACCTCTCCGTATGGACCGGCAGTGTTATCAAGAAGGGGACCCTCTATTACATGCTCTATACGGGCAGATGTCGCGCGGAGCAGGGAACTATTCAGCGCATCGGGCTCGCGCGCTCGAGCGACCTGTACTATTGGGAAAAGTATGCCGGCAATCCCATCCTCGAAGCCGATGGACGATATTACGAAAAGCTGACCTCATCCGAGTACTACGAGGAGGCGTGGCGTGACCCATATCTCTTTTATGACCATGCAACGCGATGCCATTACGCCTTCATCTCTGCTCGTGCGGGAGAGGGCAAATTCGATGAACGCGGATGCATAGCACTCGCAAAATCTGATGACCTCATTCATTGGGAGGTCCTTCCACCGCCCTGTTGTCCGGGGACATTCGGGATGATGGAAGTTCCGCAGGTATTCCAGCATGGCGGACGGACATATCTCCTTTTCTCGACCATGAACTACTGGTACGCGGAAAGCCATCGCGCCCGGATGCAACATGAGCCGTGGGACGGCGACCACTATCTCATATCCGATGCGTTGTTGGGTGAGTATAGATGCGTTGGGGACGGAGTGCTTTCCCGTGCAAACCATTATGCCTATGCTTCTAAAGTCGTCAATGACGCCGGGGGCAAACTCTATCTGCTCTCATGGCTTTCCCGGGTCCCCGGCGGCGATGCGTTCGCAGGGGTGCTCTCGCCACCCCAGCCGCTGTCATTCGCCCCCGACGGCACTCCCTGTATTTCCCCTTAGGTTGCAAAACGGTCTGTAAACTGGTAAAATTCAAGGGAGAAGGGGCAACAGTTCATGGGAGAACTCAGGCGCCGGGCACTATGGGTGCCAGGCGTCTTTCGCACTTGGGTTTCCGGAACTCGCGAACACGGGGAGGTGAGAGAATTTGATCGGTTGGCAAGAATTGGTCATAGTCTTGATCATTGTCATGCTTGTCTTCGGAACGAGCAAGATCAGCGGTATCGGAAAATCGCTCGGCACGGCGATACGCGATTTCAGGGACAGCTTGAAGGGAGAGCCTGAGGAGAAGAGCAAATCGCCCGAGCAGAACCCGAAGGAAGCCGGCAAGACTCATGAGTGATGTGAAGATGACCTTCACCGAGCACCTGGCGGAACTCAGAATCCGGCTGGTGAAGGGACTTATTGCTTTTGCGGTTTTCACAATTCTCGGCTATGTTTTTCGGGGATACGTCTTAGAGATTATCAAGAGGCCGCTGGGAGAAACCGTTCCCCTCCATGCATTTGACATCTTCGAGCCATTCTTTGCGTCCTTAAGAATTGCCGTCTATACGGGTGTGTTCTTTGGCTTGCCGTTCTTCGTGTACCAGATCATGATGTTCTGCCTCCCCGCGCTCCGGCCAAGCGAAAAGAGGGTGATTGTCGGCGGGCTGTGTGCCGGTGTCGTCCTTCTGTATGGCGGAATAGTCTTTTCCTATGTGCTGATATTGCCTCTCTTGATGCCGCAGCTCTCCGGTTTCTTCCGCACAGGCGTCGAGCAGACGTTTTCGCTGAATATGTACATAAACAAAATTTTTCGATTCATGATAGCGTTCGGGCTCGGATTTCAGATGCCCATTGTGCTGATCATTCTCGTCCGTATCGGCGTCATCTCGGTCGATTGGCTCAAGAAGAACAGAAAGTACATGATAATCGGCATCTTCGTGGTTGCCGCCATGTTGACGCCTCCCGACATCATATCGCAAACGCTTCTGGCGATTCCTCTCCTGTTGCTGTATGAAGTCAGCATCTGGGTATCAGTTCTTCTGGAGGGAGGAGGGAGGGACTCGACATGATGGGCATCGGCCCGGCTGAATTGATTCTTATCCTGGTAGTGACCCTCATCGTCCTCGGGCCCGAGAAGATGCCCGAAATCGCTCGTGCGCTTGCACGACTGATGCGCGACTTGCGCCACGCAATGGACGAGGTGCGTGACCAATTCGATGAAATGACCAGGGAAGACCTGCTGGGCACGAAGGATATTGATAATTACTACCGCGAGACCGTGAACAGTGTCAAGAAGTCAATAGAGGCGCCCCCTGAAGTAAAGAAAGTGGGGAAGGAAATAGAAGATTCCATGCGACAAATCGAAAAGCCTACTGAAGACGAACCCTCACCGAAAGAACCACCCACCCAACCATCGCCCTAGCCCCATCG
>QZKI01000131.1 GCA_003598055.1 Candidatus Abyssobacteria bacterium SURF_17 | reverse complement strand
AGTTGAAAACGTACTGTTCACTCTTTGGGCGAGTAAATAAAGTGAAATGTTGAGAGCGAAGCTTCACTTATGCAGGACTCAAATGTTCTTGTTATTCCCGCATGCATGAAGCTGGAATCCATCTTCAGAACTGGAGGCCTGCACGCGACGGCTGGCTCTGTCAATGTGTAGACGAGACACCTACGACCCTATCTTTTTCTTCACGGAGCAATAGGTCGTTTAGGTTCATCCAGCATCTCTTTCGGATCTCGTCACTAGCGCGAGGGTTAACAATGATTAGATTGATCCGCAAACAGAGAAGTGATCCGCTCTATGCAGATGACAGCGTCGAACTCTAAAATTGCTGATCCTGCCAGGATTGGAAAGGAAGATCATCACAATTCGCGACAAACCGATCCTCTCAAGATTTGGGCCGGACCCTCTTGCTCTATTTGGCCTGTTATGTGTCGTATTTCCGCGGCTTAGCTGGGATGCCACTTCCCATCCCAAACTCCATCTTCATTGAAGAACTGACATTCTGAGTAACCGGCTGCATTCCACAGAGCGTCAAAGGCCGGACGTACCGCTCGCTCATGGTCACTATTTGTGCCGTAATCCTCCATTACGCATTCTGGGAGTGCCAGAATCGGTTCAGGCAGCGGAGACTCGCTCCTTGGGAGATATGACCTCGCAACTGCGTAGTAAGCACCTTGCACACCCTCCAAGGTGAACATAATGATTAAAGGCGGGGGCACACCAAGGTCCCGGAGCCCCATGATGTATGACGACAACTTCTGAAAGATGTACATCTCCAAGTCCAGGGCGTAAACATAATGGCGTCCTGTCTGACCTTCCATCACTATACCCGCCATCGTTGCTTCAAGAGCGCCATTGCGAAAGACCTGAGTGTAGCCGCCGCTTTCATTTCCACCCATTTCATTAATGCAACCATAATAGTTATACCGTGGCGTCATTCCTAGCTGGACACCCAGCAGCCCAAACGCATTAATTCTTGTGGGCACTTGTTGCATGTCGAGATGCACCATTCCCGAAAAAGCTGCGACGGGAACAATGTGAAGGAAGAATCGCCCATTCCCCTCAAGGGGTCGGGGTCCCCGGCCATCGCACACAAGGCGAACCCTTTCGTCTCTAAAACGCCGGGCTTGCTCCAAAGCCGATGCCGATTGACTAAACAAAGCGCGTAACTCCTCCATGCTTGCCTCATGCACACCTGCAGAGTGACGAATATAAAACCGGTTCACGTCCCCGGCTGAAACGCGATGAGGTGGATTCCAACTGCGGGGAACCCGCAAGAGCAGCACTTTTTGCTCACTTGCCAGAGGAATGGTCCTGATTCGAAGATTGGAAAGTGGAGGGGTCAGACCACTTCTCAGAATCTGTTCCATCCGCAAGATTTCTTTGTCGGTATCTATGTCTATGCCAGTTAGAGCGGTAGCTACTCCTCCGGTTTCTTCCACGCCTATTAATAGATGTCCTCCTTGTGTGTTTGCAAATGCAGATATGTCCTTAAGCAATTCGCGCTTGTCCGAGTCGGAGTTTCCATACTGTGTAAGTTTGAAGTCGAGACGCAGTCCTTCGGGCACCTGAGCTTCAACAAGCTCCCGTAAGTCTTGCTCCGTGATAGTATCGAAATCGGCTCGTTCAATTGTCACGATATGCCCTCAGTGCTCGATTCCCCGAGACACATAACGGTGCGTATCAGCCGCGGGAGCGGAGCGGAGCGCGTCGGCTGTACGCAGTGTTGGGACGCCAGCTATGGAAATGCACCTTCTGCGAGTTGTATCTCCATGATGGCATGCGAGTTGGGAAAGTATTTGAAGTGATACCTGCCAGCTTCTTCTTCAAAGAACAGAACCCCACTTATCGTGGGATACAACCCAAATAGGCCTGTACCACTGTCATTTAAACATGGGTGCAGTTCGTCTATATCCACTGCAGCGAAGAAATCTCCAAATACTGCAATGACGTACGGAACACAATGTCTTTCAACCAAACTTTTGTACACCTGTGCCTTGTTCCAAATGCTTTGGTAAAGGCGATTGTCATTTAATGGCATCCAATCCGCCCATGAGTCTTTGGCTTGAAATGCCTGCTTAATTTCATTTTCGATACTTTGCTTGGTATGAAGGTTTGTTAGCTCAACGATCCCTCTCAGTTTTGATATTTCATCCAAAATACACCAATCAGGTGTACTCGAATCAACTGGATAGTCATAGCGGACGTTGAGCCCACTTGATGCAAGATAAGCCCCAAGAATCAACTCCCTGAAAGTGTGCATAACTTGAGGACCATAGTGGGGTTGTTCACCAAGCTTTTTTACAAATTTCCGGGCATCTTCCTCGCAGATACACTCGAAGCATCGATAGATAGTTTCGTTAATGCTCTTGTTTCCTGCTATCCGTCCATATTTCATAGCCTGTATGACTCAATGCATGCAATTACCTGTTGACACTGCCGGACAATTGAAGTTCCCCCTGTTTTTTGGAGGTCGCCCGAATCGCTGATTCCCAAGCAACGGGTACACGCAATCCCCGATTATTAATCCCAGTATTTCCAACCAAGAACAGTATATCAAAAAGCAAGAAGTTTTTCACCTGCCGACGTGAGAAGAAAGTTAAGCTCTTATGCGCAAGGGCAGGTATTCAGCACTACAGGTAAGTGCAACTTCCAACAGAAAGTCACACTTATTTTGCGCGAGAACAAAGTCAAGAGTATGTCATAGAATCTGCACTCACCTGTTCCCCACTTTCCCGTGCTCCCGTTCCTGCCGTGATAGAATCGTCTGCAGTTCACAGTCTTCGGTCTGCGGTTGAAGAAACCGCATCCTTCCGCGTGCATCTGCGGTTCCAACGTCTTTTCTTTTTTGGTTGCGCCTGTGTCGGGCGTATTTCCCCCCTTCATCTTTCGCCCTTCGTGGGTCGCCGCTGCGGTGCGACTCACATGGTTCCGTGGCTTCACGCAATCTTAACCACCAGCCGCTTCCCAAGCGCTGAGGCGACTTTTTCCAAGGTTGAGAGTTTCACGTCTTCTGCGTGATTTTCAATGCGTGAAATTGCCGTCTTTTTGGTTTTGAGTTTTCGGGCAAGTTGTTCCTGTGTCATCCCGGCGGATTTACGGGCCTCGCGAAGCATGACTCCAATCTTGAATCGCTCGTAACCCTCATCGTATTTCTCGCCGAATTTTCTGTCTTCCTTCTTTCTTTCATCAATATATTTCTTTAGGTCACTCATGTTTGCCTATCCTCCTTCTCAGGAAATCCCTTCTCATTGCCTTCGCCTTTTCTATTTCAGACCTTGGCGTCTTTGGAGTTTTCTTCATAAATCCCTGGGTCAGCACAACCACGGAGTCATCGGCGAAGAAACACAATATTCTGTAAGCATTTGACCGAAACGTTATCCTGCATTCCCCTATGTCTTCCGTACCCGCAAGCTTCTTGAAATATGAAGACGGCACTACGTCCAAATCCTCTATGAGCTTGAGCACCCACGTTACCTTCCGCGCCGCCTTTGCCGGCAGAGAATCCAAGAAGTCCTGTATGGGGCATTTCCCGTCTGCAGTCCGATAAAAGTTATCGTTCGGCTCACAGGGCTATGTTAACATGCATGTTAACCTTTGTCAAGACCGGTCGCAGCGCGAAAAGGGAGCCGCATGAGGCACACGGGTTTCGGATGAAGTCCGCGGTTTGTCTCTCCCCTTTCCCCGTTTGACCCTTTCCCCTTTTCCCCCGGCGCAAGCCCTCCCGGTCATTCATGTTCCAAAGTTTGCGCCCCATTTGTTAACAAAAACTTCCTTGACCCGCCCATCCCCACCCTTCATCATTGGCATCATGATGCACGCGGTAATTCGTGAAATTCGCGTAATTCGTGGTCCAAGAGTTTCGTTGATCTTTGTGACGGTCATCCCCTTCCACGACAAGAGGATGCAACAATGAAAGGAAAGAGGATGCTCATTCGCGCGATTTGTTCCATTCGTGATATTCGCGATCCATCTTCTTTCTTCTTGGTTGCGGCTATGCCGCACTGCAGTTATCCACATTCCTATAGAGAAAACACGAAAAGATGCGTCATATGCGTCATGAATTCACCAAAAGACGAAATCAATCTGCTTCAGAACCCATTTTATGTCAATTGCTTACGTATCCCCTTTTACCTTTCGTCCTTCCCCTTTCGCCTGCTTTTTTTCATCCCGGAGATGCGTCATGATGCGTCATTTGCGTCACGCCCCTGTTCGCCTTTAACCCGAAACCCGGAACTCGGAACCCGAAACCCCGCGCATCTTGCGCGGGCAAACCGACCGTTCGGTTCGCTGTCTTATATACGGGTAACACAAAAAACGCCCTTTATGCGTCACTTGCGTCACCGAGAACAGAACAGAGGGAGACAATTCTTGGATTTGCTAAACCGCAAACTTGGGAGGGAATGCCACTGCGCGCCGCCCGAACATGCCATTCGTGTAACACGCCTTATAGAGTCGTTCGTCTTCTTCCTTACATCCCGAATTCCATCAGGAAGAGTCCGCCTTCTTGTCAAAAACCCTATTGACTTGCGGACGCATCCGTGCTTTAATTGCGGAGACCGGAGGCGATTGAGAATGGAAAGGAAAGACCTGCTGAATACGCATGAGGTCGCGCAGCTACTCGACATAAACGAGAAGGTGGTCTACTCTCTCATTGCAGATAAGGGACTTCCGGCCACGAAAGTGACCGGCAAGTGGCTTTTCCCCCGCCACCTCGTCGAGCAGTGGCTCGAGAACCAGACCATCAACTATCCGACCACTTCACAAGATGTTCCATCCTATCGCGGACTGCTCGTTATCAGTGGAAGCAACGACATCCTTCTTGATAGAGCGATGTCTCTTTTCAACCGACTGTACCCGGAACACGCCGCGGTTTTCGGAAACCTCGGAAGCCTTGGCGGAATCAGAGCACTAAGGCGCGGTCTCTGCCATATTGCCTCAAGCCATCTACTTCAAGAAAGCGAGAACGAGTATAATTTCGGATTTGCTCAGGAAGAACTGGGGCAGCTCCCCGCAGTAGTGAACTTCTGCAAACGCGAGCAAGGACTGCTGCTGGCCAAAGGCAATCCTAAACGGATCGAGAGCGTCGCCGACCTCCGACAAACGGGCCTGACCATCGTTAATCGGCCATTGGGAACGGGTACACGACTGCTCCTGGACAAGCAACTTGCAAAGTGCGGCATCGAAGGCGACCAGGTCAACGGGTACCACACGGAGATGTCCCGCCACATTGATGTTGGACTTGAAGTGCTCTCCGGCCGAGCAGATGCCGGCCCTGGAATCAGGGCAGTGGCCGGACTCCTCAGCCTCGATTTCATTTCATGGGGCTGGGAGCGCTTTGATTTACTCACCCTCAAAGACCGCTTTTTTGAAGAAGGGGTTCAACTCTTCGTCGGACTCCTGCATGAATCAGCCTTCCGAGAACTTGCCAACAATCTGACTGGCTACGACCTAAGCCTGTGCGGAAAAATGCTGTTTCCGCAGGACACCCAGACCGAAAAAAAGGCCTAATTCCCACCCTCAACAACGCGACCACAGGTTCCATCATCTCCGGATATCCGTTGGTAGTGGTAAGACGTATTATTGGAATTATTAGTTATCAGTAGTTATTGTTAGACTCATAAAGAGCCAATGAATCAGATATTACGAATTATGTTGACAAATAATAACTAATCTGCTTTAATACTGACCCGATGTTCCCGCCAGTTCTCCCAGCAACCTGATGCCCAACGGACAAACGTTTAGGGAGAGAATAGGAGGAGAGAATGAAAACCCTACTCACGCTTTTGACAGCCTTGGTTTTCTTGCTGACCCCACCTTCAGTTTGGGCTGAAGAGCCCGCTGATAATGCCAATGCCTTGACAAAACCCGCCGCAGTCGAAGAAGAAGCCACAGAGGCCGCCTCCCCGGAGACGCCTCCTGCTGCCACGGAATCAGTGCCTACCGCTGCAGAGCCTGCACCGGCTGCCGTAGAGTGGGAGCCGCCTGAAGAGGCCGAGCATGTGGCCGACTTCGAGGTATACACGTTGGGTGAAATCCTCGTTACGGCTGATAAGCCGAGTGTCAGGGAAGTATCCATTACAAATGAGGTCACCGCCGAGGATATAGCTGCGACAAACAGCCGAACGGCGGCCGAAGCTTTAAGCTACGTGCCCGGCATCGAGGTGAGCACCGGCCGGAAAAACGAGCCCGAAATCTCGATACATGGATTTGAGCAACGCAAGACGTTGATTCTCATAGATGGCGTCCCTTATTATGAGACCAATTACGGGAAACTCGACCTCAATCAGATTCCATCCGACATCATCGCGAAGATTGAGGTTACAAAGGGAGCCCCGTCGGTTCTCTATGGTCCGAACGCCGAAGTCGGAGTCATCAACATCATCACCAAGAAAGCCAGCGAGAAGCCGTATGCGGCCTTAAACGTTGAGGGTGGTGAGAAGGATTATTTCCGAACATCGCTTTCACATGGCATGAAAGTGGGCATATTCAACTACTGGCTCAATTACACCCACAATGAGCAGGATGCATGGAGGCTATCTGACGACTTTGACCCTGAGTTGGGCGCCATTGTCAGGAGGCCCGGTGGAACTACCGAGAAGGTATTGGAGAACGGCGGGTTCCGTAATAATTCCGACCGGGATTCCGACAGCATTTGGGCCAAGTTCGGCGTCGAGCCCAACGAAGACTCCGAGTATTTTGTGAATCTTCACTACATAGATACGGAAAAGGGATTGCCGCCTTCTATAGCTACGAATATGGTATTCCTCAGCAGACCCGCGTTTTCCCAATTCGCCCGATTTGACCGGTACGACGATTGGGGCGTCGACTTGAGCGGAAGACAGAGAGTGACCGACCAATTCGGCCTGCAAGGCAAACTCTTCTACCACAATCACGTGGACGACTACGTTTCCTTCTCGGATGATACGTTCACCGACGAAATTTCCACGAGCAGGTTCAAAGACTACTTTGTTGGGGGCAACCTTATCGCTGACATCGCCCCCGTGGAATGGGATGTCGTAAGGCTAGCGTTCCATTATAAGGAAGACTCACACAAAGAGCGCGATGATGAGTATCTGCCGTTCGCGGAATCGGAATCGCATACCGGCTCGCTCGCGCTGGAAAACGAGTTCAATCGCATAAACAATCTCTCGGTGGTTGTGGGAATCAGTTATGACTGGTTCAAGGTTGACGATGCCGAAGCAAATGTTATCGATGATGATGGGAATTTGATCGAGCAAGACGATCTCGATACGGAGGGCACGACGGAAGAATTCAACCCGATGATAGGGGCATACTACACGTTCCCCGACGCGACCAAGCTGTACGGTTCGGTTGCGCAGAAGACTCGCTTCCCCACATTGCAGCAACTTTTCTCCGGCTCGTCAGGTAATCCGGACCTTAACGCCGAAAAAAGCGTCAATTACACCATCGGAGCATCCCGTCCTTTCTTCGACATCGCTCAGGCGGAACTCGCGTTCTTCTATCATGACATCGAGGACTGGATCAGCCGCGATGGACCCAGTGTGCTGGGTGTGTACAGGAACTACGCGGAAATCGACGTTTGCGGGATCGAGTTCAATACCGAGATATATCCGACCGAGAATCTTGCTCTCGGCTTCGGCTATACATATCTCCATGCCAGCGACGAGAGCGACGAAGCTGAGACACACAAGGTGGTCCAAATGCCGAAGAACAAGGTCGATGCGAGACTGACCTACGCGATTCCTAACTGGGACACTCGCATTGACTTGACCGCTCTCTTTGTGGACGAGGCTTATAGCGAGCTTCCAACGCCCCAAAACCCGGATACAGAGATAACGGAAAGCGACGATTACTACACTCTGAACGCGCGAGTTGCCAAGAGATTCGGGGAACATTTCGAAGGGTACGTAGCGGTTAACAATATCACTGATTACGACTATGAGTCAGAAGCCGACTTCCCCGCTCCCGGACGCATGTGGTGGGTCGGTGTGACCGCGAGGTACTGAACAATCGAGGCTTGGAGGGAGCAATCCCTGCAGGGTATTCCACAGGTCTCACTCTCAGGTGAGACCTGTGTGTTTCAGGCATGAGAAGCAAGCGGGAGAAAAAACCATGAAGAGAATGACGGTATGCTGCATCCTTGTGTTGGTATTCGCGGCTGAGGTTTGGGCGGACTCGCCGCAGATGATGAGCGTCATGGGAGAGGTCAAGCATCCGCTCACCCTGAGCCTTGAAGAACTCGGCAAACTCGAATCTGAGAGCGTCCGACTCAATGAGGTGTTCAGAGACAGCGGGTTTCACGGCGTGTTCCGATATCGGGGACCATCTCTGAGGGCGTTGCTCGAGCTTGCCGTCATCCAGAAGCAGGATACGGATTTCACCAAGGCGATAGACCTGGCGATTGTCGTTCGGAACAAGGACCGCCAGCAAGTCTCCCTGTCGTGGGGAGAGGTGTTCTACCGTAATCCCGCGGATGTCATTATCGCGACACAGGCCGCGCCCGTCATGCCACATGCGGAATGCAAGCAATGCCACGAGCCCGAAATATACGAGCCCTGGTTCAACGAGTTGCAACGCCCCGTTGGCCTGCCCAAGCTTGTGATTGCGAATGATTTTTACACTGACCGTTGTCTTGAAGACATCACAAGCATCGAAGTCGTGGATTTGCATCCTGACATCCACGGCGAGAAGAAGGAACGCCTCTTTTCACCTGCCTTCACCATATGCGGGCAGGTGGAAAAGCCTCTCACCTTTGACAGCGTGGCCTCATATCCCCATTTTGAGGTCATGAGCAAACAAGCCGGTGACGGAAGGGGCTACCACGGACTCAAGAAGTTCAGCGGCGCGTCATTAGGCACACTGCTGACCGAAGCAAAGATCAAGAGCAGCCTGAGCTCTGTAGTCCTTGTTTCGGCGCCCGACGGTTACAGGTCTCTTCTATCCTATGGAGAGTTGTTCCTATCGCCCTATGCGCAGAACGTTATCGTGGCCGACGCCATGGACGGCGCCCCCATTGACGACGACGGCAAGTTCTGTATGGTCACGCTGGATGACCTCTCCGCGGACAGGTGCGTGAAAGCAGTCGAGAAAATCGAGGTCATCGAACTTGTCGAGACACCCAAACTCTATATCATTGGTGTTGGATGTGCTGAGGCCAATCTCATAACGTTAGAGGCTATCTCCTGCTTTGCGAAGGCGGACGCCTTTGTGTGTTCGGAGGACTTGAAAAAGCGGTTTACCAGATACATCGGTGACAAGCCGGTTCTCTTCGACCCGATTCAGTCGCTAGAGAAAACTTTCCACCGGGGAGACCCAAACCTATCCGAGCAGCAGCGGAAAGAACTCCTGAGGAAACAGCGCGCAACCGAGGCACAAAAGGTGATTAACGCGCTCAAGGAAGGCAAGACTGTCGCCTACATGGACTACGGCGACCCCATGATTTTCGGAAGCTGGCGTTTCTTGCAGGATTTCGTCGATAACAGCCTCATGGAAATCGTCCCGGGAATCAGCTCCTTCAATGTCGCGAGCGCTCTTATCAAGCGGGATATTACGTGCAATGGCTCGGTCGTCATCACGGCCCCACAGGACTTGAAGGCGAAAGAATCCATGATTCAGGCCGTTGCCGAATGCGGCGATACGCTCGCCATCTTCATGGGACTCAAGGACTTTGAGAATCTCGTGCCGCTCCTTCGCAAATACTATCCTGAGACGACACCGGTGTGTCTTGTCTATGAGGCGGGATTCACGGGCAAGGAGCGTGTAATCAGAACAACCCTGCACGAGGCTCCGGAGGTTGCCAGGCAAGAAAAAGAAAAGTGGCTCGGGCTCATCTATATCGGCCCGTGCCTCGAGTCGATAAGTAGTTCATGCAAATGAAGCCAAGGGCGCCGGTGGAAGAAACGAATGGAACAGGAAGAAGGGGGCAACGGGTTACGGAGTGCGGGCCGGAAGAACGGCGGTCTGCACGGGCAGACCGCCGTTTCCGTGTTCCATTTGACCGCTGATCCCGTCACGTGGTCTCAGCAAAAAACTTCTTGTAACATTCTTGGCAGCAGTAAAGCACCGTCTTACGAAAGGGACCGTTCGAGAGCACAACCTGCTTCAGCTCTTCAAAGTTCTCGATTCTTGCACATTGACAATATTGTACGAACACGGGCATTCCTCCAAGGTGGCTACACCGTCCACTGTTTGCTTTCTGCTAGAGCAAGTCGAATGCCACAGATCGGACCATGTCCTAACTTAATACAACAAAAACAGTTATGAATATGCCTAAGGCCGCGACCGGAAAAATTGTCGCATCGAGGACTGACAAATTTTCCCGCTGGGAAGCAAATTTTGTCGGGTTCGAGAGAATAGAGAACGGAGAACGGCAGGCAGCCTCGGCGCTTATTGCTGCCTCTTGTCCAATATGTAGTCTTCGCGGACGGGATACCATGCATCGAGCGCGAAGACCGGCTCGACGCCAACCTCGACGCTATGCTCGACATTGGGCGGGATCACCGCGATGTCGCCTTCTTTCATTGCGCGTGTCTCGCCGCCGACGGTCATGTTCATCGAGCCTTTGACCAGATAGGAGATTTGCTCGTGCGGATGCTTGTGCGGTGGAATGCGACGGCCGGGCTGAATGTCGAAGAACGTCATCATTGTGTTCTTGACATAGACACTGCGGAGCATGATGCCCGGAAGAACTTCCTTCGATGGGAGTTCGTGTCTGTTATAGAAAAACACGATGACATTCTCCTTGGTTCATTTCTATCTAATCCCCCCTACCCCGCCTTTAGAAAAGGGGGAGTTGAAACTGTCCCGCAATTGTAGGGGCGCCCCTATGTGGGCGCCCGGGCGGCCACGCGGGGCCGCCCCACAGAAATATGTCGAATTGCGGGACACTCTCAGTTAGAGGGCTTTCGTCTTTCGCCTTTTTATCCGCGCGGCATGAGGACTTCGCGGGCGATGACCATGCGCTGAATCTGGTTCGTGCCCTCGTAAATCTGAAGCAATTTTGCGTCTCGCATCAGCTTCTCCACCGGATATTCGCGCATGTAGCCGTAGCCGCCGTAAATTTGAACCGCCTCAGTGGCGACTTCCATCGCGGTATCGGACGCGAACGCTTTCGCAATCGCAGCCGGGAGTGTATTGCGTTGGCCTTGGTCGGTCACCCATGCTGATTTATAGACCATCAGTCGCGCCAGCTCAACTTTCATCGCCAAATCAGCGATCATAAACTGTATTGCCTGGTTCATTGCTATCGGCTGTCCGAACTGAACGCGCTGTTTTGCATATTCGCAGGCATACTCGAGAGCCGCCCTTGCGACTCCGACCGATGCGGCAGCCACGCCGGGACGGGCCTTGTCGAGCGTAATCATTGCTATCTTAAAGCCGTCACCCTCCTTGCCGAGCCTATAGTCCTTCGGGATATGCACATCTTCGAGGACGACCTCGGCAGTGTTCGAGGCCCGCTGGCCCATCTTGTCCTCTTCTTTTCCGATGGACACTCCAGGGAGGTTTCTCAGCACCACAAAAGCACTCAGCCCTCTGGCGCCCTTAGTCCTATCCGTGGATGCAAAGATTGTGTAGAGGTCAGCAACGCCGCCGTTGGTGATGAAGCACTTGGTTCCATTCAGGACGTACTCGTCGCCCACGAGCTTCGCGGTCGTGGCCACGGACCCAGCATCCGAGCCTGCTCCCGGTTCGGTGAGGCCGAATGCAGCAAAGGACAACTTCTCGCAGAGGGGAGAGAGAAATTTCTTTTTTTGTTCATCCGTTGCAGCAACGAGGATCGGCGTCACGGCCAGCGAATTCGCGGACCGAGACGTATTGATGCCGACGCATCCCCACGACATTTCCTCACCGATGATGCAGCTATCGAGAACACTCAGGCCGCCGCCGCCGCAGAATTCAGGAATGGTCTCGTTCATCAGGCCGATATCGAATGCCTTTTGAAGAATCTCGCGGGGGAACTCTCCCGTTTTGTCGTGGTACGCGGCCTTGGGACGAATCTCCTGCTCTGCAAACTTGTGGGCAGTCTCCTGAAGCATCTTTTGCTCGTCGGTCAGTGAAAAACTCAGCATGATGACCCTCTCCTTTTGTTGGCTTCTCTTAAAGTAAAGCGCTCATTCTTTCAGAAAACCTATGATAATCTCTTCCGTCATTTTCTGTGCACGGACGAGGTCGAACGCTTTCTCGTCAAAAATCCACTGAATCGTGAAGCCCTCGATCAGCCCGATTAGCGCCGATGCCACCCGTGCCGGGTCGCATTCCTTGAAATAGCCATCTCGAATGCCTTCGGCAATAATTTTTTTCGCCAGGTGCCGATACCGGGCGTACTGGCTGGCATTTGCAGCCATGAGCCGCGGGTTCTTCGTCGACTGCGCCCAGAAATCGACGAGCACCACCTGAAACTTCTTGTTTTCCCGTATTTTTTCGAAGACCGCGCCGATGATTGCGCAGACCTTCTCCGGCGGCGTCTTCGCGCGTTCGACCTTTCTGGCGATATGACCGTCAAGGTCTCTCACGAGTTTCTCGAATACAGAAAGAAACAACTCCTCCTTGTTCCGGAAATAGTAATGGATGACGCCCTTGCTCACGCCTGCCGAATCGGCGATGTCCTGCATCGTGATATTGCTGTACCCTTTGAGCGCGATGCAGAAGAAGGTTGCCTCGATGATTTCGGCTCTTCTCTTTGGGGCGACGCCAACTTTGGGTGACATGGGAAGGTCGGCTTACAGAATTTTAAATTGGCCAGTCAGTTAACAAAATCACTCTAACAAACGGCGGCTCCGTTTGTCAAGGATTTTTCGCTTTGCCACGGGAGAAGCGTCGGTTCGGAATTTGCGGGTTTGGACGAGCATTACGGGCGGAACCTGCCGAGGTTGCCCACGAGGATAGAGGATAGACCAGCTTGACGAGGGTTGGTCAAGAGATAATCCCCGCGCGCCGCAGACCGCGAATCTTCGCGACTCTTTCCGCGCTGAACAATTGCCATATCGTGCGAAGGCGCAGTATTCTGGCGGTTGGAAATAGTACAGGCTTGATCAGGGGCCACTCTTACTGGTCAACTGCCGAGTGCAGTAAGACTCGGCACTTCTTTGGCCAAGTACCTGTCTTTTTGGCAACTTGGACAGAAGCGCCAGCTTTTCTCGAGTACTCTGCCACACTCTGGACATTTGTCCTTTAACGTGAAACCGCAAGAGGGGCACGCTATATAGGACTGCTCAACACGCATGCCGCAATGTGGGCAGATCCCGGAAGTCACTTCTTCACCGACGACAACGCTCCAAATTTCGCTTATCGCAGTCTCTCCGGCAGAAACCTTATCAACAAAATCCGTCATCAACCGTTTCATTCCGCTCAGGACGGCGAGACTTTGAATGACTGATTCAGGTTCCCGCAGCTCGATAGCGTTCCTCGCTTCGTTATTAACGGCGAAAAGCTCACCCACTGCGACACGTCCGGAGAAGCCTCGATTCTTGCATTTTGGACATCCTTTGCCACGCCTCCAGGTAAGGCTTCCGGCTTCGGGGAGGATCAGTTCCACTTGCTCCAACTCCTCCCCCGACGGTTCATATACTACGGAGCAATGTTTGCAGAGTTTTCTGACGAGGCGCTGCGCCATTACGTAAAGAATGGTTGAGCTAATAAGGAATGGAGGCATGCCGAGGTTTACGAGCCGAGTGACCGCTGAGGGAGCATCGTTCGTGTGGAGGGTACTTAGCACGAGATGACCTGTCATCGCTGCTCGCAGGGCGATCTCGGCTGTCTCCGCATCGCGTATCTCACCAATCATTATTACATCGGGGTCTTGCCTCAATATAGATCGAAGCACGTAGGGGAACGTGAGGCCCGCTTTGGGGTTCACCTGAACCTGATTGATTTTTGAACTCTCATATTCTACAGGGTCTTCGACAGTGACTATGTTGACTTTTGGGGTTTTTATCTCATGAAGTATCGCATTCAGGGTAGTGCTCTTTCCCGATCCGGTCGGGCCGGTAATAAGGATAAGTCCTTGCTTGCGGGCGTTGAATCTGCGCATCTGCTCCAGTTGCCGCGGAGCAAAGCCGAGGTCGTCCAGCTTCGCATGCGTGCCTCTTCTTTCGAGCAGGCGGATCACGACTTTTTCACCGTATATAAGGGGCAACGTGGATATGCGAAGGTCGAAGCAACGGGAACCGACCGAAATTCGCACCTTGCCGTCCTGAGGTATGCGTTTTTCAGCTATGTCCATGCTTGCCATGATCTTGATTCGAGAAACGACGGGGCGGTGGATCCAACTGGGCAGATGATGCATTTCGTAGAGCACGCCGTCAATTCTCTCGCGGACAATCAAAGAATCGGCCTGCGGCTCTATATGAATGTCGGTGGCATGTTCTTCAATGGCCTCGTTGATAATGATATTGACAATCTTTATGACGGGCGCGGCTTTGCTTTGGTTTTGTAAGTCTGCAACGTTTTCATCCTGCCCGTTCTCACTCTCGGACACCGTCACAACTCTGAACAATCCGTGCAATTCAGGCAGAGAGTCCGAAATTTGCGAGGCGCTATCAGCTCTGTGAAATTTTCTGATGAAAGTTTCTATTTGATCCGGGTCCGCCATTGCAATCCTGATATCGCAGTTCGTTATCCGATTTAAGTCATCCATGGCCTGCAGATTAAGGGGATCGGCCGTTACAATGAGCAGTTCCCCATCCATATGCCTAATGGGAAGGAGCTTATATCTCGATGCAAGATTCTCAGGAAATAGTTTAACCGCTTTCGGGTCAAACTCAGTATTTTCCAAGTCGAAGAATGGCATCTCCAGTTGAAGCGCGAGCATTTTGAGGAGGTCCGTCTTTGTAACCTGATCACGTTCGAGAAGGATTTCACCCAGTTTTTTCTTGTTGGATAGCTGCTGGCTTTCCAGAGCTAAGCGGAGTTCCTCCTCCGTGATAAGGTTGTGCATGACGAGCAAGTCGCCCAGCTTCACACGCATGTGTTAACCCTCCTCTAGGCCTGATGATTTCGGGTGAATAGCCCGAAACGCAAGACGGCTCGGAATACCGGATGTGGTTCTGTGCAAATTTCCATCTTGCAGAGCATAGCATCTGGTCCGTTTGCAGTAGGAAATGCGGAAACAAGATGTAGCATAAGCGCAGGATTTCCCGAAAATTGCGAACGAAAAAGGCCGAGAGCAGTCCATTTCCGTACGCGCTGTGTCCAAGCGTGGCAAATTTCCGATGCCGTCATGCCACTGTGCTCCAAGTGATGATCCCTCTCGACAGGTTTCGGTCGCCGACGATAATCGCTCCAGGTAAAGGCGCTTTGGAAAAATCCTGACGCGCCGCAAGCATAAGGCCATTGATGCCAATCAGATACCAACGTCACAAACTCGCCTGTTTTTTCGAAACGGCTACTACAGACCTTCTCGTTAACGGCACTGAAGTCACGAGTACTTGCCATCCTACTGAGTTGAATTGTTCTACGTTGATGGCGATTGATGTGAGAGCAAGTCCTGTACCAAATACGATTTGATGAAGGGTATGACAGAGGTCTTCAAACAGTGCAACTCGGGAAACGATGTCTGCACCTTCTTGTCACGGACGACAGGCCGGAAGCTACACTTGCTGGGCAACATTTAAGAAGCAGGCTCTTGACCGGCGGGAGTCCATCAGTCCGAGCTATGATACGAATCCTACACTCCCAGTCCCGTGGGAACATGTGCCAGTCCGAGAACACCCAATGGCAATCCTTCGGCATAAAGGGATTCAGTATTCCATCTGAGCCCAATCTGTTTCCGGCCCGCCCTGCTTTTCCTCGACGAGCGGTTCCGGAATGTTCTCCATCACCATCAGGTATTTCGCAACGTAGTCAATCCACATTTCGGGATTTGACACGCGCGGAGCGCCTTCCGGAGAATAGTACACGAACGGCATCCTCGTATCCGGTCCGGCGTATTTGTCAGGATTCCGCAGGAAATTCTTAATCCACTCGAATCGAAGCCGTGTCTTTGCCAACAGGAGGTTGATGGCGAGGTCATCAATTTTCACGTCTTCGGGCAGATCCCCCGCCAGCGAGACCGGGTGACACTGCATGCATTTATCAAACCGCACGCGATACTCTCCCATCTCGAGTTCTATCTTCGGAATCTGCTCTCGTCGGACCGGCGGAACGTAGGGCAGGCGCGCGTGCTCGGGAGATGCCGCCTTCACCGAGAAATACGAAATCAAGTGCCGAAGCTCTACATCCGATAACGAGAAGTTCGGCATCCGTATCTTCAGCCACGGCCTCAGCACGTTGGGTTTCCGCAGATACTCGGATACCCACCTCGGCTGTACTTTTTCGCCTTCACGGATAAGACGCGGAGGCACATAGGTCTTGAGGCCAATAAACGCGTGTATCCGCGGCTTGACGCTCTCCTCGAGCATATGACAGCCGCGGCAATTATACTCCGTTATCAGTTCTTCTCCGACTTGCCCGAGACGCTGAGTGAGAGTCGCAGGGCGCGAGTACTTTTCCGGCGTCTCGAACTGGCGATGGCTGAGGCAGAAAGTGGTCAGGCTCTCCGCCTCGCCGCCATCGAACTTGTATTCCGGCATTCTTGGCTTTGGTTGTGAACCTGTGTGTGCTTGAGGCTTTTCTTTGATATTGAGGTCGCGCACGTCCGGCCCAGCCGGAGGAGCATTCTCGAAACCCCTGACCATATGGCACCCGTAACATCCGTAATATTCAACCAGAGCTCGCCCCTTTTCCTTCGAGGTGCCCGTCAACCTCAGTTGTTCATTCTCAACAGTCTCTTGGTTGTTCGTAAGAGTCGTCAGATAGGCAATGATATCCAGTGTGTCTGAAGCAGTTACGTCGAGAATTGGGATGCGCGCATCGGGATTCAGCAGTTTCGGATGCTCAAGCTCCTGCAGCACCCACTCGGGCCTGAGCTTCACGCCGGCATCGGCAAGATTCGGAATGCGTCGGCGGAGTGGCCGTTCGCCCGCTCCATCTGAATGGCATGCTCTGCAGCCGAGTTCTGTGAAGAAGCGTTTTCCTCTTTCCGATGATGCGCTTGAAAGGTCGATGGCCGGGTAAGTCCCATTGGATTCGAGTGCGAGCAGAAACGAAGCGATGTCTCCGATTTCCCCATCAGTCAAGTGAAAGTTCGGCATGATTGTTCCCGCGCGAATTCTCTGCGGGTCGCGGAGCCAGCTCACGAGCCAGCGTTTGTCGAGCAGCTTAAATGTCAAATCTATCAGAGGGGGAGCAAACTTGGGCCGGGCCTCAAAGAAGCGGGTTCGGTGACAAGCATAACAACCGTACTTGCCGAATGTCACTCTGCCGTCCTCAAGCTTCTCGGCCCCTGCAAGGCCGTATGAGGTCTCATGACACCCGAGGCAGGCGGATTGGAGGTAGCTCTTGGGAATGAGCCGGTTCTGGCCAGACTCTTCCGCTCCGTGTGCTGCGCTGACTCTGATGCCTGTTCCGGTTCCACCGTGGCAAAGTGTGCAGCCGAACTGTTCCGTCGGATGCTGTCGGATGATTGTGCCCGTGTGCGTTTTTAAAGGCTCTGGCGCATCCGAGAAGAGTGGGTTATCAATTCCCAGATGGCATGTTGTGCACAGGTCGCGTATGCCAGCATCGGGCACAATGATTTCTTGTGTGCGTGGCAGCGTGGATACCAGCTCGCGAGCCCGCAAAGCGTGGGACTCGAACGCCGAGGGGTCCGTAGCTTCAAGGATTAGCGAGGACGCCTCACGAACTCTTCGTTCGCAAAGCGCCGCGAAATCTCGCTGGTGGCGTATCCACTCCTGTTGTTCGTCTTCCTGAACCGCATACACGCTCACACAAATGAGTCCCGTGAGCGCCAGCCAGACAATCGTGCGACAAGAGCCAGTCGTTATCATCTACTTTATTCGCACCCATTTGGTAGTCCGCTTCGACATTTCAACATGCTACAGCCCATTCGCATGGTAAGTGTACCATGTCATGCAAGACGGCGCCAGTCGGCTCCGCGAAACGGTCTGGGACTTCATCGTCTTTGAAGATGCATTTCTTCGGAGATGCAAATACGCGGAGAGTTCCGTGAAGCGGGTATTTGTGAGAGCATGGAAATGCGTCGAACTTTCAACGGGAACTGCGTGGAAAAATTCGAACTATGAAGCCCTTGGAAACATAATGTCCAATGATATATACTTTGGCAGGAGGAGGCTGATAAATCAGTATATCCTCATTCTGACATCGACGTCTTCCATTGGGCATTGATCTAGCCGACATTATCAGACGTACTTGAAGCGAGGATACGGGAGCAGAATTCCATGGTGCAATCATTTACCTTTGCAAAACCCCCCAGAATTGTGTTCGGGGCAGGCAAGTTTAGTGAAGTTCCGAAGTTGGTGAGAAAATTTGGAGAAATGGTGTTGATAGTAACCGGCGGGAGTTCGTTCCAGGCGTCCACCGAATGGGAAAGCCTTATCAAAGCATTAGACACCGATGGGGTCAACCATTATCATCTCAGTGTCGAGCGTGAGCCGTCGCCGGAGCTGGTTGACAAAGCCGTTACCGAGTTCAGGGACGCACATATAAACGTTGTGCTTGCCTGTGGAGGCGGGAGCGTCATGGATGCCGGGAAAGCCATATCGGCCATGCTGCCGAAAAAGGAATCCGTATTGAATTACCTTGAAGGCATCGGCACGGGCGCGCCACACGACGGCTCGAAAATACCGTTTATCGCTGTGCCCACAACGGCAGGCACCGGCAGTGAAGCCACGAAGAATGCCGTCTTAAGCAAGCCAGGCCGCGGCGGATTCAAAAAGTCGCTTCGTCATGACAAGTTCGTGCCTGACGTGGCTGTTCTTGACCCGCTGCTCACGGTCTCATGCCCTCCTCATGTAACGGCGGCCTCCGGTCTGGATGCGTTTACGCAGCTTCTGGAATCATACGTATCCAAGAATGCATCGCCCATGACGGATGCGCTCGCCTTGAGCGGGCTGGAATGTGCCGCCCGGTGTCTGCTCCCAGCTTGCACAAACGGCGCCAAAGATGTAAGCGTTCGGGCCGGCATGACCTATGCCGCGTTGATATCGGGCATCACTCTGGCCAATGCCGGACTCGGCGTCGTTCATGGCCTTGCCTCCCCCATTGGCGCGTTGTTCGATGCTCCCCATGGGGTTGTGTGCGGTACTCTTGTTGGTACAGCCACCTCGGCAACGATCAAGAAACTCCTGAGCCAACACGGCGCTCGTCACCCTTCGCTCAGGAAGTATGCAAGAGTCGGTTTCATTATCCACGGGAGGCAGGAGGGCGATACGGCTGAGGGATGCGAATTGCTTCTCAGAAAAGTGAGCGAGTGGGTAGAGATATTGAAAATTCCCAGGTTGGGCGCCTATGGCATTCATGAAGAAGACCTCAATGACATCGCCGCTCAACCGGACAATAAGTCGAATCCTGCCGCTCTCGACAGGAACGAGGTATTAGAAGTCTTGCTGATGCGGCTTTGAGCAATCTGCACGGGAAAGGCCCGCATTGATTCCATGAACAAAAATGTCCTTGTTGTTGACCTTGGCACGCAGAGCATCCGCGCGGCGATTATCACGCAGGATGGCAAGATTCTTGGAATGTCGCAGATACAACAAGACGTGAATAGCCCGCGCCCGGGCTGGGCGCAACAGAGGCCCGATTCGTGGTGGGAAGGTGTATGCCTGGCAATTCGGAATGTCCTCGCCGACGCATGCGTCCCCCTCGAATCCATAGCGGGCGTTTGCTGTTGCGGTCAGATGCACGGTCCGGTGGGTGTGGACGAGCATGGAAGAGTCACGACTGAATGGACCCAAATCTGGTGTGATAAGCGTTGTCAGGAACAGTGCGACGCTGTTCTCATGAAGCGGAAAGAGGCCGACCTGACAGCAATCACAGCCAACCCAATCCATTCCGGATGGGTCGGACTGAAAGTGCTATGGATAAAGGAGAACCATCCGGATGTCTATGGCCGCACACGGTGGTTTCTTGTCCCGAAGGACTTCATCTCATTTCGCCTCACCGGTGTCGCCGCCACCGACCCAAGCGAAGCATCGGGGACCTTTCTCCTGGATGCCGCTACTGACACGTACTCTGAGCGCATGGCCGAGATTCTTGGAGTGGACGCTGCAAAATTCGCAAGCATCTATCCGTCACATGAGGTCATTGGAACGGTGACCGAGTCCGCGGCTGCGCAAACAGGTTTGCCTGCGGGCGTTCCGGTCGTTGCCGGAGGGGGCGATTTCATAGTATCCATGTTGGGGCTCGGACTTGCCGGCGAGGGCTATGCCGCTGACATAACCGGAACGAGTACGTTGTTTGTCGTGCACAAGGAAAGACCCCTTATCGACCCAAACTTCTCGAATCTTCGTCATGTGGTTGACGGTTGGTTGCCGTTCATCATGCTCGACTGCGGCGGTCTGAGCATGAAGTGGTACCGCGATGTAGTCCGTCCAGCGCGAGAAGCCAACGTTTCCTACGAACAACTCATCGGCCTCGCCTCGAAGATTCCGCCGGGAAGCGATGGATTGTACTTCTATCCGTATCTTTTGGGCGAGCGAAGGCGCGACAACACGCGGGCGCGAGGGGCGTTCGTCGGCCTCACGCTCAACCACCACGCGGGCCACATGGCACGTGCGGTGATGGAAGGCGTGGCCTTCGCGGTAGGCAGAACAATCAGGATGTTTCGTGATGCGGGCGTTACCATAGAGCGCGTCTGTTGCTCCGGCGGGGGCACACGCAACTCATTATGGAACCAAATCAAGGCGGACGTGTATGGGCTGCCGTTGGTCTTGTCAGATGAGCCGGAAGGGACTATCAAGGGTGCAGCGCTGCTGGCTGCCTCAGGCGCAGGCTTGATTGACGATGTTGCCGCTGCGGCGCGGGAGAGGTCGGTCACGAGTGCGATTGTCGAGCCCGTCCCGGAGAACGTTGTGCGGTATCGGGAGCATCTGGCTGAATTCGAACACATCTACAATCACATGGTGGGATTCTGGCAGTAGCGTTACGAGTTGCAGCAACCGCTCGCGATTATGAATCCTCCTTCCATACCTCATCAAGCGCCTTCTCGAACCGTTTCCGCTCTTCCGGAGTGAAATCTCTGAGCGGCGCTCGCACACCGCCCACGGGAATACCTCGCGTGACAAGAGCAGCTTTGTATCCTGACGGTGTCGGCCCAATCTTGAGGACGTTGAGCAGAACATTCAAACGTTTCTGCAAGGTGCGGGCTTTGGGAAGCTCTCCGTTCCGAAACGCCTTCCCGATTCCTACGACGACTTCGGGGAATGCTGTACTCGCTGCCGAAACGCCTCCGACCGCGCCAACAAAGAGGCCGGGCAACAGCACGCTGTCACTTCCCACTAGAACCGAGAAACCTTCAGGCGCCATGTCGACCAGTTTTTGGAGGAACACGAGGTCTTTGCTGCTGTCTTTGATGCCGGCCAGGTTGGGCGTTTGCTCCAACACGGCCATGATAACGTCTGTGGTAATCCTGTTCCGCGTGTTGTCCGGGATGTTGTACAGGTAGATGGGAAATCCCGGCACTGCTCTCGCGATGGCCACAAAGTGCTCGACCATTGCAATGCGGTCGGCTGCGTAGAAAAACGGGCTGAGGACTGCGGCGGCATTGGCGCCGGCCTTCTGCGCATGACCTGCAAGCTCAATAGTGTCGGCAGTCGTAAAACAGCCTGCGTGGACGATAACCTGCACCCGCTTGCCGACCGCTGACACGACGACCTCAGTCAACTGTTTCCGCTCCTCGAAGCTCAATAATAGCCCCTCACCCGTGGTGCCGCCGATAAACAACCCGTCAATACCCTTATCCGCGAGCCAGACGGCAAGTCGAGCCGTAACGTCGAGATTGATATTTCCCCGCTCATCGAACGGAGTGACCATTGCCGTAATACATCCGGGAAGCGGCATGTTGTTAATCCTTCCTTATCTCGCGCAGGACTTCGGGGTTGACGACGCGGTCGGCTTTTCCTCCGCGCACGACGGCGACGACATTCAGAGCCGACTGGTATGCTGTGCGGAGCACGGCCTCTCTTGTGTTTCCTCCCAGATGTGGTGAGAGGACCACCTGTTCCATCCTCCAGAGAGGGCTTTCGCGCGGAGGCTCCGTCGTGAACACGTCAAGTCCGGCTCCGGAGAGAGGCCCGGAAGCAAGAGCGTCAATGAGGGCATTTTCGTCGACGAGTTCTCCGCGGGCAGTATTAATCAAGACTGCTCCGCGCTTCATCGTCGCGATGCTAGAGGCGTTGATAAGATTCTCGGTGTCCGGCGTTACCGGGCAATGCAGGGATAGCACATCACTCGTGGCCAGGATATCTTTCAGGTCAACAACATCAATTCCATGCGTCGAGCAGAACGCCCTATCCGGAAACGGGTCGTATGCTTGCACGCGCATTCCAAACGCGAGCGCGCGCAATGCGACAGCCTTGCCGATGTGTCCCACTCCCACGATTCCCAGCACTCGCCCTTTGAGTTCGCGTCCGGCGATGCGAGTCCATCCACCGGAGCGCACGTTGCGGTCATGGTGCGGAATGAGCCGGGCTTGGGCGAGGATGAGGGCCAACGTATGGTCGGCGACCGAATCGGCGTTCGTTCCGGGCGTGTGTGTGACGACGATACCACGATCGGTCGCGGCTTCGACATCGATCCGGTCGAGTCCCACTCCGTTCATCGAGATAACCTTCAGAATGTCGGCGCCGTCGAGAGCCTTCTGACTGACCTCATCTAATCCCACGATGACCGCGACCATTCCCGGCAGGCGTTCCGCTAACTCGTCGGCCGTCAGGTGGCGGTCCAGCTTTGAAGGAACAATTTCAAATCCAGCCTGTTTCAGGACGTCTTTATGAGCGCCCTCGAGCGCCTGAACAGTCCGAGCGCAGACCAGAACGCGATCAGCCATCTCACACCTCGATGCGGACGTGCTTTATCTGCATATACTCGTCAAGTGCGTGTCTCGAAAGCTCAAGACCCAGCCCGCTGTTCTTCCATCCACAGTATGGAGCCTCCAACGTAGAACCCGTAGTATTGTTGACGCAGACCGTTCCGCTCCTGATGCCGCGAGCAAGCGCTCGCGCCGTGGCGAGGCTGCTGGTATAGGCGTACGACACCAGCCCATACTCCGTACTATTCGCGAGATTGATTGCATCCTCGACGCCCTCGAAAGAAGCAATGCCCACAGCAGGCCCGAATGTCTCCTCGGTCATTATCTTCATGTCAAGTGTTGTGTCGGCAAGCACGGTTGGCTTGAAATACAATTCGCTCTTGAACTTCGGCCCTCGGAGGGATTCTCCGCCGAAGAGCAACCTGGCTCCTTTGGCCTTGGCGTCTTCAATGTGCGCGATAGTCTTTTCGATGCCTTTTCGATTGAGCATCGGGCCGAGGTCGACGTTTGGGTTTTCGAGTCCATCACCGACCGTCAGTTTCTGAGTCAGTTCAACGAAGCGCGCGAGATACTTCTCATAGAGAGGCTTCTCGACAAAGATGCGGTTGACGGCATTGCATATCTGGCCCATATTGCGAAATGAACGCTTGACTCCCACCGATACGGCCTCCTCGAATTTCGCGTCTGCGAACACAAGCAATGGACTGTGTCCCCCAAGCTCGAGAGAGACCCGCTTGAGCCCCTTGGCAGCGCGCGCCAGGATGTCCCTTCCAACTGAGCCCGTACCCGTGAATGCTATCTTGCGCACAAGCGGGTGCTCGACGATAGCGGTCCCGACCACGGGGCCGCTTCCCGTCACCGCATTCACGACACCGGGCGGGAAGCCGGCCTCTTCGATGCATCGCACAAACATGAGGGGAGAAACCGGAGTTTCCGTGGACGGCTTGCAGACAACCGTGCAGCCAGCCGCGAGAGCCGGGCCCACCTTCCATGCAAGCAGTGAGACCGGATAGTTCCATGGCGCAATGGCGCCGCACACTCCGATTGGTTCCTTCACCACGAGACTTACTGCTTGATGCGTGCCGATGGGCGCAATCTCACCACCTATCCGTAATCCTTCTTCGGCGAAGTAATCCAGGGTTGACGCGGCGTCGGCGACTTCCTTGCGGGAGTCCGCCAGGGGCTTTCCCATTTCCATGGTCAGCCATCGGCCGATTTCCTCCAGCCCCTTCCGGACGTTCGCCGCGGCGGCATGTATGAGTCGCGCTCGCTCTTTTGCGGTCGCTTCGGACCACGCTGCGAATGCCTTATCAGCAGCGCGGGCCGCGAGGTCGACGTCACGCTCATCGCATTGCGGCACGCGTGCAACCACGGAGTTGCTTGCCGGGTTTTTGACGTCAATGGCTTTGCCGCTCACAGCCTGTCGCCATTCGCCGCCGATAAGAATATCGAAAATCTGCACGTTGCCTGCTGTCATTCTCCCGTCTCCTCGCCTGAACTCGGCTTGAATCCGTGTAATCCGTGAACTCCGTGATTCCCTTTGTTTCTTTCTTTGGTTGCGGCTCCACCGTGCTGTGTTCGTCCTTGCTGAGTCTCAGCTCGCCTCATGCACTACGGGAGAGCCATCGGGGCCACGAAGAACACGTTTCAGGAACCCCTTTTCCCTGATTGCTCCATAATCGTGGCCTGCGTCGGCCGGATAGATTGCAAATATGATGAGGTCTTCAGAACCCACATTTACGGAGCGGTGCGCCCAGCCTGCGGGCACATAGACGAGGGCGCCCGGTTTCATCGTCTCCACCAGGCACTGCCCGCCGTGTTGCATCAGCAGAAGACCGTGCCCTCGCAAGCAACAATAGATTTCTGCGGCGTTTGTGTCGCTGTGATAGTGCCCCTTCGTCATGTAGAATTCGCCGCCAACGCTGCCGGGGTGGATGATAGTCGAACATGGGACCATCTCACCTGGCTTCGCGGGCACCTGGCATTCGTAGACTTCATACAGCAGGGGGTCTTCCTTGAGCGGCTCATGCAACGTTTCCCGGTCGGCGAGGTAATATCCCCGCATGTCGCTCAAGTGTATCTGGCGGTAACTATCACGTGGCACTATCTGACCTGTCTGGAAATCATAGTAGGATGATAGCGGGTAGTTTAGTGCATCCATCAGGACGATTGTCTCCTCTTTAAGTCAAGAAAAGGAGTCAAATTAAGGTTCGATGAAGCGGCAAGGCTCTTTGCCATATCTTATGTACGTGACGCTCCGCCATAATGATTAATCGATTTTATCTGCGTTGTTCAACAACTGTCAACAGACCGTGTGACCATGAGCCGAAACCGCTTCTGTCTCTCCGCATTGACAATGATAAAGGCCACGCGACGGATCCCCCTGAGTCCGAAATCCTGCAGAGTTCCTCTCAATCCGCCGCGGGCAGTAATCACTTTCATCGGGGCTCTCAAGGCGAGGTTGTCGGAGACGCCCCCGTCAACGAGATGAATATAGGCCTTCTTCTTGGAATCAAGATAGGTAAACAGATGGCTCGCCGCATGGAAGGCGCAGCTGGTGGTGTCTCGTCGCTCGATCGCTTCGGTCATCCACAACGGCGGCTGATAGTCGCAACTCTCGGCGTAATTCTTCAATGTCACCGATGAAAAGGCCCCCGGGAACGCGGCGGACGCCGCAACCGCGCGAGAGATTGGAAGCGCATTCAAATCCGAACATATGGCGGCGAAATAGTACGGGGTGAATCCGAAATAGATTCCATCATTTATGTCGGTCGCCTGGCATCATTACCGGAGCCAACGATAGATGGGGTTTACTTGGCCCCTATTATGAGGCGAGAAAACTCAGAACGAGAAGCCATATGCCCAAAGTCAAGCGCAAGAGCGTAGAGAACCGCGTGCGCCAACCTTCAGGCGGCGTACTTGCAACAATGAAATCAGCGGCCAGCTTCACGCCTTCAGACGCGCCCCCGCCACTTCAAGCTTCTCACCGAGGTTCCATCTACCTCAGCAAATGATTACCCTTCTCTAGAATCTAGAATTGTGTAAAGACCTTACAATGAATGCGCGTAGATACCTGTTTTGGCCCCGCGCTCAGCCAGCGTTACCAGAATCCGAATGAATGGACCGCCCATTACTCGTGGCTCTCGATTGTGATTTCCCAAAGTAGCCAAATTTGCCCAATACCTCGTCGAGAGAGTATTTGTCGTCCATCAAGAGACGATAGCATATGAAATCCAAGGACCCTACCACCATGTAGCTGGCGAGTTCTGAATCCACTTGAATGTCGGTCATTAATCCTTCCTGCCGAGCCTTCTCAATGTCTTTCGCCACCGGGTCGATGATCTTTCGATAGATGGCCTGAATACTCAGCTCGGGCTTACCCTCATGCCCGATGGATTCAGCCCGGATGATGTCGAACACTCTGTGGTATCTCTTGTAAGAGGCGAAGTAGGCACAGGCTCGTTCGTGCATGCGCCTGGCCACATCAGTCTCATCGGCTATCTTCTCTTCGGTGCGCGTGAGAACTTGGATGAGATAATCAAAGACAGCGACAAAGAGTTCATGCTTGTTCTTGAAGTAAAGATAGAATGTTGCCTTTGATATGCGCAGGGAATCAGTGATATGGCTCACGTGTGTATGGTGATAACCTTTCTCGGAAAACAGGTCGAGGGCCCGCTCGATAATCCTCTGTCGCTGGTGTTTCCCCCTTAGCCCCATCCTTCGATCACTTACATCGAGCCTTGCTATTGATTGACCTGACGTTCTCCATAGCTCGCCAAAATGGAGCCGAACCTCCTGACGCAGGGCGGCTATTGGCATTCCCTGCTCTTCTCTCAGCTTGCGGATAAATCTAAGGCATTCAAGGTGCGCTTCGCTATAGAGTGACATCGTTCGGCCGGTTTTCAAGGGTGGAGGAAGCAGGCCCTCTTTCAAATAGTAATGGATCGTATATCGGCTGACTCCAGCCCTCGCAGATAGCTCCTTTATCCGCATCCAATCCCGTTTGACTTCCATGCTGTAAGGCATTAATCCCTAATATAGACACATAGTCACTATACAATTTTCGACATTTTATCCCAGAAAGTACAGATTGTCAAGAAGAAAATCTATCCTAATATATTTATTTTTATTGGTAATTCTGTGGCTTATGTCAGGCCATTCTTGTTCATTTTCTCTTGACAAGTCGCGCATTGTGTGATACATACTATAAAACTCGTGAGTTTTATAGTGCATAGCAAGAACGGGGGAAACGTGAAATGCGTCCCGTGGAATGACCGTGGGATCTGCGAGCCAAATACTGTTGGCTCAGCATCAGGAAGAGGGGTGGCCATATATGTTCGAACAAGATGCCTTGGCAACTATCGTTGGCGCAGATAATTTGCTGGAACACGAGGACATTTTGAGAGCGCATTCCGGCGATTTCAGTTTCGTTCCGCGGGTGAGCCCCAGATTGGTCGTAAAGGCAAGGAATACTGAAGAAGTGCAAGCCATAGTCAGGTGGGCGAATGAAACGCGCACACCACTTGTTCCCATCAGTTCAGGCCCACCCCATTCTTATGGGGATACCGTACCTAGCGTGGGTGGAGCGGTAATTGTCGATCTCAACGGCATGAAGAGAATCATCCGCATTGATAGGCGCAATCGAGTCGCCATGATTGAGCCCGGCGTCACTTTTACCCAACTGATTCCGGCACTGGAGAAGGAAGGGCTGGCTCCTCTTACACCACTGGTTCCCCGCAGCTCGAAATCTGTGGTGACAGCTTTCCTCGAGAGAACGCCGATAACCACGCCCAGATTCCACTGGGAATCCCAAGACCCATTGTTATGCGTCGAGGTAGTTTATGGCTGTGGTGATTTGATGCGGACAGGGTCGGCCGCCGGGCCGGGCTCCATCGAGGAACAATGGGAGGTGGGCCGCGCCCAGATACGGGGAATGGGGCCGTCGCAGGTGGACTTTACCAGATTGCTCCAAGGAGCCCAAGGTACTATGGGCATTGTCACATGGGCCACCGTCAGATGCAGGCCATTGCCCAAGCTCAAGAGAATGTTCCTTGTTCCCTCCGACGACCTCGGGCTTTTGATTGATATGGCTTATAGGATTACGCACAAGAAATTGGGTGAGGAACTGCTGATAGTGAATGGTTTCAATCTAGCTTCGATTGTTGGTGAGACTCGAGAGGAAATCGGCATGCTGAGCGCGAAGCTACCCCTGTGGATTCTCCTCCTGGGCATTGACGGAGCGGGATTGTTGCCGGAAGAGAAAATAGCCTATCAAGAGGAGGAGGCCATCGAGATTGCCCAATCGTGCGGGCTCGAATTGAAAGCGGCCGTTCCCGGGACAAGCGCAGAAGAAGTATTGGCGGTATTGTCCCAACCCTCTGCAGACGCGGGTTGGAAGCTTAAAGGCGGAGCAGGATGCGGGGATGTCTTCTTCATAACAACTCTTGACCGGTGTGCGGAGTTTGTCGATGCGGCATATGGACTCGCCGGAAGGTATCGTTTCCCGGTCAGAAACCTGGGCGTGTATATTCAGCCAATGGTGCAGGGAACGAACTGCCATTTAGAGTTCAGCGTAAGCTATGAACTCCACGATCAGCAAGAAACGGATGCGGTGAAACGATTCATTGAAGAAGGCGGCGAGATATTTGCCAACATGGGCGCGTTTTTCTCTCGTCCTTACGGCCCATGGGCTAGAATCGCCTATGGTCGCGAGGCCCAGACGGTAATCGGGCAGAGGAAGCTTAAGAACATATTCGACCCTAACGGCGTCATGAATCCGGGAAAACTTTGTTTCTGAACTGCTAATTGTCTCACTGGGGAGGATAAGACATGGCTCTGGATACATACGAAGAGGATATGCTGAGGTGTACGAGGTGTTCATACTGCAAATGGATTCCGCACCAAGTGATGTCAGACTCGCACTTTCTCACAGTGTGTCCCAGTATCGACAGATATAACTTCCACGGCTGGTCCGCCGGGGGAAGACAGATTGCGGCGCTCTCTCTGCTGAAAGGTCGAACGAACGTTGGGGAGAAATTCCTCGACATGATTTATCAATGTCAGATGTGCGGCGGGTGCGATGTCTCATGCAAGATTGAGAGGGATCTGGAACCGTATGAGGTCATGCAGCAACTCCGCATCATGTGTATCGAGCGTGGCGATATCATTCCCGAACATCTCCTTTTCATTGACGGTCTCAAGAAAGAAGACAATATGATGATGGAGTCAAAGGAGAAGAGAGGGGACTGGGCCGAAGGCCTGAACGTCAAGGTTCTCACAAAAGAACATGCGGACGTTCTGTTTCACGCCGGTTGCAGATACTCATTTGACCATGAACTATGGTCGACATGCAGAAGTGCGCTAACGATTCTTCTGAATGCAGGCGTTGATATCGGCATTTTGGGCAAAGAAGAAACCTGCTGCGGCGGGCGAAGCTATGAAATGGGATACGCGAGCGAGCTGATGAAGTACGCCGAGCACAACACCGACACCTGGAAGGCGGCGGGAGTGAAAACCGTTGTTACCCCGTGCGCCGACTGCTATCAGGCCTTTAAAGTGCTTTACAGCAAGACCGGTCAGAAACATGCGGTGGAGGTATTGCACATCACGGAGTTTATAGATCGGCTGATGAAGGAAGGGAAAATAAGGCTGACCAAGAGGGTTCCGTTGACCGTGACGTATCACGACCCCTGCCATTTAGGCAGATTGGCTGAGCCCTGGGTACATTGGGAGGGAAAGAAAGTCAAGGTCAACGGGCAAATGGTCGTGCACGATCCGCCGAAGAAAAAACGGTGTGGGGCAAACGGTGTCTATGAAGCACCACGAGATATCTTGCGGAAAATTCCCGGCCTGAACTTCGTCGAGATGCACCGCATCAGGGAATATGCATGGTGCTGCGGCGCTGGCGGCGGCGTAAAGGAAGCGTATCCGGACTTTGCAGAATGGACCGCCGCGAGACGACTTGAAGAAGCAGCGGTCGTCGGAGCCAAGGCACTGGTCAGCGCGTGCCCATGGTGCAAGCGGAACTTCATTGACGCCACACCCAATACCGACGCGAGGGTCGAGGTATATGACATTATCGAGCTCGTCGAGCAGGCGATATAGGAAAGGAATTAAGCGATGAGCCTATCCAAGGAAGCCTATCGAGCATTAGAAGATATCGTCGGGCCGGAATACGTTACTCAGGAGCCTGAGATTCTCGACACCTACTGTTTTGTCTGGGCCAACGAACTCATCTTCGGGGAGAAATTCTCACCGCGACCTCTGGCCGTAGTGCTGCCGGAGACCGTCGAGGAAGTTCAGGCCATTGTGAGGGCGTGTAACCGGTTTGGAATACGATACAGGGCGCACGCAACCGGGTTCGAAACGTCTGCCATTACTTCATCGGAACCGTTCTTGCCGATTGACATGAGGCGAATGAACCGGGTCGTGGAGATAGACCGCACGAACAGGTTCGCCGTGGTGGAACCCTATGTATCGCAAGCGAGACTCTTCCTCGAAACGATGAAGGTCGGCTTGCGCCCGAATATGCTTGGCGCCGGGCCGAGCGCTTCCGTTCTTGCCGGAACTGCAGCACATTTTGGAAGCGGCCCGACGAACATCAGCACCGACTTTGGAGGACGCAATCTTCTCGGCGCGGAATGGGTGCTGCCTAACGGCGACATTCTGCGGCTTGGCTCTTTGGGTACCGGGGCCGGGTGGATCAACGGTGACGGTCCCGGGCCGAGCCTTCGAGGAGTGCTGAGAGGTTACGGCGGCGCCAACGGAGGCATGGGAATATTTACCAAGGTCGCCACAAAACTCTACCCTTGGTACGGCCCGCCGAAGTTGCAGCCGAAGGGCGTACCGCCGACCTACGGGATGGTAATACCGGAGAACTTCTCGGTGTATTGTGTGATTCTTCCGGGCAGGGATAAGATGAATGATTTCTTCCATCTCCTAATCGAGGAATCCATCGCGTTCAGCATCCAGCGACTCAATCCAGCTCTTGGAGCAATCCTGGCAACTGAATCGAATGATGAACTCTGGGAACTGATGAAAAATATTCCCGAAGAACAGCGCAGAGCGCCCGTGTTCAGCGCCATTGTTTTGCTTGATGCCAGTTCTGCGAGAGAAATGGAATATAAGGAGAAATGCTTCCAAATGATTTTGGAACAGACTGATGGAACCGTCTTCCCCTTCGATGACCATATTCAAGGCCTGCTATTCAATAATTCGGTGACCGGTCAGGGAATGACACGAGCGGCATTTCGTTCGACGGGGTCGTTCATCATCTCACCCGTCGGCGATGAGGCCGTGGACGCTCTGACAACCTTGACTGAGTTATCCGAGAAAGAGATTGTCAAGGAGGCGAGGGATTCCGGGCAGATTATGGAAACGGCTCCGGAGCCCGTGTGGGGAGTAGTTTACGGCGACGGCGGCGCTCATGTGGAGGTCATCACCATGTACGACCCAGCCGACCGCGCTTCATGCAAGAAGACATCCGAACTCTTGGAAAAAGGCGACAAGAAGATAGTCGAGTGGGGGCTCGGCATAAACAGTTTGGAGAACGCGCTCAGTTTCAACGAATCAGCTTTGAAAGCGGCGCTGCCGCAATCGCGGGATTTTGTCAAATGGATAAAGAAAATCAAGAGGGCTTTTGACCCAAACAATGCGGCAGACTCGGCCTTCTATGTGTCACCTGAGGACTACTAGCGCCAACAGCGCCGTCGTCTCTCATGTCGACCAGCGATGACTTCTATGCGCCAATTATCGCATCGACGTTGTCGGGTGGCCGGTATCCGCAATCCGTTGCCCCTTTTGTTTGTGACCTTGAACATTTGAGGCGGATGTTGCTGGTTATTGGTCATCGCGTGACGGCAGGAAGTAGCGATGAAATTTCGGAGGGAGCGATTCAGGTTTCGGCGCATTCTCGAGAAAAGGTTTCAGGTCCACGGAGTTCAGGGTGTGCCAGAAGAGGATTGTTTTTCCTGCGTTTTCGTTCGTGGCGACAAAGCTCATGAGAGCCGCCATCGTCTTGCCCGTATAGGTCACGTCCAGCGGCAATCCCTCGTGTTCCTGTGTTATCTCGATAGCTACCTTCCCTGCCACGGTGGAGCCGGCGTACTCCTCTCCGTAGAAATCGTGCATGAGTATGATATCCTCTGCGCGGTATCGGCGACAATGTATCGGACACCCGCAGCGCTTGAGGAAGCGAACAGTGCGATTGATTTCCCATGCAATGATGCGTTCATTCGAGAATATCCGGTCCAGCACTCGAACACCGATGACCTTGCTCTCAAGACCAGCCAGATGCAGTCCGAGCTGAAGCCCGGCCATTGTCCCGCCAGTGCCAACAGTGATGAAAATGAGGTCCGGCGCCGGTAGCAATCCCTCATCTATTTGTTCTTTGAGCTCGAAGGCCGCATTTACATAGCCCAGACAGCTCAGGGCGGAGGAACCGACCATGGGAACAAGGTATGGCCGCTTGCCGGTCAAAGGATTCGTATGTTTGAGATACTGAAACAGCAGTTTCAAGACCAGGTCGGCTGAAGATTCCGCATAGTCCATTCTGGCTCCGAGCGCGGCGTCTATCAGAAGATTCCGGCGCACATAATCGTGGATCGGCTGCTGTCTGAATACCGCCGAAATTTTGTCGAAGCCCAACTCACGGCCAAAGATGCACGAAGCCATGACCTGGTTTGAGCCGAGCGAACCCCAGCAGATGAGGGCGCTCCGATTCTTTCTTTTTGCATCGGCAAGCACAAACTCCATCATGCGGACCTTGTTGCCGCCGTAAATGGCGCTGCTTTCGTCGTCCCTCTTAATCCACAAGCCGGGACATCCGAGGTGTTGGCCCAATTTCTTTAACGGGTGAACTCTGGTGGGATATGTGCCCATCGAGGTGAACGGGACCTTCTCCCGCAGCCCGGGATAGGCCCGAAATAGGGGTGGTTGATACATATTTTGTTTGCTCCTCTGGCGGGTTTTCAAACAACTAGTATATCAGAAGATGGCGGAATTTTCAGGCGCTGGGCGGATATAGATGCGTGACGGTTGGCACGGTTGAGTTCGCCAAGGGTGTAGGACGCGACCCCCTCTGTTTCCCTTCGAGAAGCAGCGCTCAGTCCGCCTTTATATAGAATAGGAGGCGATCAATATCTTCAAAATTGTTGTAGAAATTCACGCCTGTGATCAGGCAATTGCGCATTGCGTGAACGAGAATGAGTTTCTCTCTCAGTTCTTCCGCAAGCTTGTATGGGTCTTGTTTTGGCAGGCGCATGAGCACGATGCCCGACCATTCATCGCCCTGACGTGGGCTGACGATTTTGCACCCCTTGGCCTCTGCCTTTTCACACAGATAGTCGGTGAGCTCTTTCACTCTGGCCTCGATGTTTTCGACGCCTATCTCTTCGATGAAATCAAGGGCCGCGTTCAAAGCGGCGATTCCTACGTGGTTCTTCGCTCCCTCCTCATACCTCCGAGCCTCTCGCGCTGGTTCAAACTCGTAAGAATTCGTGGAATATTCCTCATCCAGTTGTTTTTCCAGGCTGGCCCAACCTACGTGGACAGGTCGCAAAGTCTCGAGAAGGGACCTGCGGCAATAAAATATGCCCAGTCCCGTCAGGCCCAAGAGCCCCTTATACGTTCCGGCGCAGAGGCAGTCAATATTCATATCCCTTACGTTGAGCCGGATAGAACCCAGGCACTGAATCGGGTCCACCAAGAGAAGGATGTTCCGCTCATGGCAGATAGTGGAAATAGATTTCAGGTCGCATCGCTGGCCTGTGTCGAATTGAGGCCAACTGACCGCGACAAGACGCGTGCGGTCAGTGATTCCCGCTCGTATTACCTCGGGCGTTATGCGTCGATCGTCTTGCTCTACCAAGATCGTTCTTACACCATAATGCTGCTGCGCCATGAATGGGTACACGAGGGTTGGATATTCATGTTGGGTCATCAACACCTCATCGCCTTCTTGCCACGGAATTGACTGGGCAAGCCAAAGGATGCCCTCGGCAGTGTTGCGGCTGAAGGCAACTTCGCCGGCGTCGCAGCCTATGAGTCTTGCTACTTTTTCACGCGTCTCATTCACCATCGGGCCTGCGAGCCTCGTCGCTACGATGCCGGAGTTCATCATTGTATCGATCATCTCGTGCGCGGCGTCGGCAACGGGCTTTGGCAGCGGTGATTTGCCGTTTGCCAGGAAGTACGTGAACTTCTCGGTTACGGGAAAAAGCTTTCGAATTTCCTCGAAGTCTGCACCCATAGGAAAAATCTCCTTACAAGGATAGCGGGAGAAACCAAATGTTCGTTATCAGGCCATTCGGGAATATGACCATTCTCAACAGGGTTGCTGCCGGTTCATAGGGGCCGTACTCTTTACCCTTTAAGCGTGACATCGGAACGGTCGGATACGTGAACGTTGTGCGTTCCGATCCTTCAGAATGCTGAAGGTTCGAACAGGATGTGGATCATTTCTTAACACTGGCTAGGTCTTTGTTCGTTTGCGCAGCATCCCATGGCATCGCGGGCAAAAGCTGTTGGTTTTGAGGTCGATATCTTCAACCGAGTAAGAAAGATACATTACGCAGCGGTAATCGCTGCAATGGATGAGCCCGAAGCTGTGGCCAAGTTCGTGTATTGCCTCTTTCTCGCACCTGAGATAGAGAAGGCGCGAATCCTCGGGCAGTCCATAGAACTGTTGTTGGAGCCTGTGTGTGGAAACAATCGACGCCGGATTGTCGAATTGCGCCTCGCCAAAAACGAAGGAGAGCGGAGGAATGAAGAGGTCTGCGTCGGTGACGCCCAGAAGCTTCACATCATCGCTCGTTTTCCGTGCAAGCAATCTCTCCAGCAGTTGGGTCGAATTGCATTGCTTTCTTATGATGTCGTACGTGCCCTCAAGCGAGATTGCGGCAGGCGAGACCTTGCAGGGAAGCTCCATGGTCTCGGGGAGGGAGAATGCCAGGAATTCCACAATCGACACGTCCACCCCGCCGACTGGGAAAATCATGATTGTAGTCAAGCTTCTGGATTCTTGAGTTTATACTTCTCTATTTTTCTATACAAGGTCACACGGTCAATGTCCAGCAAACGCGCTGCCTGCGAAATGTTCCAATTCGTGTCCACCAAAGTGTTTCGAATATGCTCGCACTCGATGTCCTCGAGAGTTCTTCCCGCCGAGAAGTTTGGCGCTTGCATCGTGCCAAGCGGCAGGTGGTTGCTCTGTATCATATCGGACTTGCACACGACGACCGCGCGCTCGATCGCATTCTCCAGCTCACGCACATTGCCGGGCCACGGGTAATTCATCAGTCGCTCGAACGCTTCGGGCGCAATGCCATCGATACGCTTGTTCGTATACTCGGCGTACTTCCCGAGGAAGTGCCGCGCGAGCAAGGGAATGTCCGGCTTGCGCTCGCGCAACGGCGGGATCTGAATGGTGAACACGTTGAGACGGTAGTAAAGGTCAGTGCGGAACATGCCCGACTCGACGTTGGCCTCGAGGTTCTTGTTGGTCGCCGCAATCAGCCGGAAATCGACCTCGATTTCCCTTTCTCCTCCGATGCGTCTCAGTTTCTTCTCCTCGAGCACCCGCAGGAGATTCACCTGCATTTTCTGACTTATGTCGCCGATTTCATCGAGGAAAAGCGTGCCGCCGTCGGCAAGCTCGAGCTTGCCCTTGCGCCGGTACTGCGCGCCCGTGAACGCCCCCTTTTCATGCCCGAACAGTTCGCTTTCGAGAATTCCCTCGGGGAGCGCGCCGCAGTTGAGGATAATCATCGGCATGTATTTCCTTCGGCTGTTTGCATGAATCGCTTTCGCCACGAGTTCCTTGCCCGTCCCGCTCTCGCCGCGAATCAACACCGAGGTGTCTGTTTTCGATACCGTCTCAATCGCATCAATGACTCCCCGCATCCCCTTGCTTTCACCGATTATATTGTGGGCCAGGATCGATTCATCGATGCTTTTTTTCAGCCTCACATTTTCCGTGGCGAGCATTTTTCGCTCGACCGCGTTCTTGATAAGGTGTCCTACGTGCTCGGGGTCAAGTGGTTTCGTGAGATAGTCATACGCGCCTTGTTTCAGAGCGTTCACCGCCGACTCGACGGAGGCATATGCAGTCATGATGATGACGATACTATCCGGGTCGATTTCCTTGATCCTCTTCTGGAGTTCGAGTCCGCTCATGCCGGGCATCTTGATGTCGAGCAAGAAGATATCCCACTCACCCTCCGTCAATTTGGCGAGCGCTTCTTTGCCGGTGGATGCAGTCGCAACGATGTAGCCGTCGTCCCGGAACCAGTCGGAAAGTGACCTGAGCACAATCGGCTCGTCATCGACGATAAGGATTCGGGCCTTCCCCTCGTTCATAGCAGTTCCCTTGCCTTTTCCCGGCTTGCGTCAAGATTCCCCCGAATCGATCGGGAGATCGCCGACGCCTCAGGATTGCCAACTCTACGGAGTTGAGACACGGCTTGAATCTTGCTTGAAGACTCCTGCATACGCGAGCGCGCCTGTCACCAGTCCGAGACCGAGCAGCGCGCCAACCGACCAAAGAGCAACCGTCCTGATGCGTCGAAGGCTTCCGATGTCTCGATTCATCTTGTCAACATGAATTTTGCTTTGCAGTATCTCTCCGGTCGGATTCGGGTGACAATTTTGTGTTCCGCACGTCTTCTTCAGATTTGCACGGTATATGGAGGATTCCGGGTCGTCGGACGGGAGGATGTCGTGATAGCCATGACAGCTCACGCAGGTGGCGACGGATACGATCCCGATATCTTTCCCCATCCCGTGGTCGCTTTTGGTGAACGTCGAGACCTTATTTGTGAGAATATTATACTTACTCATTTTCGCAACATCATCGTGGCATCCTGCACAGGTCTCCGTCACATTGAAAAGGGAAACTCGTGACTCCGGCTCCCATGGGGCTTCAATCTTGTGCTCGCCATGACAATCAGCACATACCGGCGAATCGGTGATCCCCATCTTGAACGCATTCCCGTGAATACTCCTGCTATATGCGAGGTATTCCTGCAGATGACACTTACCGCATGTGGCCGGTTGGTGCGGTTTCAGGTCAACGGCACCGTTCGGTTGAATATCGTGCACGCCATGGCAATCAGTACAGACGGCTGCAATGGTGGCAAGCCCGTCTCTGAAGAGGGCCTTCCCATGCACGCTCTGCTCATATTCTCGATACGGCTGTTCGGCATGTATGTTATGTTTCAGGACCATCTGCATATTGTCGTGGCAAGCGGCGCACGTCCTCGGTATGTTAGCGCGATGCGTCGTTGATTCGGGGTCGGCCGTGCGCCTGATATTATGCTTGCCGTGACAATCGGAGCACGTGGCGACATCCTGGTCGCCTTTGTCAAGCGAGGCTTTTCCGTGTACGCTGGTTTGGTATTCTTGCATCGGGGTGAAGTCCGGAGCCCCTTCAGAGTTTCCCTTATGGTGGCATCCGGTACAATTCACCCGCTTCATTGCTTCGGGATGGGGGGGTTCCTTGTCAGCGATCGGTTCACCTTTCGCGTCAGTGTGACAGTCCACGCATTTCAGCACTGCGTGCATTGAGCCGGCGAGAACGGCTGCGTTGACATAGACCATTTTCTTCCGGGCCTTTGCTTCGTTTCCATGACAAATGAGACAGGCGTCGTTTCCCGCTTCTTCGGCGCCCGCGCTCCCGGCAAAGAGCATCATTCCCGAGAGCGAAAGAGCAATGATACCGGCAATCAGAAAACGAGCCTTTGTGTTCATCTGCTTCATGGAAAACCCAAATCCTGGTCTAGCATTCGACTCCAACGTGTTCAGACTCCTCGGTAATGCTGGCAGGCCTCAAGGGCAGGACAATCGTGAAGGTTGTGCCTTCGCCCACGATACTCCGGACAGAAATCGTTCCACCATGCTTTTGGATTATGGAAAGAGCCACTGCGAGTCCGAGACCTACCCCGTTCCCCTCTTCTTTCGTCGTAAAGAACGGTTCGAAGATATGGCGCGCTGTTTCCTCGTCCATTCCAACGCCGTTATCCTCAACCGTAATCTCCACGGCTTTCAGTAGCTGCACGTACCTGCAGCTAATCTTCAAGAGGCCTTCTTCCACAATTGCATCACAGCCATTTATCAATAATGCCAGCAATACTTGCTTAATCTTCTGGGAATCACAATTAAGCGCAGGAATCTCTTTGCCGAAGCCCAGACGAATCTCAATGTTTCTCAACGTCGTCAAGTGCTCAACCAGTCGGATGGATTCCTGAATAATGTCCCGAATATCATTCGGGGTTATCACAAGGTCCGACCGACGGGAAAACTGCAGGAGGTTCTTGACGATTTCTCCGCAACGCATGCCTTCACTCATAATCATGTCAAGGATTTCTTTTGTCTTCGCATGCCCATCCGCTGCAAACGTGTCATTGTCTATTCTCTTTCTCAAGAGCTTCGCATAGGTGACAATGCCTGAAAGCGGGTTGTTGAGTTCATGGGCTACGATGGCCGCGAGTCTTCCGACTGAAGCGAGCTTTTCCGCCTGCAGTATTATCTGGTTGGCCTTTTGGAGTTCCTCGGTCTTATTGGCGACGCGGTCCTCCAACGTTCTGGTCCAGTCAGTGATCTCCTCGTGCGCCCGCTTGAGGTCGCGTGTCATTCGGTTGAATGAACTTGCAAGCACTCCGAGTTCGTCTGAAGATTTCGTTTCGATAACGTAATCCATGTCGCCCATGGAAATCCGCTTTGTTCCCGTTATCAGTTTCTTCACCGGACCGTAGATCATAAGCCACACGAACGCGACGGACACGAGCGAAATAGCGATCATGATGACGAACAAGTTAAGGACTACGTTTCGCTGATACTCAGCAATGCTCTCATCTACCTTTTCCAGAGAGATGTTGATGTCAAGCACACCGAGAACTTTCTTGGACTCGGGATGAACATGGCAGGACGCGGTGTAACAATCGGGCGCATTTTCAACCGGCACTATGAGACCGAGCAACCGTTCCGACCCATTGACCTTGAATATTCGCGCTCGATCCGGACGCTCGAGCTTTTCCAATGGTCGCTCCTGCGTATGGCATGCATAGCACGCTTCGGCTTTCTTATCGACATAGCTCCCTATCTCGTTCTCGTCAGTTGAGAAAGTGATCTGGCCCTCTTTGTTGAGAATTCTTATCTTTTTCAATCCGGGCTCGTTGCCTATCTGGTTTATCATGTGGTACAACTCGTCCCTACGGTTCCTGAGCATCGACAGTCGTGTGCTTCTCTTGATAATGTCGCCTATGCCCTGCGCGCTGCTGAGAACAAGTCCTTCAAGGTGCCTGCGACTATTTTCAATGTTCAGGTAGCCGAAAACGCTGAAAATGACCACGACGCTGCCCACAACGTAGATTGTTAGCTTGATGGTCAGACTACTCGATATGCTAAGCACTCTCTTGAGGAGGTTCATCGCGTCGCCTTACTGGGAAATGTGCCGTTTTCGAAACTTTACACCTTCGGCAGCAACGTAGAGGCCGAAAAGGTAAGAATCATTCGCGTCGAGGCGCTTCCTGCCATTTGAAGGACCGCTCCATTCATGAAACTATTCTACTCGAATGTCTCGTGAGCGGTCAAGCACTTTGTCAAATGGTGGGGTGGTTTCGTGGAAGCATTGTCTGAACCTTTTCGACCTCCACTGTGGCATGCTATTTCTCCCTCATTGGGCTTTCAGGCTTATATCAGGAGGGGCGCGATATGCGGCGCCCCCGCCTAGGCTTCTCGATTGTCAGGCAGATTCACTGCATCATTTCTTCCTGGGCAGAGCGCCGCTCATCATGGTTTGGCCTCTGCTTCAGCGGTCAATGAGCCAATGCTGTTGGCCCTCTTCGGAGTGAGGTAAGCGAATTCCCTCTCGGCATTTGCCTCTTCCTTTGGGAATACCGGAAGATACTTGACGGCAGCGGCAAACAACGCGAATCCAACCGCGACAAGGAACACTGTGGCCCCTATCTCCATCCACGAAGGGAAATAATTTACGCCCGAAGACCGCAGCATGCCCGTTATGCTGACATTGAGCCTGTTAATAACGAACCCGAGGACTACCATAAGTGATGCGATGAAGAGGCCGCCCTGACTTTCGCGCACCTTCCTTTGACTGAAGAGTATGAGCGGAACTACAACTCCAAATACCATTTCGAGGGCGAACATCTTGCTTTCATGACTGCCGTCAAGGAGAAACGCTAGCGCGCCGCGGTTATACAAGTCCTTCATCTTGAGCACAAAGTAGACCGCCAGCACAACACAGATAACCCTGCCAAGCCCGCTCAGCAGGTCCAACTCCAGTCTCTTCTTGAATGCCCGACGGCTCAAATAGGATTCAAATATGACCATGGACAGTCCCGTCGCTATCGCCGACGTGAAGAACATCAGCGGCAAAATCGGACTGTACCACAGAGGATGCAACCTGCCGGGCACAATCAGGAACACCGTCCCTAACGATGACTGGTGCAGGCTTGATAATATGAATCCGAGTATCACGAGTGGAATCGTGATTGATTTCACAATTTTTTTGGGCTTTTCCCAGTTCAACCGTTCGAAGACCAGCGGGCTGAACTCCATCGAAAGAACGGCTGTGTAGAGCATCACGCACCAGGCCACCTCAAACATGACCGAGTGCGGGTTCCACATGATGAGCGGATGCCAGACCCGGTAAGGACGCCCAATGTCAAAGAGCAGCCCGGCGTTTACAAGGAGATACCCCAGAAACGCGCTCAATACCGTCGCGGGAAGAATCGGCTTGTATTTCTTTAGGTTGAACACATGCACGACAAGCGTGATGGTGAACCCCCCGGCGGCTAGTCCCACACCGCAGAGCACGTCAAATCCCACCCATAGGCCCCACGGGAACTTGTCACTCAAGCCGGTCGAAGCGCCGAGGCCCTTGAAGAACCGAACATAACTTATGTAGAGTCCCATGAGGAAAATGGTCGCAAGAACCAGCTTCCAGAACGTCATCCTCTGTATGAGCTTCTTGATCATGTCGTCAGCCTTTCTCTTTGATCAGTACGACCACCGTTTGATTCCTTTAATCCTTTCCAAGCCGACCAAGGAGACGGCTCAGCGTGTTTCGTGATTTTGCGTCACGATTGCCGCCGAGCTTCGCCTGTTGGATTCTCTCTTCTTCGAGTGTCATGCGCCGGTTGATTATCCAGGCGACTCCTCCAAGAAGTGTCCCGCCGACGAGCACAAAATCCGGCAGTTTCGAAAGCACCGCCCACGTGAGCAGCGGCAATGGCTTTTCGATAAGGCCGGATTTGAATCCGATTTGTTCGAACGGCACAGCCGCCAGGTAGAGCATGGACGTACCCCCTACCTCTCGCTCGCCGAAAATATGCTTCTGATATTGGTCGGGACTCTCCACAATCCTTCTCCTTGCCTCGGCAAGGAGGTCCTCCCTATTGCCGAACAGGGTCGCGCCCGTCGGACATTCCGCCGCACACGCGGGCTGTTCCCCCACCAACACTCGGTCATAACAGAACCAGCATTTTCTCACGCGCGGGAGCGCCTTACTCCATTCATATGTCGGAATTTGAAATGGGCATGCCTGCATGCAATATCTGCAACCGATACACTTATCCTCGTCATATACGACAGGCCCTTCCTCCAGCTTCCTTAGAGCGCCAACCGGACAGACCGAAGCGCATGCCGGCTCGAGACAGTGCATGCACATCTTGCGAACGTAATATTCTCCCCTTTCAAAGACTTTCGTAAACTTGCATGCGGAGAGGTCCGATTGGTTGCATTCGGGCAAGCTATTCTTTTCCCTGCACGCCTCCTCACAGGCCTGGCAGCCAACGCAGATTGTCGTATCTATCAGCATCCCTTTGCGCATCTGTCCTTCCTCCATCAGTCTTCAGCATTCATCAGGAATCGCTTCCTGAACTCGTTCCAGGCCTCGTCATCAAGATTTCCCTGTAGGTCATCGAGCGCTAATGCGCCGTCCTGCATTGTCGCTCCCACCGTTTGCAGTCTGGGGAGCCGGGCGGCAACCATCTCGTGGAGGTCGAATAATTCGTCGTACATCCATCGTGCTGCATCTTCGGCTATCCGCAACACCTTCAGATTTTCCGATAGTCTGCTTGGTTCCACCGTGCACAGGTGCTCGGAAGGGCTCAGCTCATTGCGCGATGCCGCCGCCTCATTGACTGATGTGACGACACCGTCAATCGGGGCGACAAAGTCGGCCATGCGATTCCCTTTTCGGACTCTGAAAAAGGGTTGGCCCTGCCGGATGGTCTGGCCCGCCTTCGGCAACTCAATCGCTTCGACGCGGCCAATCACCTTTTGGGCAAAAGCGTCCAGCCCGATTCTTGCGTCTCCGGATTCACTCACCGCTGCCCACGTGTGCCCCGGATGGAAGTATGCGTTGCGCAATGGCGCAATCCCGAAATCCCTCAGTCTGCCCATGACTCTCGAAAGGATTGGTAAACCTTCTCTATTCCCTGCCGCGGGGTCCGGCATGAAGAATCCATACACCTCTTTGCCTCTGCTCCGCTCAAACATTTGGACAAACACATCCACTGCGAGGAACGCGAGAATGAGGCCCACAATCGTTACTGGAACCATCCTTTCTTTCTCCTTTCCGATTACTGCCGAATTGGTTGCTCTGACCGAACAAACTAGTCCGCTTCTTGCCCGAACAAGCGATTGACAAGTTCATTCCACTCCGATGCCTTCAAATGGTCGCCCACTCCATCCTCAGGAAGGCCGCCATCCTGAAAGACAAGACCCACCCTGCCAGTGAACATTGACCGCAACGCGAGCGCTGAATCAGCCATCCAACTCCTGGCGAGGCTGCCATTGAGGAGGTTTCGAAGATTTCGTTTTAGATCGGTTGCCTTGACCAGCATCAGCCAGCCGCGGCCATAAGGGTCAGTCGACAGGACGTGCGGATTCTCAATCACCTCTTTGTTTATTGCCACGATTTTTCCGTCCAGCGGGGAAAGCATCTCGAGCTTCTTGTAGTTTCGAGAAAGCGTCCAGGCCTTGCCTCCCTGTTTGCACCGTTCGCCGACACAAGGGAGGTCAATCAAGGAAGGCGTGCCGAGCAGTTTAGCCGCGAATTCATCTATGCCGACCAGGGCTGTGCCTGACTCCTGAGGCGCCACCCAGGTGTGCCCCCGGTGGTAGAACAGAGTCTCCGGCAGCAGATATCCTTCCACCCGCGTCTTCGCGCGTAGCGCGGGCGCCCATGCAGGTTCGTGCTCGGTATCGGCCACCGAGGCGGGCGCGACTGCGGCTTCCAGGACTGCTCCGTTGGCCGCGAGTCCGCGGACGGAGTGCGTCCTGACGAACGCAACGATGTAGTCCGCTGCGGCAAACACGAAGAGGGCTGATATGAAGATGGCGAGAAACGTCAGTGCGCCAATGACAGCGGGAATCGCGACCGGGATCATGTTCGTGCCTCCTTTTCCCTAGAGGGTCGTTTCAGAGTCGTCCTCAGTTCGCTCATTTGTGAAGAGGCGAACACTGAGTTCCTTCCAATCCTCTTCAGAAAAATAGTCGACCGCTCCTTCCACGGGCAGCCCGCCGTCGGGAAGAACGATCCCCAGCTTTCCGCTAAACATGAACCGGAGGGCAAATGCGGATTCCTCTATCCATCGTTTCGCGACAGAGCCGAAGAGGAGATTGCGCAGATTGCGTTTCGGATTCCGTGTCTTGACCATCACGAGCCAACCGTTCCCGTAAGGCTCTTTTGCGAGAAGCCCGGGATTCTCAAGCAGGGCCCGGTTTACTGCCACAACCTCGCCATCTAGGGGGAAAAGCATGTCAAGGCATTTCCCTTTCGCGCTGATTGTCCAGCCTTTCTCACCCTGATAGCAGCGCTGGCCGACCCGAGGCAGAATGATTGAATCAGGCGTCCCAACCAGCTTGCTGGTGAAGTCATCCACACCAATTACCGCACTCCCGCTTTTCTGCAGGGCCACCCATGCGTGGCCCTGATGATAATAGAGCGAGCGCGGCACAAGATATCCTTCAATACGCGGAGTGCTCCCCTTCGCTGTCGGCAGTACCACTACCGCGGGTGGCTCCGCGATTTCGGGTAACCCCGCAACCGCCGCCTGCAGCGCAAATCCTTCCGAAACTGTCTTCGGAAGAATTCTCTTTTTCATCAGTTCAGAAACTAGGCTGACGGCGACAAACACTCCCATAGTGAGAACAGCCAGGATTAGCGCCATAATGAAATCCTCCCCTTGTGACCAGAAAAGCTCTGAGCTCTGTAGCTTGCGGTTCTGGTCGGATTTTTCCCCCGTCTCATGTGATTCTATAACGGCAATTTGCTTGCCTAACAGAATTGGGGCATGCTAAATTGCGGTATCTCATTGAGAGACAGTTGGTTACGAATGTTTCTATTTGAATACCCGCTGTGTAACAAGAACTCTACCAACTATTGCAAAAATCAGCATATTCGTTAAGTCTATATTGAATATATGGTTATGCTGTTGAGAAAATCAACGAGGCCTGTTGAGAAAGTCAACACTGATGGGAAGAGGAGATTCCGGGGAGGGGAAACTCAAGGCAAGAGGGCTGCGGCATCCGCGTTCATGTACGGAAAATTTGGAAGGTGCTAGGACGTCTTATCTCACGCTTCTGGAGGTTGAGGCAATAAGTGTCGAGGGAATACGATTCTGAATAACGAGCCTTTACCGAAGATGGATTCGAAGGAGATTGTACCGCCGTGTTCTTGCACGATGCGGCGCGTGATGAGTAAACCGAGACCGGTTCCTCCCGCCCCTTTGGTGGTGAAGAAGTTGGTGAATATCCTCTGCCTGGTCTCGGAGTCCATTCCACAGCCGGAATCCTCGACTTCGAGTATAAGTGAACCGCCTTCCTCGCGGCTGCGCACGACAATGCTGCAACGCGGCTTATCGCTCGTTTTGCAGGCATCAATCGCATTGGAGACCAGATTCGTCAGGCATTCGTGGATGCCTTGCGGTTCCATTGGCGCCGGCTCGATATTTTCTTGGAGTTCCGCGGCGAGGTCAATTCCGTTCTGACGCGCAGCATCGTGAAAGAGCGCCACGACCTCGCGCACCAGCTCGTTCGGGTCAGTCCATTCCACTTTAAGTGTCCGACCCTTCGAGAAGGCGAGCAGGTTCTTTGCGAGCGCGGACACTTTTTCGATGTTACGGTTGAGCATTTCCCAACCTTGGTCTATTCGGGATTGTTCGCCTTTCTTGAGGCCGGTATTGAATACATACATTGCGCCTTCGAGTCCGGTGACGAGGTTCTTGATCCCGTGGGCGAGTCCTGCGACGGTCTGGCCAACGGCGGCGAACCGCTCGGCCTCGATTTTTTCTCGCTCGAGCTGCTTGATTTCGCGCAAATCCTGGAGGAAAGCTGCGCTTCCAATGAATTCATCGCCCTGCTTCAATGCCACACCAGTGAAGCGAACGGGGATTTTTTCTCCATCGCGTGCGGCCATTGTTGTTTCCGGCAGGACGCACACATCTTTGCCGGACTCCTTCAATGCGAGAAATTCAGATGGGAACAGCGTGTCCGGAGGTTGTTTTTTCAGGAGGTCTTCCGCCCGGTATTTCAGGAGGCGCTCGGCGGCCGGGTTGAAGATCAGCACCTCTCCATCAGGCTGTGTGGCAATGACGCCGTCCATGGAGTTTTCGATGAGGATTTCACGGAGGAAATGCTCTTTGGCGAGCTCGTTCTCCAGACGGTGCGTTTCCGTGAGGTCGAGCGCCATCTCGATGACATGAGCGACATGGTGGTTGCCCGTCAGCAACGGGGACGTGTTTACTACATAGTGGGTTTTCTCGCCATGCTTGTTCGTCCCCTCATGTTTCGAGCTGTGGGATTGTCCATCGGCAAAGGTGCGCTCGGCAGGACAGTCCTCGCACTTCTCCCACCGGTGCTTGAGTATTTTATAGCAGTGTTCGCCCACGCATTCTCCGAACACCTCGCGGACGCGCTCGTTTGCGCGAACGACTCGCAGGTCTCTATTGAGCACCATGACGAAGCAGGGAACGCGCTCGAACAGTATTTGATATTCCTTTTGAAGTCGCTTGGTTTCGGTGACGTCGGTGGAAAGTTCTACAACATATGGCACGGACCCGTCCGGGGCGATGACGGGTGATACATGGACGAGATAGTTCGCCTTGCGCCCCCTATGGTCAATGCCCACTTCGTCATTCACTCGGGGTCTGCCGTCGGCGAATGTATGGGCGGCCATGCAGTCAGGACAACGGTCTTTCCTGCCCTTGTAAATCTCGTAACACTTCTTGCCCTTGCCTTCTCCGAACACATCCCGAAAGGCGCGGTTGTTTTCGACGATATTGTACTGTCGGTCTATGACAGCAATGCAGCACGGAACCTGCTCAAAGAGCTGGCTGTGCAGCCACCGCTGCCATTCCGTTTCTACCATGGGAGCACCCTATCCTTGCATGATTATTGATGGCGCGAGCCACGGAGTGGCCGGTCGTATCAGGAACGATACCTCTCGGCCCGGCGCGCGGCATCACAGGGAATTCGCCATGTCTGCGAGTTCCACTTCGTGGTTTATGGCCTTTGTCGTTTGCAGTCGCTGGCCCGGGATGTAGCTGCCTTCTCTCTCCTCGTGGCACTTCGTGCAGGTGACCGGCCCGATGCCCATGCTCTTATGGCAACCCATGCACATGCGATGGTAGGCGCTGAGAAGTCGCGGTCTCGTCACTTTGGTGAAGTCAAGCGGCGCGCCGTGACACGTAGCGCATGTGGGTTGTTCCTTTTCGGGACCATGATGATGGCAATAGGTGCAGTCCTCAATCATCTTGGTATGCATCGCATGCTGGAATTTCACCGGCATGTATTTCCGCGTGAGCCGGGCAATCACATAAGTTTCCGGTCCCTTGTCGGGCGGAGAAGTTGGTTCCACTTGAACCGGCTTTGGAGCTATTCCTCCCGTATGGCATTGCTTGCAGGTGACAGGCCCTTTGGCTGATTCGTCCTCTTTCTTTTTCAGGGTGTGGCAGCCGATGCAGCTATGTGACGCCTCCGGATCATGGTAGACCTTGTCGGCACTCATGGCGTCAGCCGGTATCGAGACCTTGGACTGCGCGTGGCATTGCCGACATGCGTCGCCTGTCTTGAGGAAAGGCGGGTCGAATGCCACGAGCGTTCGCACGTGGAAATGGTGGCATGACTTGTTGCAGTCCTCCTTGCCGCCTTGTTTCTCGTGCTTCTCATGGTCGAACGGGACAGGCGGCAATATCGTTCCGGGATAGCTTATAAGCAGATTTGTCGGATCCGCCTGGTATGACCGAGCGACGAGCGCCTTAGGTTCGGGCGGCCGCGGCTTGGCCTCCGGTCTATGACAATTGCCGCATGCGTATGGGTCCATCTTGGTCTCGGCCGCGAGGAATTTTTTCTCGTGGCAGCCAATGCAACTCGTATGGCCCACTTTTCTCAACGATTCTTTGTTTTCTTCGTCCGTGTCTTTGTGACATTTTCCGCAAGCGACTTCTTCGCCTTTCTTGTATATGAGCTTGGCTTGCTGCTCATCATAGAGATGATGGCATGTGTCGCAGCCTTTCTCCATCTCACCGATATGGTGGAAATGGTCGAATGTGGCCTGATACCATTCCACGGTCTTGTATTCCGCCTTTTCCGCATGGCACTCGCCGCAGCCGAGCGCGCGTGCTTCTTTCGCGGCTTCATCGCGTCCGTCGTGGCACTTCATACACTTCTCGTGGTAGGCATTTATGAGGGCCTGCCTGTCCATGTCCCGCTTCACGGCACAGAATTCATACGTAACCCTGCCTTTTTCGTCGGGTGTGTGACACGTGCCGCAGCCTTCTTTCTTCAGTGAATCGACATGCTTGAGATGGTCAAAGAGAACCGGCGCGCGCTCCAGTTTCTTGAACTCACCCGGCCGGGCCATCACAACGCGCGTTTCGATCTGGTTTTGGGCCAACGCCTCAACGATTGCCGGCTGCACTATCTCCCCATACGTTTCTCCTTCGGCCGACCGCCCACACCCTGTGGCAGCCACGAGGAGAAGAAGACACAGCATTGCCGCAAAGAACGTTTCCGTTTGACTGCGAGCCATCTTATCCATAGTTCACACCTTCAAGTGTTGGGGAACTTCCATGCATTCGACAAGGATTTCACTGATAAATTTCACATGCATGCCAAGCTTATAGAACGAAACAAGTTGTTCGATACCGCTGTGGCAGTTGTGACACGGGGTCACGATGATTTTTGCGCCTGTGGCTTTGAACTGTTCCGCCTTTACCTTGTTGCTTACCATCCTCGACCTGGTCCACGGCGGACCGCAATTGATGGTGCCGCCGCCCGCCATGCAGCAGTAGTTGTGCTCGAGTCTCGGGTTCACGTCTCTGAAGTCCTCGCACAGTGCATTCATGACGTAGCGCAGCTTCTTGCCCAGCCCCTTGCCCCGGACTATGTTGCAGGGGTCTTGGACCGTTGTCGGTTCGGGGAATTTCTTGGCAATCTTGATCGTGCCTGTTTTGAGCAAGTCGTAATAGAACTCGACGGCATGGATGAGCGGAACGGGGGGATGTTTCCACACGAGCCATTTTGGGCCATCGTATGCAGCCCCGCGGAACGCATGGCCGCACTCTCCCATAACGATCTTTTTTACTTTCAGCCTGAACGCTGTCTCATAGTGTTGCCGCTCGACGCGCCCCATCGTCTCAAAGTCGCCCGAATACATTGCCATATTACTGTTGTCCCAGCCGTCGGTCGCGGGCATCGTCCAGTCCATGCCCGCGACGGTCATGATCTGCGCCATGTAATTGATGAGCTGGGCGAGGATCTTCGGCTCGGGCGCGATGACGGAATACATTATGTCGGCCCCCTCTTTGTCAAGCGGGATTCTGGCCTTTGCCATTTCCATTCGCGCTTCTTCTTCTTGCCACTGCAGCGTGTCGATCCATTCATCTTCCTGCACCCACATCTGGTTCATGGTGACGGCGTGGCTGTTGGTCGTGTCTTGCAGATAGGCGGGCACTACGTACAAGAGATTCAGTATTCTGCGCACGACGATTAAGAGATAGGCGATGTCGATTCCAAAGGGGCAATACATGCTGCAACGACGGCATACGGCGCATTCGGTGAACGCGATTCTGGATGCGTTCTTCAGGAACTCTCCATCTACCTTGCCCTTTCTTTTTACTATTTCCCACAGGGTGTTCTTCACCTTTGCGACCGGTGAATATTCCGGGTCTCTGTCGCGAGAGAGGTACGTGTGACAGGCTTCTGCACACAGTCCGCAGTGAACGCACGTATCCAGGTACACTCGGAGCCGTGCAGCGGTCTCTTTCGTCAATACCCTTTTGATAACGCTTTCAATTTGCTCAGGCGTTAGCCTTTTTATGGTCTCGTCCAGCCCCGGGTCCTTTACCATCTGTTCCGGTCGGATTTTCTTAGCCTTCGTTTCGATTTCCGGGTCTGCGACAGCCTGTGCTGCCTGGCTACCAGCCTTCTCGACCATGTTTAACACCCTCCATTTCAAGGGCTCGCGAGGACATTACCAGTCCTTGGCGTTTCGGACCGCGCCAAATTCAGAGCCCATGTACATTCTGGTGAATATGAAATACAGCATGTGGCTCAGTCGTGTGAACGGAATTGCCATGAGCATGAGGGCGCCCGTCCACATGTGAAGGATCACCATTGTCCTGTAAGCAAACCATTGTTGAGATGCAATGAATCCCGTCACGAACGGGGCTAATACCACGGCAATCAGGAGGTAGTCGGAGTAGTCCGTGACGTTGCGGACCTCCGGCAACCTCAGCCTTCTCCCGATGAAGAATATGCCGCCTGCCATCACTGCGACCGTCATGACGTCTGCCAAACGGGACGGCAGGCTCCACCAACTGACGCCCCATGACTGTTGCCACAGCACGTTATGGGCAAGGAGGAAAATCGGGGTCAGCAGCAAGCAGATATGAAAGACGAACGTGACGACGGTCATCACGGGATGCAGCCTCATGTTGCGGCTTGCGAACGGAACAATCCAGTGGAGGAGCGAGCGCAGGCCGTATTTCCAGCTCATGTAAGGAATAACCACCTTGTCTTGTTTGGCTGCCCGGACCATCCAGACAAGGCGGTACAGGCATCCGCCCGCAAAAACGAGCAGCGCTATCCAAACCAGCGGTCCTCGAGCGAATTCGTACATCTCATGTTCTCCTCTAGCGTTTTCAACCCATGAGTTCCTGTATGGGAACGACGCGCCGATAATACTTTCCATCTTCGACGGCTTTGACAAGGACCTTTGTTCCGTCTGGGCTGAACACGGGCTCCCACACCGCCTCGAAATCGCGTCTCCACGCCCTTCCATTCAGGGCAATCGTAAACCGCCCGTTCTTATTGACCTTCGCGATGACATCGTTTCCGTCGGGGCTGAACACCGGATTCCACACCATATCGAACGTCTCGGTCCAGGGTATGCCGTCGACGGCAATCGTCCATCTGTTCTGATCCTTGACAATAGCTGCCACCCGCCGTCCATCGGGCGAAAAGAACGGCTCCAGTACAGCGTCATTGTAGGTCTTTTTCCACAGTTTATCGTCCACAGCGATGGTCCACTTGCCGAAGGCGGGGGAAACCACTGCAGCTATTCTGCTTCCGTCCGGGCTGAATCTCTGGTACCAGAGTTGATTATAGGCTCCTTTCCAGATGAGGCGTCCGTTCTCAGCCAAGGTCCAGTTTCCGTCGACTCTGACGGGAGCAAGCAGCGATTGGTTACCCCTGAACAGGGGTTCCCAGACACAGCCGAATCGTTGTTGCCATGGCTCGCCGTCTGTTGCAACCGTATACTCACAGATATCCAACCGCACCTCTGCGGCCACGTGTCTCCCGTCGGGACTGATGGTGGGGCGGTACACATTGATGAAATTCCTATCCCATTTCTTGTCATTTACTGCGAGGGTCCATGTGCCCTCGAGGAAACCGAAAATGTCCGCCTCTTTGAGCGGGACCGCCTGAACCACCGCTGCAACCTTCCTTCCATCATTGCTCACGGCCAGTCCTCGGGTTGAAACGAATATGTTGCTCCAGACGGCTCCGTTTACGACAATCAGATAATCCATTTCGCGTTTCGCCTGAGCCGCGATGACCTTACCGTCGGCGCTGAATTGAGTGTTCCAGATGTACTCGAACTTCTCCTCCCAGCATTCGCCGTCCACCGCGATGGTCCACTGGTCGTCGCTTTTCGTTAAGGCCGTCAGCTTTCCGTCCGGGCTGAATTTGAGATACCATAGAAGCTCAAACATCTCAGGCCAGACCTCACCGTTCACGCATGCGGTGAAATTTCCATCATCCGTCTTAACGGGAGCGGCGATTTTCTCCCCGTCTGCGCTTACGGTCACCTCGTGCACTTCGGCAAAGCGTCCCCTGATTTCCAGAAGGTCAGCGATCCGTTTTTCTGCGGTCTCCCAATCCCACGTATCGCCGACAGACGCGCTATTCACTGCGACCGTTGTTTTGATTGCGCCTAATGTTTCCATCAAATCATCCATCCCTCTCTCGATTCGGCCTTTGTATCAGATACTCCCATGCTTTCGCCTCAACTCTTCGCTATGACAGCCTCGTTCGTTGCTTCGTGCGGGTGTTCCGGATGCTCTGAGGCATTGGCTTCGTTCCTGGCTGTCATGTCTCGATACACGTCAATGATGGATTTGACCGCAACATAGACGAGACTCGTGAATATTGCGATGACCACTGCGTAGAAGACGCCGAAAAAGATCATATGACCGGCATCCCATCGGAACTCGAACGTTGTTGGCAGCACGCTTCTTCACTCCTTTCGTTCGAATTCAACCCTATGCGTTCAGCTCATGTTCCCGGGGAAAGAGGTGAAGGTACCGATAGCTGAGCGAATACACGATGACCCCATATCCGAGAACCGCCGCTGCAACGGCCCATTCCTGCCAGGTCGGCGCATACGCGACGAACTTTTCAAACGGGAGCACGGGTATTGAAAGAGTCTGCACCGTCATAACAAAACGATTGAGGACGATACCCATGCAGATGAACAGACATCCGATGACGAGCGAAAAATCGTGCTCGCGCGCCTTGGGAATCAGCAGGAGCACGGCCGGCAGCAGCCCGAAGACAAACAGCTCGAGGAACAACAGCTCCATTCCGTAGGGTCCCTGATAGAACCGAGTAAACGCGAATCCCATCTGTGGCGCGGTGACATTTGCCCAATACACGGTGTCGGCTGCCTTCAAAATCAGATATACGAAGAATAACGTCGCTGAGAGTTTTGCAAGTTTTGACAGCGTGGACCTGCGCACGAGTTGTTTTCCGGTCACCTTCTGTGTTGTCCAGACCACGAGCGTGGTCAGTGCCGGACCCGAGGCAATGGCCGACAATATGAAGAGGAAAAATGTCCACGGCCAGATGGCGACGCCGGTACGATACGCGAATGGCCGCGCGAACAAGACGCCGAACATTCCGCCGAGCGACCCTTGATGGAAGAATGACAGAAAGGTCCCCACCAGCGCGAACACCGCCATGATTCCATGGAGGTTTTCGCCGATGTACTTGAACAGGGGGAATTCGCTCAATCGCTTGTTCTCAAGAATCAGCGGCGTGAACTCGATTGTAAGAACAAACAGATAACAGGTTATGCAGAAAATCACTTCCGTAAGCATCGAGTGCACGTTAGCGTGCCAGAAACTGAAGTAGCCGCGCAACGGCTGCCCGATGTCAATGGTGAGCATTCCAATGGCGCCGCTGTAGCAGATAAACCCTATGACGACAGCCGCCCCTATCAAGTCTTTGAGATGGTCCACTTTGAGGATATAGAAGAGGAACCCGCTGAAAAAGGCGCCGGCCCCCAGCGCTATGATTGCGAGGTCAACGGTTATCCAGAGTCCGAAGACGAAATAGTTGTTCATGCCCGTCTGATTCAGGCCTTTGAACAGGCAGAGGAATGCGCCGTACAGTCCCCATGCCAGCAGCAATCCCCATACGGACAGCCAAACGAGGAACTTCTGCCGGGAACATCGTTCGAGTTTCGGTGTGGTGTGCTCTGAAGTCATGGTGTTCCTTTGTTCATTCTCGGGTTATCCCGTGGCTCTTGGACGGCCGCTGTCACGCGAAATTATCTGCAAGCTTTCTCACCCATTCATAAGAACTGAGGTAGTAGACCTTCGGTTCAGTGTGAAGATTCTCCAGTAACCGGAAGGCCCGCGGACTTTGGATGAGCTGCGCTACGGCATGCTCCGGATTGTTCAGGTCGCCGAAGCGCATCGCTCCTACGGGACACGCCTCGACGCAAGCGGGCACATATTCATCTTCCCGTAGGTAGTCTCTTCCTTCATTGTGAGCCTTGTCCTTTGCCTTCAGGTAGCGGTGCGAACAGAACGTGCATTTTTCCACCACACCGCGCATTCTCGGCGCGACGTCCGGATTCAGATGCTTCTCCATGTCTTTCGGCCAGACCGGGTCCCACCAGTTGAAGCAGCGCACCATGTATGGGCACGCTGCCATGCAATAGCGGCATCCAATGCAGCGTGTGTTTATCTGATCCACAATTCCCGTGAGACCGTCATAGTTGGTGGCGCTGGCGGGACACACAGAAACGCACGGCGTGTGATGGTCGCACTGCATGCACGGGCGCGGAAAATAGACAACGCGCACGTGCGGGTAATCCAATCCGTTATCCACCTTGTAAATCCGCATCCAAGCCATATTGCGGGATTTGTCGCTCTCATCGACCGTGAACGGGACGTTGTTCTCCATATGGCAGACGACTGCGCACGTGCCGCATCCGGTGCACTTATCCACATCTATCGTCATTCCGTATCGCGCGATTCTCTGGTCGCCGGACTCAGTTTTCATGGTTAGCTCACACCTTGTATATTTTCCCGGGCACGGCCCACCAGACGGCGAGGCCGCTGACGGTATCCATCTTTGCATCAAATATCTCAAGCGCATTCACGCCTTTGTTGCGCAGAAACCGGTCATATGCCGTGTGGCCGAAGCCGAGTGGGATCAGCACCACTCCCTCCCGCACTCCGGCGAACGTGTGTATGCGCACCCGAACCTTGCCTGCTGGAGATTCGAGGATCACGCTTTCGCCATCCTTCAATCCCTGGTACATGGCAGTAATGGGGTTAACCTGAACAAACAAGTCGTTTTCCGACAGCACATCATTGCTGAGCTGTTTGATGAGGAGGGGCGGTGTGCCGAGGCCGTTATCGGCCATGGTTATCAGGTTTTCAGGCATAATCAACAGGTCGAACCCTTGCGGGTTGGGCGGCGGCTCATGATAGTGAGGCATACATTCGAGGTCATTGCTGTACCCGAAGGTCTTCTGCAATCGCTGGCTGAAGAATTCAAATTTTTTGCCGGGAGTCTTAAGAGTCTGTTCCAACTGATCGGTCGTGCATTGTGGGTCGGACCAACAACAGTTCTTAACGAGCGCATTCCAGAAATCAGAAAATGTCGGAAAAGACTTTACTTCCGTCGGGGTAGCTGTCTGGCTCATGTATGTCGCCGAGAATTCGGCGGTGTGGATAACCCCTGTTCCGGATTCATACAATCCCGCAGCTCGTTCTCTAAGAGCTTCGACCGTATTGTTCCACGGGAATGACTCTGCGATTGTGCCTCCCAGCTCACGGGCAATCTCTATGAGAACATCTCCGGCGTTCCTGCTTTCATAGAGCGGATTCACGAGTGGATGGCTCAGGCCGTAAATTGGGTATGGAATCCCGGGGGCGCCGGTGTGGTCATCCCATCGCTCCAGCGGGGTCGAGATGGGAAGAATCAGGTCCGCCTGCATGGAGCTTTCATCAATGAAAGAGGAGAAGCTGACAATGTACGGAATGTCCTCGAAAATGGCGCGTGCGACTTTCCGGTTGGGCAAAGCGTACGAGGGGTTCACCTCATGTATGAGGAGTACGCCGACCTTGCCGGCGTCGAGGTTGTGTGGCAAGTGTCGGGCGAGAGGATGCTCTTTGCTCCCAGCTCCGTCACTGCGGGGTATCGCGAAGCCCTGCTCGGCTTGCTCATCCATCTTCACCGGTGACAGCGACTTCAGCGGGACATCGCATTGCAGAAAGATTCCGCCGGGCCGCGAGAGATTTCCCGCAAGCGCGTTGAGGCTGTGGATTGCCATCAACTCGTAGATGCCGGCAAACAAGCTGCCATCGCATCTTCCACCCAGGGCGAGCGCCGGCTGGTTCGCGGCGAACTCGTGAGCGACCTCTTCAATGACGTTCGCCGGCACCTGGGTAATGAGTTCGACCGAACGCGGCGAGTAGCGGCCAAGGACTTCTGATTTGAATCCTCGGCGTCGCTTGCCGTCGGAATCCTTCCAATCTTCAAACCCGAACGTATGTCGTTCAACGAATGTCTTGTCATAGAGCCCGTCGGATATCAACACGTGCGCGATGCTGAGGGCGAGCGCGGCATCGGTTCCCGGTTTGATGGGAATCCAGCGGGAGGCCTTGCTTGCCGTCACCGAAAGGTTCGGCTCTATCTGGACGATTTCGAGGCTGTTGCCGCCTTCATGTGCGGACCGATTTGCGTGTGCATGATACATCCGACCGCATGCCCCCCACCCTTCGAGCAAATTGCATCCGAAGCTCAAGAGATATCGCGCGTTCTCGATATCGTATGCTATGCCTTCATCGACACCCTGCATCAGAGCGAGAACGGTGCTGTGGGCCTCAAGTGCAGAGTTCATTTGCATGAAGTTCCGTGAGCCCACCGCGTGCAGGAACCGTTCGAAGAACTGGTTGACCGTGCTATGTGCGCTGTTTGTTATGCAGGCGAGCTCGTGGGGTCTCCCAGCGGCGCGGAGTTGTCTGACTTTGAGGGCGACCTCTCTGATGGCCTCGGCCCAGGTTATAGGCCTCCACTCCGGGTTTTCTCTCGGGCCGACCCGCCGCAGAGGGACCTTCGTGCGCGAAGGGCCATACAGCATCTGAAGCGCCGCAGCGCCCATCGGGCAAATCGAGCCTTGGTTCACGGGATGCTCTTTATCACCATCTATACGCACGAGGCGCATGTCTACTTTCCGCACGTTGATGCCGCATCCACCGTCGCAGATACGGCAGATCGACTTTTCGAATGAAGGTTCGCCCGGGGCTGGGGCCGGCACCCATGGCCAATTTTGCGTCCAGAAGGCGAGGTCTCTTATCAGATACCACGGCGTCGGTGACAGCATTATGCCGAGCGCGCCGCCCCCCGCCAGGGCCATTCCTTTCACAAATGTTCTTCGGTCAACGTTCATGCTCTTATGCCTCTTGGTTCCTCGTGCATGGGCCATGCGTTCCTACTTGTGGCAAATAAAGCATGCAGTGCTTGTCCCCCGCGAACGATGACAGGCGGTACACTCATCCATCCGCATGGTTCCCCAAACGGTCTCTCCTTTGTCTCGAATGATGGTGAACGCATTGAGCGGGACTCGCGGATCGTACACAACGTAGCTGTAGTTTGTTATTCTGTTGGCAAGGTAGTCTTTGGGGTCGGAATGACCCTGTGGACCGTGGCATGTCTCGCACGCTATCTTGGCCATTCTGACATGGGATGAGTGCGAGAATGACACGCATTCCGGCTGTTTCACATACAGCGCCCACTTCACTTCCCGGTTCTTCTTCACATATTCGTTGACGAACTTCTCTTCTTCCGGCGAGGCGCCGATGATATCGCTGTGGCAATCCACGCACGTCTCCAGCGTCGGGATTCCCGCCCAACTGCCGTCCTCATAGAAGAAGTGGCACGTGTCACACGTGATTCCGATCTGTTCGACGTGCAAGGGCGGGTTGTAATTGATAGGCTGCGCCTTCCGCGCATACGCCAGACTGGGAAACAGAATCCATCCCATAATGAGAGAGACGACGAGCGCTGCGGCGAATATGCCGCCGAGCAGTGCAAACTGTCTTTGGCTTTCTGAGATATCCCTCATTTTCATTGTGGTATCGTGACCTCGTCATCGCATCCGGCCTATATTAACGCAACCGGCTGTTCGGTGCGGCAGGCGCGGGTGCTTTTCCGCACATCAATGAACATTGCGTGTCGCACTGTCCTTGAATATCTTGGGCAAGAACTGTGCCACGGCGAGAAGTGATTTTGGGCTCATCTGCGCTGTTGGCGCAATTCCGAAGAGAATCCGCGTGTTTTGCTGCAATGCGTCAATGGTCGTTGAGCTTGCCGGGTTCCTGCGCATGAGACACGGGCGCGAGTTGTTGATGCATATGGCTGCGACATCACGTTGCATGCAACAGACTTTGCAACGACAACCGGAAGAAATCGCTCGGCCTCTCACGGAGAAGCGAAAGAGAATTCCGAATAGTGACCGGAAATTCCAGCGTCTCCGTTTCAACGGGAGGACTCCGAAACTCTTGGCATTGTTCTTGCCCATGATGGACGTGTCAGCACAAGTCTTCGGGAAGGAGACCGATGCCCGTGTTTGAGAGAAGGAAGGCTCATCGTGCGTCAGCAAGAGGTGGCCTTTCGCGGGTGAGGTGCTTCGGATAGGAAATCGTGAGAGTAGCTATTCCACTGTTCGGCACACGGGTTTCTCCCCGGTGCCTTTATTCAGACAAAACACTGCTCGTCCAGGTGAGAGACAACGCCGTGATTTCGAAAAAAACGGTAGATACGACGGGAATGAATGAGGAAGAGCGAATTGCTCAGTTGGTCGACCTTGAGATTGACCTGTTTGTCTGTGGGGCGATAGACGAGGATTTTGTGCAGAGGGTGGATTCTTACGGTATCAAGGTGGTGCAGGACGTTGCGGCCGAGGTGGAGGAGGTTTTGACGGCGCTCACCGGTGGGCAATTGCGGAGCGGATACGGTCTGGAAAGCCAACCTGCAAAGCCCGCCCGGAAAGGCCTGCCGGCGGAGGCGGCGAGTGGGGCAGTCGCACAGGCGGGAAGTGAATTGTCCCGCATTGACTGCGTTGAGTGTGTCGACCGACTATGCCTGAAGGGTGAAAACTGCATGCCCCAGATGGGGAGCCTCTTTCCGGCCGATGGTTATTCCAAGTTCAACCATTCGATGGAAGTAACGATGGACATATCGGCGGAGACACACCGGAAGTTGTGTCGCGTGGCCGAATTCATATATTATTGCATGGGCATGGAATACAAACACATTGGGGTGGCGTTTTGCGTGGAGATGTTTCGGGAAGCGGAAATACTCACACGCCTGCTGCGGAGGTTTTTCAGAGTCAGTCCCGTATGCTGCAAGGTCGGCGGGCACGCCGAGCACGACCTTATCACCGCTTCGAGCGGAGTAGTCTGCAACCCGATAGGACAAGCGTGCGTCCTGAACAGGCTGGGCACGGAAGTCAATGTGGTGGTCGGACTCTGCGTCGGTGTGGATTTCATTTTCACGCAGCACAGCGAGGCTCCCACGTCCACCCTGTTCGTAAAGGACAAGTCGCTGGCGAATAATCCGGTCAGTGCCCTGTTCTCAAAATACTACATCGAGGACATTCTCGGGGAAGTTTGATCAACAGAGGTGCGGATATTGGAAGGAGGACGATCATGACAACCGTCGGCATAAATGACATCGGGCTCTGCGCCCATTTTTCGGAAAAGGGGGATTGGGCGTTCGACTTTGCTTTCCAGCTTGCCCGGGAAAGCAAGTGTCAGTTGAACATCTTTTATTTCCTCCGCTCGCCCTATGAGAAGTACAGCGAGCCGCCGGGCCCGCCTCGCAAGATCGACGACAAGATTCTCGTCCAGACTGACCGGCGCGTGCGGGAATACTACGACAAGTGCCTCGGCGAATTCGTTGACGTAGGCTTCAAAGTGTGTGAGGAGAGCAGGCACGCCAAAGAACTGCGGACATGCCTCATGCACAGGGAATACCAGTTGCTGGTTATCCCGTACCTCGAACGGGAAATCACATTCGGCAATGTTCCCATTGAGGAGTTTGCTTACCGATTCCAGGCGCCGGTTGTGCTCGTCGGGCCGGACAAGCCTGCCCAGTATTACCTGAATCCTCCGGCGGTGCTTATTGTTGACAGGATGAATCTGTCACCCGGTTCATGGCAGGAGATTCAGGTGGATGCCGAGGAGAAGTCTGCGACGGTAAAAGCATAAAGGAATGATAGGGACAGAGCCCTGTTCCTGGCTTCGATTGCTCATGTGCCGCATGCGGTTTCGGGGATAGGGCCCTCTCCCTTCTTGCACTGCTTTGCGCGTCCGGCGTGTCGTATCGTGGCGTGACGATCTTGGGCAGACAGGCTCACGGGGAAGTGATACCGTACCTCTGTATTTTCCTCCACAGGGTGGAGCGGTGCATGTCGAGTTCTTCCGCGGTTTTCTCTCGATTTCCACTGTTCCTCGCAAGCGCCTCGCGGATGATTGATTCTTCGGAGCTTTGTCCATACGAAGCTCGGCGTGAGCTTTCCTCGTCAGTTCGAACTGCATCCAGAATTCTCTCGGGTAAATGTTCCACTCCGATGATGTTTCCGCGGCAAATAACGAAGGCATGCTCGATCGCGTTCTCCAATTCCCTCACATTGCCGGGGAAATCATACTTCCTCAGGGATTTGAGCACGTCCGGCGAGACTCCGCGAATATCACGCTTGCGCTTGGCGCGGAACTTTTGGACGAAATGCTCGATGAGAAGCGGCAGGTCTTCCAGTCGCTCGCATAGCGGCGGAATCTGGATGTTGATGACATTGATTCGATAATAGAGGTCTTCACGGAAAGAACCCTGTTCGACCATCTGCTTGATGTCTTGATTTGATGACGTGATGATTCGGGCATCGGTTTGCAGCATTCTGGTGGAGCCAAGGGGCTGGTATTCCCCGTTATTGAGAACTCTCAGCAGTTTCACCTGGAGTGCGACCGGCATGTCGCCGATTTCGTCGAGGAGCAGCGTGCCACCCTGTGCGAGATAGAACATGCCGGGCTTGTCTCGCTTGGCGTCCGTGAAAGCGCCTCTCACGTAACCGAACAGCTCGGACTCCAGGAGCGTTTCCGGCAGCGCCGCGCAGTTGATGCGGATGTAGGCATTGTGCTTGCGCGGGCTCAGGTTATGAAGGGCTTGTGCCAGCAGTTCCTTCCCTGAACCGCTCGGGCCCTGAATCAGAACGTTGCATTCCGACTCCGCGATTTCTGGGAGCAGTTTGAAGAGCCGCTGCATCTTCTCGTTGCAGCTCACGAGATTCTCGAACCGGTTCAGCTTCGAGACCTTGTCCTGAAGGCTTTCAATTTCCGAGAGGTCGCGAAAAAATTCCACTGCGCCGATGCAATGGCTCGATTCGTCGTGAAGCAGCGTGGTACTCACGCTGATGGGCACTTTGCGACCGTCGCGCGTGATGATGGTGACTCGGACGTTCGATACGGGATTTCCGTTTTCAAGCGTGTTTCTCAGTGCGCATCCGGCCTGGCAGAGGTCGGTACGGAAAATGTCGAAGCAGTATTTTCCGATGGCATCGCTACGGCTGAAACCGGAGATCCTCTCCGCTGCGCGATTGAATGAAGTGATTCGACAGCCATGGTCGGTCGTGAAAACGCCTTCGCTGATGCTATCAAAAATGATCTCAGATATGGCTTTCTGGTCAATCTCGTAGTTTTCCATAAGAATTTGTCGCTCGCTCATGTTGCACACCTAACCTCAGTTGCACCGTGAATAACTACTGTTGCACATATTGTGCCAACTACGTATGGTGATGCTGCGCTGAACAGCGCAATGCCCTGGAAAAGCTTGGCTTGAAACCATTTAATTATGTCACGCGTGAAGAGTTTACGGCAAGAGACGTTGCGATGTTGCAAAAATCTGCAACGCTGATACCTGCATGAATGCAACTAACGCTCGAATTTCAGGTGCTCGAATTTCAGGGTGTCGGCTTTGCTTATAAGCATTCTCTCGGGAAATCTCAATGTTCCCATGAAAGGCCCGTGAAGCCGCGAATGGGAGTTGATGGGGCCTCATTGAAAGGCGCGGGTATTTATGAGACTTTCTCCTTACCGTCTTTTGGTTGTTCTCTCGCAGCGAAAGCGAGGATATCTGTTTCCGCCACAATGATGAGCAGTGAGCTTTTCGAATGGGCGTCTATACCGTAATGACCTTCGATGCATCAAGAAGCGTTGTGGCAATTTCTCCCATATTTGAAACGTGCCCCGCCTTGAGTTGGTCCTTGATATTGAAGAAGTTCAAGCAGGTGCCGCAAACGAGGACCGACGTTCCTCTCCTTTCAAGCTCTCTTAGTTCGTCCAGAACTTCTGAGCCTTCCGACGCCAGTGTGACGCCGGAATTCATCAAAATGATTGTTTCCGGCACGGTCTCAGCCTTGGTGAGATGAAAAATGAAATTCATCATCAGGTTGAGACCGAGCTCATCATCTCCACGGCCGATGCAATTGGCACGGATAAGCAGAGTGGGGCCTTGAGCGCTCATAGTTTTCGCATTCATCGCAATCTCCTTGTCTAAGGCACTTGTTTGGCTGCTATCGTCTCCGTTCTCTTGCGAATCACCGAAGGAGGGGAGTCGTGCACTTCCTGCATGGTGGCGTACAGCGAGGTCTAATCCGAGACTCTTTCAGAGTTTTCTATAATTTACGGACATGCAGAACCCCCTTTACGAGCCCGCCGCCGAATCCCGCGGCCGGGCGCCATGGGGGTTGCCGGAGTTATGGCGGGAAGGCGGCAGGTGGGCAGGACTCAGAGAACCTCACGGGCTCTCTCGTTATCCCTCACACCAATGGAATGAAACAATCCTTGACCGGAACAGCCATCAAATATTCTCCTGCATCACTCGGGATGTCAGATATTTCCACGACGACAATCTACATCTACGAGTAATACTTTGTCAACGATTCCGTTAAGTCTTGCCCTTTGACCGGCACATGGTAAGAACCGAAAGAGTGCAATCATCGACCTCATTTCAGGACTTCGATTTGCTGGTCGAATATATCGCGCCGGTCCGCATTCATCCAGTAATCAAGCGAGAGCCTGCGCACTTCTTTGAAATACTCCGAAGTCAATGCTCCGCGAGTATCAATAGCGTTCTTAAAGTCAGCGTGGATTCGCGCAATCACTTCATCTTTGAGGCGGAGATGAAGACTCTTATCGCCATGAATGAAAGTGACTGCGGGGGTCGGCTTCCCGTTCAATATCGTGATTGTTCCCCGTCCCAGGCTGGCGCCGGTGGAAACCTGCAGACCGTCGTTCATGCAGCTCAGGGGTGGCTCGATGCCTGCATGGCTCTCGACCCGAAGCTCGTCAAGTGAAGCCCCGAGAAGCTCGCGGGCGCGTATGCCCATCTTTGCGCCCAGTATCGAATAGACCCCCAAATGACGGTGCAGCTCATTTGTCAGGACTACGGCCTTCCATTCCTCCAGCCCGTTGCGAGTTATAAGTTCGGGAACGAAGGGGCGAACATCCTCTTGAAAATCCTGAGGATTCGTGGGATAGCGGTTCAAGACCACCGGCTGCCTAGGATAGAGGTCGTGCTCGGTCCAGCCCGACACGAGGCGCAGGTATGCCTTGCGTGCAGCTTCTTGATCCCAGCTCTGCAGAATAAAGTGGCGAGCCTCACCCTCGATGGGAACCACAGTACCGAGTGAGGAGTCATCCAAAAACAGGGCTACTGTCTCATCCCACATCCGGAGGTGTCCCTCTCTCAAGAGGCTCTGAATCCGTTCATCCCGGTGAGTCAGGCCGATAAGCCGGGATTGGTTCGAGCTGAATTTCTCTATATCTTCAAGAAGCCCGGAATCGAATTCGGGGAAGCGCTGCTCCTCGAGATGGAAGAAATAGATGGGTATTCCGGATGCGGAAACTGCTCGAACGGCTTCGGGGTCTCTCATCGTATTCCATCCCTGCTCCGATGCGGTCACCGGTGAACCGAGGAAGACGATGTTCTGAATCCTGTCACGTACCGACGGCTCCTTACGAAGAGCGTCAGCGAGGTTGGTCATCGGCCCGAGGCAAACGTATGTGATGGGCTGTTTCTCTTTCTGGAGAAGGGTAACAATCAGGGAAATGGCGTCCGGGATGTCTCCCTCATGAGCGGTCACTGGCAGCTCCGCCCATCCTAAGGCCTCGGACCGTTCGCGCCAAGGCGGAGGCGGCTGGTCAAGCGCCCTTCCTACGCCTACAGGTACACTTGTGGCTTCCATAAAGGTAAGAACGCGGAGGAGATTGCGGTATCCGGCCTCGGGCGAGGATGAGCCGTCCGATGTGACGATTGCTTTCACCTGCACGTGCTGAGAACACAGCAACAGCGACAACGCACGCACATCATCCAGAGCCATGTCAGTATCCATGATGACGGGGATGCGCTCCTCATGAGCCGCCAAGCCGAGAGGCCAGAGCGACATTACAACGATGAGTGCAATCAGGACTGTTTTCTTGGTTGTCTGCATGGGTGTTCCTCCTCATCTTTTAGAATATCAGCGCTACTCCGACCATTCCGTTGATTCCGGGCATGGGATAATCCGGCTTGAACTCGTAATCTGTATCCGTCAAGTTCTCGCCGGCCACGTAAACATATCCTTCCGCATTCCATGAAGGAATGGAGAAGTCATAGGCCAGCTTCGCATTCAGCAGGAATACGGAACCAACCTTTTCCGTGTTCACCGTGCCCTCTGTGCGGCCGCGCGATGTTGCAAAATGCTCGTCGAGGTAGAGCGCGTCCATGCTGAGCTGAAATTTCGCGAGGAATCGGTAGTTGAGCCCGGCGCTTGCGGTCCAGTCGGGCGCGAAGGGAAGGTCGTTCGGGTCGGCATCGAGGTAGGTGAATCCTGCGAACAGGGAAAGTTCGGGGATTGGGAACATAGTGAGTGTTCCTTCAACTCCTCTGGTTCTGAAGTCTCCGATGTTTTCCAATACCGGCGGGAATGGAGGCGGCGGCGAGACGACGATGCGGTCCTTGCCGTCATCGTAGAAGTACGTAACGTCCGCTTTGACTTTCTCGTCCAGTGAATGGCTGATGCCCAGCTCGAAGTGGTCGAGCACCTCGGCCGTTAATTCTTCGGACTGGTTCTCTCCGGGCAGGAAAATTTCCTCCTGCACGGTGACAAACATGCCCGGGTAATTTACGCCGCGCGAGTAGAACCCGTGGAGTTCCGTATTCTTACAGCCAAGGACCAGCCCGGCTTGAGGGGCCCACTCGTCATCGAATTCGCTATGGTCCATGTAGCGGAACCCGGCAGACGGGACGACGTAAAGGTCATCCTTCGAGCCGATGATATGGCTGAGCGCAACGTAAGGCGCTACGATGCGGAAGGTCTCCTCGTCAAAGTGGCTCTCTGGAACAGGCGGCGAAATGAGATCAACTTCTCCACTGATATTGTCCACGTCAAGCCCGACAAGTATCTCAGTACCGTCCCATGGCTCGACGGTTTCGCGGACTCTCACGCCGTAGTTTCTGTAATCGGTCAGAGTGTCATCGGTGTTGAGGCTCGTGCCTTCATTGAACTGGTCAACCCAGTCTATGTCGCCATCTTCGAGATAGAGTTTCACGTAACCTTTGGTCCAGTCGTATTCATGAGAAAGAGTGGCAACGGTGAAGTAATCATCTGTCTTAAACGTTCCATCGGGGGGAGGGTTTTCGTCTTCCGCGCCCGGGTCGTCTGCCCAATTGTTTGTATGATTCAGCAGGAGGTCGATATCCCAGTCTTCTGAAAGCTCGTACCCAACCCGTGCGAAATACTCCTGGAGTTCTCCATCTGCATCGTCGCGGTGACCATGAGATTTCCGATAGCTCTGGACAAGATAGTAGTCGAACTTCTTCACCTTCCCGCCGTGCTCGAGAACCTCGACCCATGTGTCATAGGAGCCGTATGCGCCTTCGAGCTTCGTATAAAATCCTTCTTCCTCCATTTTCTTGGTCGTGAGGTTCACAGCGCCGAACGCCATGTTGCCGAAGAGGACTGGCTGTGCTCCCTTGTACACCTCGATTTTCTCAACCGGGTCTACACTGAGCACGTCCATGAGCGGATGGGTCCATACGCTCACAAATTTCGGCACACCGTCAACGAGGGTCTGGATTTCTGCGCCCGGACGCGAGCCTCCCATTCCCCTGATGAATATCGACCCGCCTTCGCCGCCGCCGAAACTGCCAACGGGGTTGTGGCGTGAGATTACCACGCCGGGCGTCCTTCTCAAAGCCGCCGGGAGGTCTTGCGCGTTGAGGTCCTCAATCTGTTCCTCTGTCACCACGGTGACCTGGCTGCCATATTCGTTGACGAGATTTCCCTCGACGATTGGCGACGCTACGACTTCGACTGGCTCCATTTGAACTACTTGTTCTTCAGGGCTCTCCTCATCGGCATATGCGGAAGAAAACACGACAGCGGCAGCAAACGCACAAAACACAAATTGCAGTACTTGACGAAGCGAGTTTCTGGACATGATTGCCTCCTCTCCTTGGTTCTGCAGGGATGGTCTCGCTGCCTGCGAAAGGGGTGATTCGGCGAGTCATCCAATCCGTCCAGACCTGCGCTTCGCGGCCCAAAAGAAAAGGCCACGAATGCGCTCGCCGAATTCCAATTCGGCAAAGGCCTTCGTGGCCAGATTTTCTGTATAGTTTTCTTCCGTTATATCGTGCTGAGCTTACCAGCCCAACGCTTGCCAGTATTATAGCCGTGGATCAATGCGGTTGTCAACCTCCTTTTTCCCTCCTTTTTTCCGATGCCAATCGGGATTCTCCGCCCTCACCGCTTTTCCGCCGGATCAAGACGATGCCCGGGCGCGTGATCGCGGAAAGCTTTCAGCCGCGCGAGCAACGCGCACACGATGAGCGCCAGCCCAAAGACTGAGACGACTGATGCGCCCGTGGGCAGGTCCCACCTTGTCGAGACAACCATTCCGAGAAGGCTGACGATGCAGCCGATTGTCCATCCGAGCAACAGCCTCGACGAGATGCGCGTGGCGAAGAGCATCGCGCACACAGCCGGCACAACCAGGTAGCTGAACACCAGGAGAACTCCGGCAATTTGCACCGAGCTTGTAACCACGAACCCGAATGTGACGTAGAAGACGAAGTCCCACCACCGTACTGACAGCCCTCGATTCCATGCTTCGCGGACGTCAAGTGATATGAGCAGGAATCTGTCCCTCAGCAGGAAATGAACAACGCCGACGGCTGCATAGATGAGCAAAGTTTTCACGATACCCGGCCACGTCACATAAAGTATGTTGCCGACCAGCATCGCAGTGATTGCCTCATGTCCGTGCGGAGCGCGGTCGAGTACCAATATGGCAGTGGCGGAACATACCGCATACACGATTCCGATGATGGCCTCCTGCGGCACTCGTTCCTCGCGAAACCTTCCGAGCGCGAAGACGGCGGCGCCGATGAATGTGAACCCGAGGGAGAAGTAATACGCCTCGGCGCTTTTCAGCTCGAACCCGAACAAGAGCGCCGTGGTTGTTCCAAGTGCGGCCACTTGTGCGAGTGCAAGGTCGACGAAAATGACTCCCCGGGTGACCACATGGAGGCCGAGGTAGCAGTGTATGCCGGTGAGTATCAGACACGCCGCGAAAGGCGCCGCCATGAATTGCATCATATCGCTCATCAGTGATTCCTCTCTAAGAAACTGCGTTCTATCAGTCATTGCAAGGGAGCAAGGGGTCGCAGACCCGAGCAATCGAAGCAATCTCTTTGGCAGTCACATGGTCACGCAGAGATTGCTTCGTCATGCCCCACCTTAGGCAGGACATGACTCGCAATGACAATCACGACCTTGCATGTTTCTTCTACAAGTAACCCGGCATAGCCGGGTCGGCTGTTAGAAGGCTCCCGACTCTCAGAAGAGTCTTCATTCTGTAGGGATAGGTTGCACCGCGCCCCTGCCTTCATTCTACAGTCCTCGGACAGATTTCCTGCCCCTGTCCTTCACATTTGCTTAATGCCTTCACTGGATTCGGCGAGTGCGTCCTTCAGTTTCTTGACAGCACTGTCAATAAGTGAAACATAATCATTCACGCCCGGTTGACCGCCGACAGCATTTGTAACCTCGAGCACCTTAGCCCCAGTTTTCTCTGCGACGAAGTCCGCCGCTCTTATGCTGTAATAGGGTTCCATCACTATCACCGGAACGCTGTGTCGCTGGGCAATCTGCACAACCTGTAGTAGATGGCCCGGACTGGGCGGAATGCCCGGCTTCGGCTCGAGTTCGGCCACCACGGTGAGTCCAAAACGCTCGGCGAAATACCCCCAACTGCGGTGATATGTGATAATCTGCTTGCCTCGATAGGGCTGAAGCTGCTGATACCAACCATTGCCCGCATCGTTGCGAGCTTTTTCCTTCAGGAAGGCGTCCAATTGTTCCGCCAGCGCGAGCGACCACAGCCGCTCACTTCCAAATTCCTTCACGAGTTCCTCGCCGAACATCGCACTATCAATGCGACGCATGAAGTCGGCGCAGTTCGCACGGTATTCGGCAGCGTTGTCGGGGTCGAGCTGCGCGAGCCGCTCGGCTATTGACTGCGCGACGATGCGAGCGTTGTACGGGTCCATCCAATAGTGCGGATTTCCGAGCGGATGCACGTCGCCCATTGACCTATCCACGCGTGTCGTGGGAACCTCACGGCGAAGGACATTGAGCGAGACGTCCAAGTATCCCGGCTGGCCGAACCGAATTTTATTGTTACGAGACCCGTCAATAACAAGTTGCTCGTAGCCGATTTCCATTTCCATGCCGATTATTATGAGGAGGTCGGCCTTGCGTGCGTTCACCATGTAACTCGGCTTGGCCTGTATTGCATGCGGGTCCTCTTTGCCCGTGGCGAGGCACGACACGGAAACGTGCTGCTTCCCCACTTCTTCCCCTATGGATTTGAGCACGGTGTGAGTTGTTAAGACATTGAGCTTTTCCGCGCATTCACCTGTGCTGGAGAAAAGAAGGGAGGCTGACGTTATGATGACAGCCATCAATCTGAGGAAAGCTTTCTTTGCCATATACGCGTCACCTCTCTTTAGTATTCATGGGCTCGGTGCGGACCGAGACCGAAATTGCACTGAAGCCAGAGCACGTGTTCGTCTTCTTGTTCCGGGTCGGGGAAGTTGCGGTCAACAAACATATATCCGAACCTCCAGAACACATATTCGCTTTGGGCAAACGTCAAATATGCCGAGTAACCATGTTCGCGCAGGTTCTCGAAGTCCGGAAGTTCCGAATAGTCGTACCGAGCAGCGGCCTTCCAGCGACGCGCGAATTGGTGCTCGAGCGAGGAATATAACCCCCATGTGTCCCGGTCGCCCTCGTCTGTGTCTTTCTGCGAGAACAATGCTTCGGTCTGCCACGTGAGGCTCTTGTAGAGCGCCTCTTGCAGCGGACGCCATTTGAACGTGAGGTCTATGCCTTCGAGCCATGTGCGGCTGCCGCCGTGGCCGTCGTCGTTCGGAGCGGTCGCCACCGTGCCGCCGAACTCGAGCGTGGTCGCATCCGAAAATTCGAGCAGATTCTTGGCATGCAGCAAATGCGCAAAATCGTCATAATCTTCTCCGGCGAATACGGAATTGTTATCGTTATTGAAGACCTCATAGGACAGCTCGAGGTAGTGCTGCGTTGGCGCCAGCCAGCTCACCTCCGCACCATCACCCATGAGGCCTTCGTGGCCGAAGTAGTTCTTGACTACCAACGGGTAATCCACCCATGGAAGAGCATGGAGATGGACCGTGTTGATCTTTCCGAAGCGCTCGCGCATTCTGCCGACGCGTGCCTGCAATCCGTAGGGAAGTGTAAGAGCGGTAAGATACGCCTCCTCAATGTGTATCGCGAAGTCGTGCTCGTGGGAATGTCCGCGAACGCTCTCTTCATGTTCTCCCTCGTGTTCCTCCTCGACTTCGTGCTCAAATTCCTTGTGGAGCGCGACCACGACGTCGGCCCGCGCGAACGGGTCGAGGAGGCCGGAGAAGTTGATTTCCAGCTCCCGGAATATGAACTCGTCGTCGGGCTTATCCCCTTCATTTTCGTGGCTTGTATATTGGGCGAGAACATCACCGATGACCGAGACATCCGGATTGAAGACTTGCCCCAAGCCTTGCCCGCTCACCTGAGGAGCCTGGTATATTACAGCCGGAGCCCGCTCATAGATGTCCTCATACACGGTTTCGCTCTCAGCTTCAATCGTCCGGCGCTCCGCAAGTTCGTCGGAGAGCTCACGGACCCGGCCTTGGAGGTCGAGAACGTCCCTCTCGTATCGCTGCTGCAACTGCTCAAAATCTTTTCTCAAGGTTTCCATTTGTTCCCTTAGTGCTTGCATTTCAGAGCCAGCGGGGGCATCCTCCGCCCGGCATGGCACACTCACCAATAATGTCACGGCAAAAAACAGCATCGCACAAACCCTCATGTGCATGACCCCCTCCGCAGGGCATTCGGGCCGGAACCAGTTTCTCCGCCCGCTCCCGTTGGATAGATATTTCTCTGCTATCGTTTATTGTCGTTGGATTCGAATGGCGTGCGAAAAAGAAGGCTCAGCAGATTGCGGCAGGTGGCGCTCGTGGGTCTTGCGAGAGAATGACCGAGAGATGACTTGGAGAAAATATGGGATACGGACGGGCGTCTGTTCCCCACAGTTGGCTGGAAACGACTACAGGGCTGATTGTCTCCGCACGTGAGTCATTGAAGTACTTGCAGAACGAGCAGTGGCTCGCCTGATGGGATGAATGCTGGATTACCAGGTGGAGCGTGCTGAAAAGCAATGCCGACAACAATGCAGCCGCCGCGATGAGCGCGAATGTCCGCCGGAGTCGGTCGAAGCCCGCGCGATGGGGTGATCTCACCCTTTTCTCCTCGCTTGCCGTGGACAATGAGCTTTTCATCCCCGATCCATTCCGCATCTGTCTGTCACAGGCAACGCACTCCTTATATAACACGAGCGAGCAGGCGACGTCAAACCTAATGCGGACAGAGAATCAGTCCCGCAATTTATGCGGGTGCAAACTTATGGCGTCGCAAGACGAAAACAGCGGAAAATATTATGCGAATGAATTCGCACCTGCAGAAACCCGGCATAAATGGACTATTATGGGGAAGTCTCTCTGTCCCTTTTACAGTGAACTGACCAACGGTGAGAGCGACTGGATGCGACAAGGAGAGCAAGTCCATTCATGAGCACGGCGGCTTTTCGCACGGGGTTGAACTGCCGCAGCAGGGGGTTCCCTTTCCGCATCGCGTGGCGGAGGCCACAGTAGTCTTTGGGATATTGGGTGCGGAGATTAGCCGTTCAACTCTCGGAGAACCGCACTCCGGGCATGAAAGAGCTTCTTTCTCAAGGTTCGTTCGAATGAGCATCTCCGAGACATGTCCGCATTGTGCGCAGCGAAATTCATAAATCGGCATCCAAGATACCTCCATTTAACTCGTTTCTGTCGGTTGTCACAATCCGAAGGGGCAGTGGCGTCGCAGACCGAGCAGGTTGGCCACCCCGGCGCTCGTAATACCGTAGAAGATTGTGGGGATCTCCCTTCCGAGAAACTGCCCCATCGTGCCATTTACGAAAGTCGTTCCCGTCACCAGAAGCACATCAGCATTCTTTATCGATTGCTCCGTCATCTCCGGCCCATGAATCGTTGTGCCAAACACCTGCATCCCGATGTTGTCCTTGTCCATATCTACAATGCTGACCGTGAACCGCTTACTTAACTGCTCCGCCATTCTCGGTTGATAGCCGATGAGCAAAATTCGCGAGGACGGGGGAAATCCCCGAGTCATCATCTCCAGACATTCCTCGCTGCACCGAACCGGTCCTTCATTCTTGCAGTGAACAGTGCGTTCTGTGATTCCGAGATGCCGCATTACGGCATTGAGCGACGAGATGAAGAGGGCACGCCGAAAATTGTTTGTGAGGTCCATGCGGAGGATGTCTGCCAACTTTCCGCTCCAGTTGCCGCACATATCGGTGAACGCTTGTCCCTTGGCCTTCAGGAAAACTGCCTCCATCATTCGTTCTTTGCCCTTGAGAATCGGATAATCGCTGTCTTCGGGGTTTCCGATGGCCTCATTCGGAGTGAGCGGCCGCGCCGTGATGGAGATGGGTTCGTCAGCGAGACCATGTTCTGCAACGACCCTGGCAAATTCGCTCTTGAGCATGCGAAACATATCTTCGGTGATCACGATTGCCCCTCGGACTCCTTGCCGCCGCGGGCGACTATCCCGGATGAGTCATCCATGGCAGGAGCGGCGCCAATCTGATAGTATACGCGGTTGTCGCGTTCGACTTTCTGCACTAAACCCTGCTGCTCCAGAATGGTCAGGTGTTTCACTAGCTCGTTCCTGTGCACGCTCAATCCAGTGACCATATCTTCAAGCGTACATGGCCTCCTTCTGAGGAGTGCTACGACTTCTTCCCGCGCGAGCGACGCCGCCTCGGTCGGGCAAGCCGCATCATAATCCGCTATCACTTCGGCTCTGTCTCCGAGCATCTGCTTTGCCCTCAGCATTACGGCCGAGGGGACCGATTTCGCAAAGTCTTCGGCCGACGGCCTCACAACGGTGTTCAACTGCACCGTGTCCGGACGAATCACATCCACGTGGCGCTTTATCTGCGCGATATGTGACGGCTCTGAGTTGACATCGTTGACCAGAAGCACTTCAAGCCATATCTCTCCGCGGTATACGCGACGGAACTCCGCGAGACCCTCCACCATCTTCTCAAACACTACGTCGGGATGTGGTCGATTGATTCTACGGAATACATCGGCGTCGCCTGCATCAAGCGACGGAAGGACAACATCAGCCCGTAAAATGGCCTGCTGAACATCTCTCTGCCACAGGAGTGAGCCATTGGTCAGCACTGCGACCGGTATATCCGTGCGCTTCTTGATGGAATCTATCAGCTCGGAAATGTCGGAGTTCAACGTTGGCTCGCCCGAGCCGGAGAGGGTGATGTAATCGGCAACAACGCCTTCACCAAGCTTCTTCCACAGTTGGTCGAGAATGTCTCGGATGGGAACGTACCTCTTTCGAGACACGGTAAGCTCTGTCGTTCTCCCAAGTTGGCAATACACACAATCGTAGCTGCATGTCTTGTATGGTACCAGATCGAGCCCAAGCGAGTGGCCAAGACGCCTCGACGGCACGGGCCCAAAGACATAATTTTCCTGAGCGGATGTCATCGCGCGTTCACTTCAATGGTCGCATATATTTTGTCCGGTTTGCAGCGAGTTCGTCAAGTATGCACGCGCGACGCTCTCCGGCGGGTCGGATTGAGCTCCAATGATGACCTGTATCCCATTTTGCGCGAACAGGTCGAGAGCGCGCTGTCCCATGCCGCCCGCGATAATCACTGTGGCTCCGTGATGATGAAGCCATTGCGGGAGCAGCCCGGGTTGATGGTCGGGCGCAGGCAGCATCACCATTTGAACGATTTCATTCGTCTCAGGGTTCACATCAACGAGGGCAAACGCCTCGCAATGACCAAAATGCGGGCACAAACGCCCGTCAGCCGTTGGAATCGCAATTCTCATTGTATCCTCTCCTTTTCTTCATGTGAGGCGGACTGCCGCCTCTTTCTCAGCGCTCAGGCTCAGTATCGGCTTGATCGCCTCGGCAAAAGCTACCGCCGTTTCTGTTCCGGCGAATTTCCGGCAAAACGGCTCGCCGCTGTCGCTCGTGGTGACCACCCCGGGATCCAGCGGAATCCTGCCCAGAAACGGCACTCCCATTTCGCGTGCCATCCGCTCGCCGCCGCCGGATTTGAATATGTCGAAACGAGTGCCACACGTTGGGCACACAAAGCCACTCATATTTTCGATAACGCCGAGCACCCGCACTCCAACCTGCCTGCAGAATGTGACCGACCTGCGCACATCTGCAATCGCAAGGTCTTGGGGCGTCGTTACGATGACGGCCCCTGAAGCGTCCCCCACCAATTGAGCCACAGAAAGGGGCTCGTCACCCGTGCCCGGCGGCGAATCGATGACAAGATAATCCAACTTTCCCCACTCCACATCTCGCAAGAACTGCTTGATGAGGCTCATCTTGAGCGGGCCGCGCCAGATGACCGCGTCGTCCTTTTTCGGAAGGAAGAAACCCAGCGACATCACCTTGATTTTGTTATCAAAGAGTATGGGAGTGATGCTTTCATCGACAATTGCCGGTCGGTAATCTTCCAAACCCAACAGCTTCGGGATGCTCGGTCCGTGGACGTCAACATCCAGAAGGCCGACTTTCTTCCCGGCCATCGCGAGTGACATTGCCATGTTAACCGCCACCGTGCTCTTTCCAACTCCTCCCTTGCCAGAAAGCACAAGAATCTTATGCTGCACCTGACACATGCGTCTGTGCAGCGCCTGTCTGTCGAGGAAGTCCTGTGTGCTTTCATCGGGCGCTTGCTTCTTTGCGGAGCAGTCGCTTTCGCCGCAGCTTCCGCACGATTTCTGCTCTTTGTCCATTTTTTCCTCCGGTTGATGTTCCATGTGTTATCTCCAAGTCACCTTCCCGAGTTTGGCGTCCTCGTCGCTTCCACGATGTGAGCCGCTTGTGAGGCGCGGAGCCCGAGAAGGTGAGCGATATGTTCCCACATCCGAACAATTTCCTTTGATATTAAGCCGTCGGAATATTCGACAACGCTCGTTTGCCGTATCTGGGCGTCGGTAACTGCTCTATCGTACGGAATGCGGCCGACAACTTCTACCCCCGCCTCACGACAATGCTCTTCGATGTGTAAGGTCATCTGTGGATTCAGGTCGCATTTGTTGACACAGGCCACGGTCTTGATGTTAAAGTGGTTTGCCAACTGTCTGACTCGTTCGAGGTCGTGAAGGGCTGATAGCGTCGGTTCGGTCACAGCCAACACGAGGTCTGTGCCGGTAACCGACGCTATCACGGGACACCCAATACCTGGCGGACCGTCAATCAGGACTATGTCGAGACCCTGCTTGAGAGCGATTCCTCTCGCCTGGCTCCTGACTACCGAAACAAGCTTGCCCGAGTTCCCTTCCGCGATTCCGAGTTTCGCATGGACCATCGGGCCGTGGCGTGTGTCGGATATAAACCACTCGCCATTTACGACGTCCTTGAATTCGATTGCTTCGACCGGACAGAAGTGCGCGCATACGCCGCATCCTTCACAAGCGATCGGGTCAATCACAAAAATATTTTCTTTGTTCCCCCCGGCGCCGACCAACGGATCGACCGCGCCGAATCTGCACAGCCTGTGGCATTCGCCACATCCGTTGCAGCGCTCTGGGATGATTCTGGCCTTCTTCCCCCCTCGAAACGGTTCTCGATGGCGGATGCGCGCGCCGACCACGAGATGCAGGTCAGCGGCGTCGACATCACAATCGGCCAGGACTTTGTTCTTGGCGAGGGCGGAAAAGGAGGCAACAATGCTTGTCTTCCCTGTACCTCCCTTGCCGCTTATGACGGTCATTTCCTTCATTTGCCCACCACATCTTCCTGTGTGAAAAACTTCACATTTGCAATACTCTCTCCGTTGTTAGTGCCCAGGATAACCTTGTTGACGACGGGCAGAATCTCAGAAGCTGCTTCGAGGTACAACCGCTGGCCGGTAGTCTCCTTGTCCTTCAGATATTCGCACGCCAGCATTTCGAATCTTTGCGATTCCCCCCTGGAGTGGGCAATCTTTCGGTTCTTATACGCTTCGGCGTCATTCAGCATGCGCGACGCTTCTGCTTTGCCCTGAGGTATTATGCGGTTTCTATGCGCTTGAGCATCGTGAACTTTGGTTCGACACTCCTCCCGGGCATTGATTACATCTTTGAAAGCCTGCGCCACAGTGGCAGGCGGACGCGCATTCTTCATCTCGGTCGAGAACACCGCAATGCCGGTACCCAGTTCACTGAGTTGCTGTTGAACATCCTCAAGTATCTGTTTTTGGAGTATGACCCGCCCGGTCATGAGAGTAGAATCGACATCGCTTCTGCTTATGGTGCGAACTATGGCCGACTGGATGCATCTCACTGCGACGCTCTTAGCGTCCTTGAACCCGAACACGTATTTCTCTGGATCGGTGATTCGATACTGCGCGACCAGCTTAAGGTGAATAATGTTCTTGTCCCCTGTGATGCAGTACGGGATGATGAATGAGCCAAACCCGGATTCGTTCACCGGACCGTAACCGCGCTCGAATTCGGCAACTTGCTCGGGGTCCGCTCCGAATCCCGCCACCAGGTGATGGATCTCTCCCGTCGGAACTTTCACAACTCTGTCCATAGGCCACGGAACCCTGTAGTGAAGCCCTGGAGGGATTCGGGCATCCACGATACGACCGAACCGTTGGAGCACGCCGGTTTCATTTACTCCGACGCCATAGATTCCGCTCAGCAGATAGGCGAGCGCCAGGAGCGCCACAAGACATAGTGCCAATCGCCGGCCTATCCTTGTGAGCATCGAAATTTCAGGTGAGAACTCGGCCTTCCAGTTCATTATTTCGCTCCGGCGCTGTTTCCCTCATGCTCGGCCAGGCATGCGCCATTCAAGTATTTGAGCAAGTCTGAATCGGCGGACATCACGACCACGGACTGTTTGTTAAGCATCTTCTTGTAGGCTTCGAGGCTTCGCACCAGCCTGAAGAAATCGGGTGCCTTCGAGTATGCATCGGCGTAGATTTTCGCAGCTTGAGCATCGCCCTCGCCCCTGATCATCTGCGCCTGTCTATACGCATCGGCGATAATATCGCTCTTCTCTCGGTCAGCCTGTGCCCTGACTCTCTCGGCCTCTTCTTCTCCAAGCGCCCTATACTCGCTGGCGATTGCCGAACGTTCCGCCTCCATCCTCTTATACACGCTTTGGGCATTGTCCTCCGGCAGCGCGAGCCTCGATATTCCCACCCGCATAACCGAGATACCGTACCCGTCAGCCGTTTTCTTGTTGACCTCGTCCGCAATCACACTTTCCATTTCGGGGATTAGCACTTCACCTGGATTGACGGAAATGAGGTTCGCCATTTTGTAATCGCCGAGTTTTGCGCCGATGGAAGCGCACACTAGATCGTCAAGCTTCTGTGTCGCGCTCTCAAATGTTCGCACGGCGCGGAAGAACTCAAGTGGGTCCTCGATTCGCCAGCAGACAAACGACTGCAAGACGACATTCTTCTTGTCGCCGGTGAGATATTCAATCATGGGAGATTCGTAGAGCTGCACGCGCCGGTCGAATCGGTTAACCGTCTGCCATGGAAGCTTGCGGTGGAGTCCTGCCTGATCAATCGTATTGACAGGATTGCCGAACTGTGTCACCACGACATATTCGGATTCATTGACCGCAATAAAGAACGAACTGACAGCCAAGAGGCCGATTGCGATGATGCTGATCGAAATAATCATCGATTTCATTTCCCCTCCTGCCCCTGATGAAACCGCAAAATTGCATCGATCAGGTCTTCCTCGGACGAAATCCTGGTCTTTCCCTTTTCATGGACCTGAGTCGGTTCGACTTCCCGGCTGCCGCCCGAGGCTGAACCGGCCGCCGGCGAGAGGTAAAACCAAAGATCGGGTTTCTCACCGTTGCCGGAGTCAATGACATATTTGGGGATATCCGAGAGAGTCTCCTCGACCGTCTCCAATACCATCCGCGTTTCCGTCAATTCCCTCGCTTGGGAGAAAACTCTCTCTTGTAAAATGAACGACTGCGTCTTGCCTACGCTCTGTGCTATGGCCGCGTGACGATAGGCCTGAGCCGTGCTCAGCGCGGTTGCTGCCTCACCCCGGGCACGCGGCAGAATATCCTTTCGGTAGCGATTGGCCTGTTCTATGTAGGTCTCATAATCTTCCTGCGCGCTCACTACATCCTCGAACGCGAACGCCACCTGGGCTGGCGGATGGACATCGCGGAAGCAGACATTCAGAATCCGAAGGCCGAGTGCATGCTGGTCGGCGCGCTTCTGGATTTCTTCGAGTATAAGCGTCTCCAGAGTGTCTCGTTCGATTGTCATCGACGAGAAGAACGGCCTTGTGCCAAGGGTCCCGCGGAGCACATGGTAGCTGATCTTTTCGATGGTCGCGTCGGGATCAGCGTTGGTGTACAAGTATTTATAAAGGTCTTCGATTCCATAGTGGACATTCATGGCAACATCAAGAAAAGGACCTTCTCCTGTAATGACCGAATATTCGCGCAGGTAGTGAATGTTCGTCCACAGGATCAAGCCCTTCTGATCCCCGGTTTTGTATCCAACACTGAGCCGCCTGATGCCCTCTACATCCGCCTTCTTCACAGCTTCAATGGGCCATGGCCAATGATAATGAAGACCCGGCCCGAGGGGCGAATCCGGTTGCAGCGGTTTTCCGAAACGCTCTATGATGGCCCGTTCACCCGGCTGCACGAGATAGACGCCGGAAAACGCATACGCGCATCCGGCAAGGAAAATGGCCACCCCGAGAAGCGCCATGGTAAGCTTCCTCCTCATTGATTCGGGTGGCCCCTGCAACCATGGAACTGTTTCAATTCGCTTCCACAGCGCTCTATCGAGCTTTGCATACGTGCGAAACAGCAGGAGGAACAGAATGTCCTCATATATGACTCCGCGCGAAAACTCGCGCCCTTTGATTGAAGCCGAGTATGAGCGGACTGCCTGCGCCAGAATATACATCGCGCTGCTGAGGATAAAAATTCCGATTATCGCCGCTGCGATTCTGTCGAGAGCCAATCCGACCTTAGTGGCGACAAGGGCAATCACCACAAGGACCGACGTCAACATGTCTGACTGAGCGTGGTGGCCGTCGGCGGTCAATGAAGTCGAACCGGTTTCTCTGGCTACAGACACCTCAAAGCGGTAAAGCAAGTACGAGCATAAAGCAAGGAAGCCGACGACTATGGCCGCGATTGATGGATACCGCAGAGGAACTATGCCCGGCTGGCTGACCTTCCCGAAGATGCTTAACGCAACAATAACCAGCAACACGCCTATCCCGATTGCCACTTTGTTTTCCCAGTTGCCGGGTGAAAACAGTTTCCTTCCCGGTTTGGATACCTGCGTCTCTTCCGCCTGCTGTGACTGTACGCCTTGTGAGTTTGCGCGGCGGTCCGCTCGAAGAGCCAGAAGAACCATGACTGACGAGAGAATATCGGCGAATGAATGATACGCCTCCGCAAGCAATGCCACGCTCGCCGTAATCGAAGCGAGCAGGAATTTTACCACGGTCAACACACTGTTGGTCAGAATCGAGAAGACAGCAGCTTTTTCAGATTTGGTCATGGTTGCCTTTGAAAGTGATTCCGTCGAGAGACCATTGCGTTCCACAATTCGAGCAATTGTTCCCTGATTGCCGGCACTGCCTCGACCGCCATCTGACCTCTCGAGTATGCTTCGGCGATTCTGCGGTCATCGGGGATTTCGAGTAAAAGGGGAATGTTCTCGCGGATACAATACCTTCGGACTTCGTCGTTTCCGACGTCGCATCGGTTAATGATGATGCCGAATTGGAGCTTCAGTGCGCGAACCATCTCCACGGCCAGTTGCAGGTCATTGAAGCCAAATGGAGTCGGCTCGGTCACGAGGAGAACGAAGTCGGTGTCTCTGACGGCCTCTATGACCGGACACGACGTTCCCGGCGGAACATCGATGATGGAAATTGCATCCGCCGGCAGGTGTTCCTTGACCGCGCGAATAAGCGGAGCCGCCATGGCCTCGCCTATCCTCAAGGTGCCATGAACAAACTCCACTCCATTTGAATTCCCCCATTCGATGACGCCGATTTCGCGCCGGACCTCACGGATGGCGCTTTCGGGGCACACGAGAATGCAGCCGTTGCATCCATGACAGAGTTCGGGAAATGTCAGCACCCTGTCATTGATGCACACGATCGCACTGAACTGGCACATTTCGCCACATGCGCCGCAATTGCTGCAGCGCGATGCATCAACATCCGGAATCGGGACGCCGACGTGCTCCACGCGTCTGATGCAGGGTTTCAGGAAGATGTGGCCGTTCGGTTCCTCGACATCGCAATCTGCGTAGAGCACGCGATGTCCCTGAGAGGATAATGAAACGGCCAGGTTCGTGGCTATGGTCGTCTTGCCTGTGCCGCCCTTTCCGCTAGCGACTGCGATTTTCATGTACATGCCCTCTTTTTCGGCAGTGGCCATGAGAAGGGACAGAGCCCTCTTCCTGCCGCATGAGGCGAATGTGAAAACGCATCCCCAAGGGGCTCTGTCCCTATTTCACCCATATCGTTGTCTGCTCATGGGAGTTCCGCAGTTGGGGCAGCTTATCTGCGGGCACGGCACCCCAGCCTCGTGCGGAATTGAGTGCCCGCACTTGAGACACACGCAGTTGCCGCCCGGTCCAGCGGCGAATCCGCCCATCCGGCCTCGTCGGCCGCCTTGACCGCGGCCCATGCCGCGTCCGGTTCCGGGGCCTTGCCCCATCGGTCCTGTTCCGTCTCCTCGTGGCATTGCAAAAGCCCTCCTTTTCAAACGGTGGGAACGGCCTTCCCATCGAGGCGCGAGCCTGTTGCTTAGGGGGGCAACTCTCTCACGCCAGTAAGTCTCTGCCGATTGGCAGCTGTGCCCTCATGGAATGAAGGCCGTTCCCTTCAGCATGTGAGCGATTTGGTTAACTCCTTGCCATCCATCAATCGGCATTCGAATGAATTTGAACCTGCAAAGGCGGCCTTGCAGATTCCAATTCATTCGCAAGGCTCTGTGCCTTGCTCAGCCGGGCGGGAAAGGGTGGGCCCGAACCCTTCCCCGAGGAGTCGTCCCGGCCGCTCACTTCTCCTTGGCGCTCAGTTCTTCAAGACGTTTCTTGATTTCTTCGAGCGCTTCGGTGAAGTCTTTAGCCTGCTCGCTGAGAAGCTCCGCTTCCTGGTCCTTTGTCATTGAAGGACCCACTGGAGGCCAGTAGGGAGCAGGGGGGCCAAAGCCCCAGCCGGCACGCGCCCAACCAGGCACGCCCGTAGCATAGTACCAGTGGCGCCATCCGCGACCACCGCCGGCGCCCCAGTATCCGCGTCCTCGCCCCCTTCCCCATCCACCTCTTCCGGGGACAGGGTTCGCAAACCCGGGCGTTGAGAATCCGGCGCAGTAGCCAGCGCCCCTGCCGGTCATCGGGCCGAGCCCCGCAGGTCCAGTTCCATCACCGCGTGGCATATCGTTCACCCCCTTTCGCGTTCATTAAATCGTCCCTTGTGAGAACTCACGGAAAACCATAAGGTTCTCCTGCTTGCAGCCGATTTCCCTCGCTATTACCGGGCATTTCGCCATGAGAATGAAGAACACGTTATGGTTGCATTTGCTCAGAGTTTCGTAATTGGCTTGCCCCTTTGCGATTACCACATCGGAACGCGCAAACTCTCCCTTGAATTGCACCGAACATTCTTTGAGCATCGTTCCGGGAGCATCGGACCCGTTCGGGATAACGTTCACCGGCTCTTTCAGGCCCGCCTCCACAGCATCTTCCATGGTTGCATCGTTGCACACAGGGCTGCCCTTCACCGCAACGGTCACGTTTTCCATGGGAAGTCTCTCGATGAGCAGGCGGTCAAAGACGATTTCTCCGGCGTTATCGGTCAGGTAAAGAATTCTTCGAGCACGCATGACTTCTCTGTAAAGGGTCTCCACTGCGGTGTCCTTCCACGGGGTGCTCAGCGCAGCACTGATTGACCGTCTCACAATCGCTTCGTTCACTCGTGGCCTCGCGGCGAAATCTATGATGTTCCCCGCAACAGCCATGCGGACTGCGGTATCGAACGGGTCCGCAGCGTCCTCGATTCGCCGCTTGAGTTCAGGAAAGAGCTGCAACGAAAATGTGTTCCACTTTCTCTTATATTCGCGATACGGGTCCGGGCTGCCTGTCGCCTCCCGTATCAACCGATGAATCGTTTGCCCCATCGCAGGCGGCGATTGTTGCATGTCCATTTCGCTTATATGTTCCAGAACTCGACGGAGCACCTGTTCATGAATGCGCTCATCGTTCGATACCATCCGAACAGCCTGCAGAGTCTGATTCACGAAGCATGGAATGCAATCAAAGTACGTTTTCATTGGCTTGCTTTTACACCCAATGGCCAGCCACATTCGCGTCCTGGGCCAACGTAAGCGTCCCGGCGGTATATTGGTTCAATGCGTCCTGAACGGTTCCGTTCGCTCCCAGATACACCTTTATGCCGGCCGCATGGAGGGTAGCAAATGCCTTTGGGCCCACATTGCCGGTGACGACCGCCCCGACCCCGAGCTTCGCCACATTGCTGCCGGCTTGAATGCCTGCGCCCTGTGCTGCAGCAAAGTTCTGCGCATTGTCCACGAACCGGTGGCTACCCGTTTCGGTATCAATGACTGCAAACCACTTTGCGCGTCCGAAGCGCGGATCAACAGGGCTGTCCATCTGGTCACCCTGCGCCGTTATTGCGATTTTCATTCTGTTTCCTCCATTCTCCCCGCCCAATAGCGAGCTGTATCCTGCCTGCGAGGTCCGCCGTACCGACGCCGACACCTCCCACAGCCGGGCATTTGAAAGCGACCGTCCAGCGGCTTCCCGCTGATGTAGCAACTCATGACGTCATCCACGTTGCCCGACACCCACGGAACCACTTTCGTGCCCGATGCCGCTAACATGCTTTCAAGCTCTCGCGATATCGCACCGCATAAGAGCACGTCAACGCCCAATTCGGCCAGTCGATGTGTCCGCGCCGGCAACGAAAGCCCTCCGATGAATTGCTCGGTACGCGAAACCTCAAGCCCCCCCTCCACGTCGAGCAGGAGCAGCCGGGCCGCTGTATCAAACACGGGTGAGACTCGCTGTTGCCAAATTGGAACTGCCACTCTCATGATCGCATTGCCTCCAACAACTCGGTATTAAGCATTGACCGTGCCATTGCGGGGGTTCATCCCCGTTGGATTGCGATATCTGCTTTTACTACAACGAGATAGAGCCGAGCATGATTAAAGCGACCACGATGAAATCCCAGGCCCTAGGCTTGCAATTGCGCAACGGCCGAATTCGGAAGAATATTGCATCACTGCACTGGCTTGATTGACGAAATGCAAGATCCTCGCTATAATGGAGCAGTGGTCATGAATGTTCCGAAGTATGAGTCAGACAGAGCGCGATACCGAGGGCACCAAAAATGTCGCCATTCCCCGGAACTATGGGCTGTCATGTTGTTCAAGCTTGCGGGCATACCGAGGAGCAAGATCGAACAAATACCACTAACGGCGCTCGTTCAGGGAAGAGTGCTCCGGATAAAGGGTCCGAAATTACGAAGTTGTAGTGAATACAGGTGAGGGAGTTTCGAGCAATGACAAGTTGGAATAAGAATGGAGCTATGGAAGGCCGAGACATAATCCTCGACAGCGTCGCCGACGGCGTCTTCACCGTGGATGAGCAATGGCACATCACGTCGTTTAACCGTGCGGCCGAGGAGATAACGGGAATTTCCCGGGAAGAGGCGATTGGAAACCGCTGTTGCGATGTATTCAAGGCGAGCATTTGCGAGACCGATTGTTCGCTGAAGCGTACGCTCGAGACCGGCCGCCCGATTGTAAATAAGGCCGTCTACATCATTGACGCTGATGGTGAGCGCGTTCCTATCAGCATTTCCACCGCTATTTTGCGCGATGCATTGGGCCGGGCCATCGGCGGTGTGGAGACATTTCGCGACCTAAGCATTGTTGAAGACCTCCGCAAAGAACTGACGCGCAAATACACGTTCGGGGATATTATCAGCAAGAACCATGAGATGCAGAAGCTCTTCGATATCCTGCCGGAGGTCGCTGAAAGCGACAGTACCGTGCTTTTCGAGGGCGAGAGCGGGACTGGAAAGGAGTTGTTTGCACGAGCTATTCATAATTTGAGCTCTCGCCGCAAAAGACCAATGGTGGTGGTGAATTGCGGCGCGCTTCCCGACACGTTGCTTGAGTCAGAGCTTTTCGGTTATAAGGCCGGCGCCTTTACGGATGCGAAGAAGGATAAACCGGGACGGTTTACATTGGCAAGGGGAGGCACGATTTTCCTTGATGAGATTGGAGATGTGTCTGCGGCTCTCCAAGTCAGATTGCTCCGGGTGTTGCAGGAAAGAACGTACGAGCCACTCGGTGCGACGGAGCCGGTGCAAGCCGACGTGCGCGTGGTCGCCGCAACGAACAAGGATCTGGGCGAACTCGTTGCGAAAGGAGTCTTTCGGCAGGACCTCTACTATCGCATCAACGTCGTCAAGCTCACGCTGCCTCCGCTTCGTGAGCGGATGGAAGATGTGCCGCTTCTCGTTGACCACCTCGTGGCCCGGTTCAATCGACTTCGTGGCAAAGATATTGTCGGGGTGTCCCCTGAAGTATTGGCAATCTTCATGAGTCATGACTTCCCGGGCAACGTGCGCGAACTTGAAAACATCATTGAGCACGCTTTCGTATTGTGCCGAAACAGCGTAATCTTGCCCGAGCATCTGCCTCACTATCTCCGGCCACTGGCGGAGGCAGCCGCCGCTTCATCCGGCGTGGCCAGCATGCAGGAGCTCGAGGCACGTTTCATTAGAGATACGCTTCGCCGACACAACGGGAACCGTTCTGCGACGGCCAAGGCGCTCGGCATGCACAAGACCACCCTCTGGCGCAAGATGAAGCGTTTGGGCATCGAGATACCCGAAAAAAGCAGACGCCGTCAGTCAGACTAAAACCGCAGACCTGCTCACTCAACCGATGGACCCGAGAAACCATCGGTACATATTCCGGGTATGCGACGGGGCCAAAAGCCAAACGGATGAAGCCTGTAGAGCCGAATTCATTCGGCAGAGACATGGAACGGTTAATGCGAATTAGCCTGTCCTCGAATCCAATCGGGGATTCGCGCCCACAGATAGCCCACGAGAATCACGCGAACCTCTGCAACTAAGCACCCCACTCTCGGCTGCGCCCAGCCCCGTGAGGGGAAAATATTGGAGCGTGTATTCACCCCACCACAGAATTTAGCGGCCGCTTCTCATCTCTAGCGTCTCAAAGAAATCTTTCAAGAGCTCCCGGTCGGACTGTGTCAAGCCGAGAAACTGAGCCCCTGCTGTATAGAGGGAGGCTTCCTTGTTGTAGACATACCATCTGATGCACGCGAGTGCGCTTATCCGCGCTGCGTCGCCTCTCTTATTTGTAACGCCGAATGAAAGGCTGAATACAGCTTCCCTGGATACGTCCTTCTCGGTGACAAAGCGGAGGCCGTCAATGCTCATTTCTATGACTTTCAGGCAGCATTCTCCATGGGACGAGAATTCACCAGCAGCCGTGAACGATGCAGGAGTATGATACCTGGGAAACCTGCGTCTTTCTTCTTGAAGCATTGCCGTCTCCTGATTTCTCCCATGAACGAAATGGGGGCAAGAGAGGACCTGCGCGAAAGGCGCCGGACTTCAAATTCCGAGTTTCGGGCCGAAAGAGAGAGCAAAAATGGGAAGCCTGTTTCTTCTTTCGCCCTTCGCCTTGCTCCTTTTGCCCGCTATTCCTTCGCGTCCTTTGCAGGAAAAAATCCGTCTTACATCGTCGGTTTTGCGGTTATACACCTCCTGTAAAGGAGTTAAGCAAGGAAAATGCCAATGGAAGAGAAGGCAGAAGGGGTTGATATTGCTGGACTTAATCACATAATGGATTTGTCCCCTCGGAACAAAATGGCAGGATTGAGATACAGAATTGAAATCTCTCCGGGTTCGCCGGTGCTTTCCCCCATTCTGGGTTTCGAGGTATTCGGTCAATTCCATGGATTCGCCGATTCACACATCGTCCGCGTGTGGGCCAGTGGAAAGTTCGAGGACTTTCTCCACCTTTACCTGCAATTGCGTCTTCGTCTGTGGGATGGCCCCAAATCGCTCAAACTCGCCCGGGATATGGCCGTCGAGCATTTCCGTTGCACTGGTGCGTTCGACGGTTCCAACGAGCTGATACCCATTTTCGCCGCCCGGGTTCAGGATAGAAACTGCGACGTGCGGATTCGACGAGAGGTTTTCAAGCGTCTGGAAGCAGAACCAGTTCTCGAAGACGAGATGCTCCTCATCGAGAATCTGAAGCCCTTTTGCCGCGGCGATGTGCGGAATGCCCTGTGGGTCTGATGTCGCCACCTGCACTACGTGGTCCGTACGGATCATTTCTCTCACTTCGCGCGGGATTCTCATGGCCGTCCCCTCCTCTGTTACTCATTTTCGAGGTCCCATCTCTGTCGTGATTTTCCGAGCGGCGTCATTGCGAGCGGAGGGCGTCACGCCCGAGCGAAGCAATCTTCATATAAGGAGAGATTGCTTCGTCGCTACGTTCCTCCTAAGAAACTGGCCACCGTTGGGTCATTGCGAGGGAGCGAAGCGACCGAAGCAATCTCATTGGTAGCATTGAACATACACACAGAGATTGCTTC
>QZKI01000085.1 GCA_003598055.1 Candidatus Abyssobacteria bacterium SURF_17 | reverse complement strand
CTCAGCAAGGCGTCGGATATAGCTACACGGCATACAGTCAATTCCCGTGGCCGGACTTGCACCGGCTAGACACGCGGCCCTATGGGCTGCAAACTAAGACACGCAGGGGCACACTACCTATTTTGCTTCGTGGATGAATGTCAGTCCATATGCTGATGTCTACAATGAGCGGTGGGGAGAAATTGGACAAGGAACTTTTTGTTAACGGATAGCGCGAACATTGGAACAGGAATGACAGAGGGCTTATGCGCGAGGGAAGGGGGAAAGGTGAAACGGGGAAACGGGAACTGATCCGACTACCTTGAGGTGTTTGACAAGGCCAATTTCGCCAATATATAATTTGTAAAAAACAAGAATTTGTTGAGTATGTAGGATTCAAGGATGTGCGGTATAATCGGGCGCATATTTCGCATTAATTATGTGAGAACATGGTTAGCAAACTCGATCTGTGTGGGCACCTCAATTCGTTTTCACAAACGGATTTTCTAGCCAGTCGTTACGAATATTCCAAAAGGCTTGACAACCGAGAAAGAAAGACATGGAGCTCATAGCGTGAGTTCTGTCAACATTATCACATCGAGAATCATTGGGGCTATACATGTATTTGGGCATCCATCTCATTTGACCGTCATTTTGCAGGATTTCTTTAACTTGCACAACAGGATCTGCTCTGATAGGGTTCATCTAGCGGCAGCTATGGACTGGCTCTGCAAAGCACAGGACATCACTGATTGCGGCGGTTGTTCTGGAGAGTATTCCCTTTACAAGGGATGGGGGCCTCCCTACCCTGAAACAACCGGCTATATTATTCCCACCTTCCTGCAATATGCTCAATTGGCTGATGATGGAAATTTCATTGAAAGAGCAATAATGATGGGGGATTGGGAGATTCAAATCCAATTGCCATCAGGTGCTGTTAGAGGAGGACCGGGTATTAATAAATATCCAATTGTTTTCAATACAGGGCAGGTTATTCTGGGTTGGATGGCTCTTTACGAACATACCAAACAGAATAAGTTTATGGATGCCGCTCTAAAAGCGGCGGATTGGCTCATAAGCGTGCAAGACCATGATGGAAAATGGAGTATGCATGCATATCATGGGATACCTCACGCATACCACTCCAGAGTAGCCTGGGCTCTACTTGAAGTATTTAAGCACACAAATGACATGAAGTATAGGTTTGCTTCTGAAAAGAGTGTTGCCTGGGTACTATCTTTGGCGAATGAAAACGCTTGGTTCCATAAGGCCACTTTCGACACAAAACAAGAGCACCCCTTAACGCATACAATTGCCTACACACTGCGAGGACTATTGGAAAGCTCGCTATTGCTGGGAGGAAGTATCCGGCAAAGAGCCTTAAGTCAGGTCATTAAGGCCTCTGAAAACATAATGATTAAATATGAATTGAGAAAAAGGAATCCCCGTTCAATGCCGCTTTATCTTCCGGCAACGCTGAACGATAAATGGCATTCTAATGATACCTATTCCTGCCTTACAGGAAATGTGCAACTGGCTATTTTATGGCTGAAAATATTTGGCATCAATAATGACGCTCGACTCTTGAACGCTGCATTAAAGATTATTGACCAGGTCAAGATGACACAAAAAATGGACAGCAGGAATCCAGGAATTAGAGGTGGAATACCGGGATCCTATCCCCTATGGGGGAATTATCTCAGATTTTCTTATCCGAACTGGGCAGCCAAATTCTTCGCTGATGCAATTATGCTTCAAGAAACGGTGATTCAAGAACTCAAAAAGGAACAGACATGAATATTGCCGTAACCTCATCTTCAAGCCATAACAATTATGCTCTTACTCTAATAAAAATGTTAAAAGCTCGATCATATGAACTGGTTTGTGTGATCTCAACTGAGAGGACAAAATATAGGGCTTTGATATATCAAATAGAGTCAATGGGGATTGCCGGAGTTACTAAGCACATTTTGCGCCGCTCCGATATTTCTGGATCTGTTGAAAAGGATTACTTGCGGGAATACGCGCTTTCAAATAATATTGAAGAGTGGAATCTACCGCTTCACAAAGTCTGCAGAATGGAAGGAATGAACTATCTGAGGGCCCACAGTATCAATTCCAAAGAGGTTGTAGATTTTGTCAAAGAGAGAGAAATAGACCTAATACTGAATGCGGGCGCAGGAATTTTCAGAAATCCCATTATTAGTTCTGCAAAGATAGGGATTCTTAATGCACATATGGGTTTTCTGCCAAGTTTCCGAGGAATGAATGTTATGGAATGGAGTCTGTTCTATGATCATAAAATCGGAGTTACGCTACATTTTATAGATGGAGGAATCGATACGGGAGATATACTTTTATTTAAAGAGATTCCTATAGGGAAGAGAGATACAATCGCAAATCTTCGTGCTAAATCGGAGGCTGTTAATGTTGATGTAATGATAGAGGGCATTGAATTATTGAAACATGGTAATATTAGCAGAATTAGGCAAAAGCCCGAAGATGGAAAACAGTATTTTGTAATGCATAATCGGCTAAAAGAAATCGTAGAAGCGAAGCTCAAGACGCGTTATCTGACTGGATGAACAAGGTCGATGAGGAAAGGTCTTCCCACCTGTATCAGATCAAAGTAGAAGCACTCAATGAATCCATTCACTTGGACAAGAGGCCCCGCTCAAAGCAACACAGTCACTCCCTTTTTGCAGGGCTTCTTGCCAAGGTACATTGTACTATCCTGCATATAGGATACTAATTGTGCTAGTGTAGGCATCGGTAGATATGGCCACATCTTGACTGTCATAGGTCAACGGAACTCCGAAAGCTTAAGCATTTCTGCACTTATTATCTTCCAAGGAAAACCGCACAATCCGTTTTCCAGCCTGCACTTGTTGAGCGCTATTCGATCCTGCCGCCCTGTTTCTTGAGAGCGGTTTGAACTGTAGAAATGTTGACTTTCCGGCAGAGGGTATTGTCTTTGAGGAAGACGGCGGCCACGCCTGCGCTTTGGCCGGTGACGGCGCAGCACAGCATCTGGCAAGTGGCTGCGTGCGATATTTTGTCTCAGCCCACGCTCGGTTGAGGCTGCGAGATTAGTATTTTCCCAGCAGCTTACTGATCCATTTGTGGATGGAGTGGAAGGAGAAGCCGGGGGTCACGTACATGACGGCGCAGGTTCCGTGAAGGACGGTTTGTCCCTTCTCTTTTGCGAGGCGCAAAGCCTCGGGCATCTCGCAGTCCATGTGTATCCATACATTCTGAATGCCCGCGTCCGCGGCTTTAGCTATCCAGTCCTGCGTCTCTTCCTTGGGCGTCTCGATGACCACGGCCTCGACCTTCTCGGGCAGCGAAGCGAGGTCGCGATGCGCCTTGTCGCCTTCGATCGTGTCGGCGCTCGGGTCGACAGGGAATACGTTCTTCCCTGATTTCTTGAGCGCGCGGTACGTGAGCTTGGGGAAAGACATTTTCGCGGAGTGGCCCACTATCGCATAGCTGGAGTTGTTCCAGAACTTTTCGTATTCTGACGGCATAATATGATCTCCTGGCCCGTTCGACTGACCATCTTCTGTGTACTATTGCGCCTGGAATACTATAGCAACCCTCTCCGGGAATTTGATTGTTTCCCTTGTTCTCCGAACCCAAAAAGCTCGCTCTGCATGACTCTCGTCACGAGAACAGCCTGTTCCGGCCTGAAATATACACCGCGTATCCGATGCGTGCTCTTGCGATACTCTCTCGCATGTTCTTCTGACCAGAAGAACACACTCTCCCTTCAGAATGCGTGGATGATGCATTTATCTTCAAGTTTCGAGAAGTCGACGTCCGGCACAAACACAATCGGCTCGCATCCTTCGTCGTCCGAATGATAGTTCAGGTCGCTGTCAATTCGAATGCGCATCGGCCGGGAACAATGAGCGCATTCCGACCTGATATCCACTGAGAGGGATTCTCCTCGTAAGCGCCCTTGCACGAAGGGCGTTGCAAACGCATCCACCGCTCAGGCGGCATAAATCTTCTCGCCCGTGCTGAAGGTGAGATGATGCGGCGTTTTCTCGACGGTCACCGGATACGCCCAGACAGCCGACCCTTCGTCATTTCTGCAGATGAAGGTCATGTGTTCTTCGAGGTCATCGAAAATGGACTGCACGCGGTCATGCGGCATAGACAATTTTTCTGCGACGAATTCGGGTGATATCGGCTCTCCAACTCTTGGAAGTTCTCTGACAATGTAATGATGCACCAATCGATGTTCTTCGGTCATGAAAGCGAGTTCGGCCCTCTTTTTCGCACTTTCCTTGAGGAGCTGTTTCTCCCACAGGAATGGCGGTATCGAAAGCATGTACCGCCACAATCCGCTCATCAATTTGGTTCCCATCGACTCGCTCCTTTCAAGATTGGTGTGCCCACAGCTTCACGCTTCCCCAGCGGACACCGCGGCCAAATTACTAAACCCTATTCTATCAAAATTTCAACCAGCCTGCCCCAAGGAGCGGCTCATGTATTCAATTCTCCGTCTATGCACGCCATATGGATACGATTGCAAAAGTGTCCGCAAAAAGCTATAATGAACGAAGTTGGGAGATAGTGAAGCTCAGCTCACTGACGTTCAGAAATGGAGATATAGCTGCCATGCTGATGGATTTCATGCGGCGAAACACGAGGAATTTCCTCATCGCCATCATTGTGCTTATCGTGCCTGCGTTCATCCTGTGGGGGACGGTCCCAACGCTGGGAAGCAAGGAGAAACGCACGCTCCTTCGGATTGGGCGCCAAAAGATTTCTTTTGAAGAATTTGCGGCCTACTATCAAAGCGTTCGTGAAAGGTTCCGTCTCAACCTCGGCACAAACTACTCACCCGAGCTTGAAGAGGCCTTCAACCTCAAGCAGCAGGCGCTCGAGCAATTGATACGCGAAGCCTTGCTCAGCCGTGAAGTCGAACGCCTCAACATCGTTGTCTCAGATGAAGAGGTACAGGACACGCTGAAGCGGAATCCCGCCTTCTACACAGACGGCACGTTCGACCCGGCGGCATGGAATGCCGCGCTCAGTAATCCCCGCATCAACTGGGCGGTCCTGATTGAGCAGGAAAGGGAACAACTGCGGTTCCAAAAACTTGAGGAGATGATCCGCTCTGAGGCACGCGTGACTGAGGAGGAGATACAAGACGAATTCCGGCGACAATTCGAGAAGGCGAACATAGAATTCATAGTGCTTAAAGCGAGCGACCTGGCCGATACAGTCGATGTCTCGGCGGACGACGTCGCTTCCTATTACGAGCATCACAAGGAAGAATACAAGGAGCCTCCGCTTATCAAGCTCGCCTACGTCACGCTCAAAAAAGAACCGAGCGAAATGGATTATGCCGATACGAAACAGGTTGCCGAAAGTATTCTGGACCGGGCCCGGGCAGGTGACGTTTTCTCCGAGCTGGCCGAGAAATATTCGGATGACACCGCGACGGCTGCCATGGGCGGCGACCTCGGCTTCTTCGGCAAGGGAAAGATGGTGAAAGCGTTCGAGGATGTCGCCTTTTCTTTGAACCCGGGCGAGATGAGTGACCCTGTGCGCTCGCCGTTCGGCTACCACATCATCAAAGTCGAAGAGACCAAGGGTGAAGGCCAACAGAAGCAGGTTCGCGCGCGGCACATCCTTCTCAAAGTCGAACCGAGCGATGACACGTTGCTGTCACTTGAGGAAGAGGCTGCTCGGCTCTCACTAGCCGCACAGAAATCATCCCTCGAGCAGGCGGCCTCGGAGATAAAGCTGAGCGCCTCGGTTACCCCTGAATTCGTGGAAACGAGCGGGATGATTCCCGGCCTCGGCGTCGTGCCCGAGATAAGCGAAGTTCTCCCCGGCCTGAAAGCGGGAAGCACGTCGGACGTGATAGAGACGCGCACTGCATTCTTCGTGGTTCAAGTAACCGAAAGAAAGCCGGAGCATATACCGCAGTTGTCTGAGATTGAAGAGCGCGTCCGCGCGGCCACCAGGCTTGACAAGGCACTCGCTCTTGCCAGAACGAGAGGGGAACAAATCGTGCAAGAGGCCAACACAAAGAAACTCGCTCTTCGAGACATCAAGAACGTGCCTGAAGTTCAGAAGGCCGAACCCTTTACCCGCCGGGGCACCCCCCCGGAGGCGCCGGCCCTCAGCGGGCAGGTCGCCGCCGTGTTCCAGCTTTCCGAGGGAGAGGCGGCCGGCCCGTTCATGAGCACTGATGCCGCATACGTCGTCCAGTTGAAGGAAAAAATTGCACCCGACCCCGCAGAGTATAAGGCGCGCAAAGAATCAATTGAAGCCAGACTGCTTATGGAGAGAAGAGCGCAGGTATTCGAGGATTATTACCAGAATCTCAAGAAGCACAATAACGTGAGAATAGACGAACAATTGCTTCAGGCGGCTTGACCCGTCGCCTCAAAAGCGGACTTCAAACGTCTCGCCCTCGTATTCAAACAGAATGCTTTTCCGCTGAATCGCTTTGACGGTCGCGCCCTCTATCACATCGCCCACAAAAACGCGCTGCATGTTAACAATAGCTTTCGGCTCCTCGGCCCTCCACGCAATAGCATTGATCTTGAACGCCGGCCTTCCCTTCCGCTCCGGCCTCGCTTCCTTCCTCGCCGAACGCCTTCCCTCGCTCCCGGCAGGCCTTGCGCCAACGGAGGTGTTCTCGAAAGACGCCGATTGATTCTCAATTGCTCCAGGCGCCGACGCCAACTCTTGCGCGGCTGGCGCAATGGGTCTCTGAACCGGCGTTTGTCGTGTATCGGCTGCCTTTTCGACGGGGGCCGTTAACGATTCGGGCGAAACACGTGCCGGGGGCTGTTCAGGCAAATTCTGGGAAGAGGCGCCTTGTGTGACTGCCTCCTGCTTTGCCACTTCCACCTGAGGGCCAACATCGGTTGGGCCGATTGCCGCGCCCCTGAAATTCACGTAAATGTTGCTGCCAAACCAGCCGGTCGCAAACACCCCAAGCGCAATGATCAACCCGATGAGGACCTTCGGAACATTCCCAAGTCGATGGCGTGCCGCCGCCGCTTCCCGCATTGCTGATAACCTCGCGTGCGATTGCGCTGGGCCATGGCGGTCAAAAATTCCGCCGACAGCGGCCGGCTGCCGTAATTCCTTGCCCTCGAAAAGTGGCGAAGGAGCGGCCGAAAGGGGTTCCGGCATATCTCCTGTCTCCACCCCTCCAGACACCTCTTGGGATGGCTGCTTGTACTCCTGATTCTGAATCTTCTTCAGCGCCCTAAGTATTATGCTCATGGCCCTTGTCATCCAGACGGGGCATCGAATATTGTCTCAAGCTGGCATACAGTGCGAGCCTTGTCCTGGGACCCACCACGCCGTCCAGCAAAAGCCTGCCCTGTTGCTGAAAAGCCCGAACCGCTTCCTCGGTGGCTGCATCAAAGCTTCCGGTCACCGGACCGCCAAAAAGGCCGAGAGTCTGAAGCCCCGTTTGAAGCCACGCCACCTGCCGTCCCGTATCGCCTGCCTGCAGAATTTCGTTGAGCTGCTCAAAATCTTTCCAGAAAACGAACGCTCTCCGCAGCCAGAACTCGTCCACAACATCAAGCGGAACCTCAAACATCTGCGCTCCGTCATGAAGTATCTTCGCGGTGCTTCCGTCCAATCCGGCCAGCACCACATATCTCGGCCTCATTTCCTGCGGGACGAACATTTCGAGCAGGCATGGCACATTGAGGGAGCGCAAGCCCTCGAAGTTGGTCCACAGCTCCGTACATCGCATTTGCCGAGAACCCGCCAATGAATAGAAACTCCTGACATCCTCCTGCGTCAATCCGGAATTGCTCCCCCAAAGGAGCAGCAGATTCTGCACTGCACGTAGTCGTGATTCGTCATATTTGGCCGAAAGCAGCACTTCTGCGAGCTCTTTCCCCTTCTCCCTGACAGCCGAGTCCACCGCGGCTCCCGGGTTTTGCCCCGACTCGACCACCGACGAACCACCGGCTGTGGATTCAACCGCAGCCGTACCTACATCAGCCTTGAGAAACGAAGAAGGCTGCTGTTCACCCGCCTGGGGCGAATCGGGAATCAATTCCTTCATGGCCGCTCTGGGCGCCGGGAGCGAGCCGAGAGTTGTTATTGAGTACCAGCCCAGGACCGCAACAAGCGTGAGCACAAAGGAATACACAAAGAGTTTCCCCGAGGCCTTGTCCAGAGTGAATTTGTCCCGCAGAGAATACTTCGGGCCAACAATCTCCCGGATTGCCTGCTTCACAATCCGCTTCGGAATGGGACTCGGCTGCCCTGCGGCAAAAGCGCCGAGGAGCGCGCGGTCACACACCACGTTGATCAGCCGGGGAATGCCCTTCGAGAATCGGTACACCAGCTTCATGGCTGTCGGCTCAAAGGCAACGTGACCGTTGTTCGAGGCAACGGCAAGCCGGTGCTCAATGTACGCATACGTCTCCTTCCGACTCAAAGGCCTCAGATGATACCGCGCGGTCACGCGCTGGTCAAGCTGCCGGAGCTCGGGCTTTGCCAACAGCTTCTTAAGCTGTGGCTGGCCAATGAGAACTATCTGGATCAGCTTTTCTTTTTCGGTCTCCAGGTTCGAGAGCATCCGCACCTGCTCGAGAACCGCCGGGTGAAGGTTCTGCGCTTCGTCGATTATCAGGACCATGTTCTTGCCCCGCAGCCGCTCTTCGAGCAAGAACTGGTTCAGCTCATCGATAAGCTCCTTCTTCGTTTGCCCTGTGGAAATGATTCCGAAATCCTCGTTTATCGACTTGAGCAGCTCGATTTCTGACAGATTGGGATTGAAAACGATGGCACCTTCCGTGCGGTCATCCATCTGGTTGAGCAGATACCGGCACAGCGTGGTCTTGCCCGTCCCAATCTCACCGGAAACGACGACAAAGCCGCCCCTCTCACGGATCCCGTACAGCAGATGGGCAATCGCCTCCTGATGCTGATCGCTCAGGTAGAGATACTTCGGGTCAGGCGTGATATTGAACGGTTTTTCTTTGAAGCCGAAAAATGATTCGTACATTGGCCTCGTCCTGCAATCGCATGGATTATTGGTTCAATTCTACCCCATGAGACCACCACAGTCAAGAATATCACTCAAGCACGATTCGCCGACGTCCTCGTACCGGCCCAAGGATGCAAACCCGTCTCGACAAACACACCTCAAATTCCGATAAAACGAAAAGCCCCCGGATGGGCCGGGGGCTTGGAGCAAACACATCTCGATGAGAAATCAACTTGCTTTCTTGGGGCGTCTCTTCCGCTTCTTCTTGTTGATGAAATGCTCGCGCTTCTTGTATTCAGTCAGAATCTTCTCGTCAGTTACCTTCTTATTGAATTTCTTGAGAGCCCTTTCAAGATCTCCGTCTACCTCGACTTTTGCCATGTTATTTTGGATTCACCCCTTTTTCGTCATGGATAAAATACAACTGTGCCCGGAACATCGTAATTAACACCCTCATGAGGAAGTTCAATACGTAGCAGAATCCACTTCATTTCGTTTGTCCATTATCAACCCCCTCGCACCGAAGAATTGACATCCCCATGGGGGACTTGGCATTCATGTTCGGCTAATACTACCAAAGATTCTTGGAAAAGTCCAATTTGGCGTGCATCTTTCAAAAAAGAATAGAAACCATCAGTGCAAGCCGCCAAACATGGCCTTCCGTATCAGTGATTGGACCGCAAGCGTGTCGTTTCGCTCAATCTTCTCCGCAATCGTATCCATCCCCACCTTTTCTACCAAATCTGCAGCCGCCTTCAGAAACTCTATGCTTTCCTCCACCACCCGTTCCGGCTCTTCACGGTAGGGAAAAACGTCAAGCGAATAGTAACCGTCATATCCAATGTTCCGGAGCCAGTACAGAAGCTCGATGAACTCGAGGGTGTGCACGCTTCCCACAGCGAGGTCGTCATCCCACGTCCGGTAGTTATCGTTCAAATGCAGGTGAAACAGCTTTTCGCCAAGCAGGCAGGCGGCTTCAGCAGTGTTCTCGCCCGCATTGAATGAATGGCCGACATCTATCGTCACGCCGACGTTGCTCTTGCCCGTCTCGCGACAGAGAAGAAGCGCCTTCGCCGCTGAATTCACCAGACTGTGCGTTCGCGGCTCCTTCGGCTTGTATTCGATGCATACCTTGACGTCGGCCACCTCGCTCGCAAGCCGCGATACCGCTTCAACAAGACGAGCCCAAGCCTCCGGATATCTCGACTGAAAGCAATAATCAAAACCGTCTTGCCCAAGCCAGAGATTTATCCGGTCGCACTTCAGTGACCTCGCAACATCCGCCGTTGCGACGCATCGTTCAAGAGCTTTCTGCCTTATCTCCGCCGACTTCGACGTCAACGAGCCGAATTGCCAGATTCGGTCACCTGTCAGGTCGGCACCCACCATTGCCACGGCAAGACCGGCGCCGTGAATCAGTTTTCCCACTTCCGCCGCGTTGCTTGCGTTGACATCGCCCGGATAATTGAGCTCGACGGCGCGAATATTCCCATTCGCCGTAACCCTCTTCAGGCGGTCCGCAAGCGCCACGTCATCCTTATAGCCGCCGAGAAGGAATCTGTCGCCCGTCTTTCCATAGGCCCATAGCCCCACCGCGAACTTCATGTTCCACCCTTCCATCGTTCACATCGACCCAATGACGCTGTTGCCTCGTCTCAGGCCGTTTCCTGATTCACTAGCTCCCCGATCCTCGCTCTCAGCTCCGTTTCCCACGGCCCGACTAACGAAATTGTTATCCGGCGCGTTTTCGAGTCAACGATGCTCAATTCCACCAGAAGATGGCGCTCCGGAAGGAGCTCACGCACTTTATCCGCCCACTCAATGATGGTCACGCCCTCAGGCTCGAGCAGGTCTTCATATCCGAGCGCGACCATCTCCGATACGCCGTAAAGCCGGTACGTGTCCACGTGGAAAACCGGAACCCTGCCCCGATATTCATTGACCAGTGCGAATGACGGGCTTGAAACATACTCATCCGGCCCCACATCCAACCCGCGCGCGAGCCCCTGGGCAAGAACCGTCTTACCGCTTCCGAGTTCACCAACCAGCGCGACTACGCTTCCTTTGCCGAGCACACGCCCAAGTCTCTCTCCCAAATCCCGTGTCTGCTCCGGTGAACGCGAAATCACAAGCATACTGTCAAACCCAGTCGGAGCGGTCAGTCTTCACCCGGGAAAGAAGCACTTCGACGCCGGGAACCTTTCGTTGCAAGTTCTCCGCCAATACGGGCAACACGATGCGTTCCGTCGCGCCGTGGCCCGCTTCCACAAGACATAGTCCCATCGCGTCGGCGCTCAACATCTGATGATAATTGACGCCGCCCGTTACGAACGCATCCGCCCGCTCTGCCAATGCGGCCGGAATCAGCGTGCCACCGCCTCCGCCGCAGGCGGCAACGCGCATTATCTTGGCCTGCCCGCGGCCTACCACCTTCGCCCGCTTGATTCCGAGCCTCCTTTTCACCAGTTCGACATAATCCTTGAACGCAACCGCCTCGGGAAGCTCACCGATCCGACCCATTCCGAACCCGCGGCCCGCGCTGGCAAGCTCATAGACATCATGCGCCACTTCTTCATACGGATGAGCGCCCTTCATGGCATCGATAACATTATGAAGCGCGTCGTGTGGAACCAAAACTTCCAGCCTTACCTCCGGCTCCCTATTCAAGGCTCCCACGGCTCCGGAGAATGGCGATGCCTGTTCGGACGGAATAAACGTGCCTGTTCCCGGCGACTGAAAACTGCAGAACCGATATTCACCTATGATGCCTGCGCCCGCCTCGCACATCGCAGCGCGCACCTTGTCAACATGCGCCTCCGGCACAAACACGACCACCTTGAATTTCTTCTCAGTGTACGATATCTCGAGGGGGCGAATATTCTGCAGCTCGAGCCGCTGCGCCAACACGTCGTTCACGCCCCCGGGCGCACAATCGAGGTTCGTATGCGCGATATAGATGCCGATCTCGTCGCGAATGCTTGCCATCAACACGCGCTCAGTCAAATCAGCACCCGTTATTCGTTCTAGCTTCCGATAGATCACCGGATGATGTGCAATAATGAGTCCGGCGCCACGTCTTTTTGCCTCATCCACCACCCGCAAATCGACATCGAGGGACAACAGCACCTTGTCAATGCTCGATGCGCAGGGCGTCTGCAACCCGATGGTGTCGCCTTCGAGAGCCATTGCCGGCGGCGCCAACTGTTCCATTGCCTCGATTATCTTTGATACCGCTGCCGTCACGTGCATCACCCCGTTTTCTTGATTTGCCTGCGCAGAAGTACAATGAAGAGCGGCCCACCGCACAGAGCAGTGATGACCCCCACCGGAATCTCGCTCCCGTGCACTCCCACCCGCGCCACCGTATCCGAGACTATCAGAAAAATCCCACCGCTCAAAAATGCCACCGGAAACAACAGCCGATGGTCCGGCCCGAAGAGCATCCGCATCGCATGCGGCACGATCAATCCCACAAATCCTATTGGTCCACCCTGCGCAACCGCGCCGGCCGTAATGAGAGACGTCGCAACGAACACTATCTTCTTCAGCCGCTCCACGTTCACACCGAGCTGACCGGCCGTTGCCTCCCCAAGACTGAGCAAGTTCAGCTCTCGCGAATACCACATCAGAACTACCGCGCCGACAAGGATATACAAGAAAGAAGACGCAATCGTGGAATACCGATACTGCATCTTCCCCAAACTCCCCATTAACCAAAACAGAATGTCGCGCGTCTTGTTGAAATCCACAAGCGACGTTATCAACATGATAACCGCCGCGAACACGTAGTTCACTATCACGCCCGTGAGCAGCAGGGAATGTGTGATTATGCGTCCATAGCTTTGAGCGACTCCGTACACAAAGAAAATGGTCAACAGCGCCCCAAGAAATGCAAACACCGTCATGGTGCTGAAACCAAATATAGTATACTGCACATTTGTCAAAATGCCAGCGGCCGCCCCAAGCGCCGCTCCGCTCGAAATACCCAACACATAAGGCTCCGCGAGCGGATTGCGCAAAATGGCCTGAAAAACAACCCCGGCGCCCGCAAGCGCCCCCCCGATCAAACCGGCGAGCAACACGCGCGGCAGGCGAATTCCGAAAAGGATACTCGCTTGAGGATTGCGAACCACCTCCGGCCTGAGCGCCTCCCTGAAATCAAGATGCGTCGGCCCAATCAACACGCAAACGGCGATCGAGATAATGAATAGAATGAACATGCCTCCGACCGTGAACAACCACCTCTTTACCGTCAGCCGCTTCACTCCGCCCCCTGCCCCCTCTGCTCGAATGCCTCCGGATGAATCGCGCGCGCAATCTGCTCGACACCCATCTCCAGTCTCGGACCGGCCAGCGTCACATAGTCGGCCTCCAGTCCGCGAATTCGGCCCTCCCTCACGGCAGGCAGCGACGGATACACACTCCACAGCTTCTTCGCCTCAGCTTCCTGCTCCGGCGTGAGTTCAAAATTAAGCGAGGTGTATAGAATGACGTCGGGCGCTCGCGCGATCACGGATTCAATGCCGATCTGCGGATATTTCGAGATGCTGTCACCCGCAATATTCTCTCCCCCGGCAATCGTGATAAGTTCATCTATGAACGTGCCGCTCCCGGCCACAAACAACGGCTCTATCCCAACCACAAACATCACGCGTCTCCGAGGGGCCAACGCCACTTTCCTGTGCACCTCGTCGAATTTCGTTTCCAACCGCCGAACCATCTCTTCGGCAGCCGCCTCACTCGAGGTGGCCTTCCCAATGGCACGGATGGTGCCGAACAGGTCCCCGAGCGTGTCGTTGGGAAGCTCGAGCACCCTGATGCCAAGGTGTCTAAGCGTGCGAAACAAGCTTTCATGTGTTACGTTCGGAAGCGCTATCACGAGGTCCGGGTCAAGCGAAACAATCGCCTCCATGTTCGGATTCACCAGACCGCCTATCTTCGGCTTCTTCCGGGCCTCCGGCGGATAATCGCAGAAGTCGCTCACTCCGACAACCCTGTCGCCAAGGCCCATCGCAAAGACAACCTCGGTTATGCTCGGAGCCATCGAGATAATACGGGCGGGCGGCCCCTCCGAGGAAGATTTGACAGCTCCGCCCGTTGGCCGCTCTTGTGAAGGCCCTCCGCAGGACAAGACGAATGCGGTCACAATAGCTCCAAGAAACCAGCACAAAATGAACGTAGGGGCGACTCGGTGAGTCGCCCTTGCATGATTTCTTCCTATCTGTCCGGCACACCAAGCAAGGATGCCCGAAAGAACAGGAGATAAGGGAATGTGTCCCGTAATTGTAGGGGCGCCCCCGTGTGGGCGCCCCGGGCGGCTCGCCGCGAGCGGCCACATAGGGCCGCCCCTACAAGAATATTTTGAATTGCGAGGCGATCCCAAGAGTGTCCTTACCATCATTTGTTCCCGATGCGGCTGCGCATCTCGTGCGAAACCTCAGATGCCAGCGTGAGAATGCGCTCCGCCCTTTCCACATCCCCCACCGGCCCGACCCCGCAGCTCGGCGTAATCAGCAATTGTCGCCAGAGAAGCTCTTCACTTATGTTCTTTGCACGAAGCGCTTCGATATGAGCGCAGAGCGTATCAGCCAGACCATCCGCAGTCTCAGAACCTGTAAACGCAACGGTCGGCACAATACCCCACGCAATCGAGCCTCCCCGCGAAAGAAAGCCGGCAATCTGTGCGTCAAAACACGCAAATCCATCAAAATATTCATATGCGTCAATACTGATGATATCAATGTCCGTCTCAAACAATAGAGTCCAATCCGTATTCCCACAGCAGTGAATCCCCACCTTCGCCCCTGCTTCACGAACCGGCCGTACGACATCATTCAACATAGACACGATGCGCTCGCGCGTCAAGCTGCTGAACGCCGAGCCAAAACTCGATAGATACGGCTCATCAAACATGATAATCGCGCGCGAGCCCAATTTCTTGAAAACCTCAACCTGCCACCGCGCCTTCATCTCCAGGCATTTTGTGGCGATGTCAGCGGCGATTTCATCATAAATAATGCTCAGGCCGTTTTTGCCGAGCACGCTCAACCCGAACGTCACCGGACCAACGACATGCCCCTTCATAAACAATGGGGCTGGTCGGTCCGTCGAGCGGAATGCGTCAAGGAACGCGTGCAGACCGGCCGCGTATTCCTCCGAAATGCGGAAGAACTCAAGATTATCCGCCAGATAGTTCTCATAGAACTCGGCCTGCGCTTCCGGCGTCGGCGTAGCATAGAAGACCTGCCTCTTTTCTTCATCAATGCGTATGCCCGGCATGGCTTCGGTGAATTGCACGAGCATCTGCTCGAGAAAACGCCTCCGGCTCAACTGCGGCCAGAACGGCGCATCGGGAAAAGTCTTCACTATCAGGTCGACAATCCGCTTTGCATCTGTATGCGGAACCGACCCGATGCCTGTGGCTATGAACATCTGCTCACTCTGCGCATTCATGTATTACCTTGCTTCTCAACCTATCGTGAAAGCTCACGGTCATTTCCAAGCAAGAAAATCTTGGGTTCCTCGACTGTCCAACCCCCTATACAGCCCGCGAGTTTTTCCGAACAGACTCCCGCTCCGGCTTGTCTTTTGCGGCTGTACTCATTTTAAGAACAATTGTATCCTAATTGAGTACAGATTTCAGGCTGCAAGAGAATTGGCCATTTCTCTCATATCTCCTTAGCACACTCACGCCGAGCTTGTTTGGTCAAAATACACGGATAGTACTTGAACTGCGCGTCATATTATGGATTACGATAATATGGACGAGAATCCGTCTTCTTATTATAGCAAAAGGGCGGTTTTCGATAATACGGTTGTTGCATTATGCCATATTATGCGTCTTATTAACAACCAGAGCGTGACAAACGCTCATTCTGTCATTCCGGCTCGTTGTGATCAGGTCTTCCACTCTCTAAACATCGATTGTATTTCTCCCGAATGCGCCCAGGCCCGGCAGGACCGCCCGTGTTGACTCGCCCGTGTGACGATGGTAGTATTAGTTCGATCTCAAAACGCGCATTTTCTCCACGCAGGAGGCACGACCCCGGAGGGCCGGGCAAGGAGGCAAAGCCCATGTCTGCGACTGATATCGAGAGATTGCAGCAGGAGCACGAGCGCTGGGAGAAGGAAATAGTCGCGCTCGTCACCGCCCGCTGGCCCGAGCGCGAGGGACCGTTCAAGAACACCTCCGGCGTCGAGATAAAGCGGCTCTATACGCCCGCCGATGTGCAGCGTCTCGACTATCTCGACGACCTCGGCTTTCCCGGCTCGTATCCGTTTGCGCGAGGAGTGCATCCCACGGGATACCGCGGCAGATACTGGACGCGGCGACAGGTGGCCGGCTACCACACGGCTGTCGAGACGAACCAGCGGCTCAGATACCTCACCGAACACGGGCAGACGGGCCTCAATGTCGTGTTCGACATGCCCACCCACTTCGGCCTCGATAGTGATGACCCGCGCGCCACGGGCGAAGTCGGCAAGGAGGGGGTGGCAATCGACACGCTGCGCGACATGGAAGACCTCTTCGAGGGCATAGACCTCGGGCAGGTGAGCGCGTCGCTCATCACCGGCGGCACCGTCCTTTTTTCGATGTATCTCGCACTCGCCGACAAGCGCGGCGTGCCGTACGAGAACCTCAGGGGCACGCTCCAGAACGACATGCTCCTTTTCATGCACTCGTGCAATATATTCGTAACGCCCATCGAGGGCATGCTCCGCTTGCTCGATGACGTGGTGGAATTCTGCGTGAAGCGCGTGCCGAAATGGTGGCCGCTCAACATCGCTGGCTACAACAACCGCGAGGCGGGCGCGTCCGCCGTGCAGGAAATCGGGTTCAGCCTTGCGAGCGCGATTGCCTATATCGAGTCGTTTCTCAAACGAGGCCTGCAGATTGATGACATCGCGCCGCGCATCTCGTTCTTCCTGAGCGCGCACAACGATTTCTTCGAAGAAATCGCGAAATACCGCGCGATGCGTCGCATGTGGGCGAAACTGATGAAAGAGCGCTTCGGCGCCGAAAGTCCATTCTCCATGGCGCTGCGCTTCCACACGCAAACCGCCGGTTCCACGCTCACGGCGGAGCAACCGTATAACAACATCGTCCGCACCACCATTCAGGCGCTCGCGGCAGTGCTTGGAGGCACCAACTCGCTCCATACCAACTCGTTTGACGAGGCGTATTCACTCCCGACCGAGGAAGCCGCCCAGATAGCGCTCCGCACGCAGCAGATCATCGCGGAGGAGAGCGGCGTCACCAACACGATTGACCCGCTTGGCGGCTCATATTTCGTCGAGGCTCTCACGAACGAGTTGGAAAAGCGCGCGTGGGACTTGATAGAGGAAATCGACCGGCGCGGCGGCATGGTGAAGGCATGCAAGGATGGATGGGTGCATCGGCAAAAGAACGATTTCGTAAGGACCTACTTTAATTCCATCCGGTCGGGCGAGCGCGCCGTTGTGGGAGTGAACAAGTATCGCACGGACCAGCGACAGAAAATTCCCGTGTTCGAGCTCGACCCGGCATACGAGAAAAAACAAGTAGATCGACTGAACGAAACACGTCGCAGTCGCGACAACAGCAAGGTCGGCGTTGCGCTCGAGCGCTTGCGCGACGCGCTCGCAGGCGGCGAGAACTCGATGGAAGCCACCATCGAGGCGGTTAAGGCATATGCCTCCATCGGCGAAATCGCCAACGTCCACAAACAAGTGTTCGGCGTCCAGCGCGAGCCCGAAGTGAACTTCGCGATGTTCCGGTAGTGTCATATCACACGTAGGTTGACCGGTACATCTTTATGCCTTTGCAGGGGCGCACGGCCGCGCGCCCCTACAGGAACCGACAAAACATGGTTGACACGTCAGTAGTGGTATGTCGCAAGAATCCGCGCCGGATGTGAAACCAAGAGAGGCGATTCTTGTAGGGCCGAATTCATTCGGCTGCAGACATGGAATGCCTGATGCGAATAAATTCGCACCTACAGATAGACGGCGAAAATGCCGCAAAATTATGCAGGCACCCATACTCCATCGGTTTTGTTCCTGGAGTCGATTCTCTTTTGTAGGGGCGAACCTCGTGTTCGCCCTGGCTCGGATGAAGGGCGAACACGAGGTTCGCCCCTACAGGAAGCATGCATCACAAGGCCCACGAACATATTTGTGAGGCTGCACTGAAGGCAACGCCAACATGGAACGAAAAATCAGAATCCTGCTTGCAAAGCCGGGACTCGACGGGCACAACATCGGTATCCGCATCGTGGGCCGCGCGCTCCGGGACGCAGGCTTCGAGGTCATCTACGCGGGTATGCTGCTCTCGCCCGAACAGGTGGTCGAGGCCGCAGTTCAGGAAGACGTGGATGCAATCGGACTCAGCATCCTCTCCGGCGCACACATGAGCCTGATGGAGCGAATCTTGGAACTCCTGAAAGAGCATGGCGCACATGGCACGCCTGTGTTCCTTGGCGGTATCATTCCGGATAAAGACATCGCGCGACTCAAACAGATGGGTGTTACAGAAGTCTATCTGCCGGATACTCCCGTCGACTCCATCGTGGATTCCATACGGCAGCATCTAGTGACCAAAGAAGGCCGGAAACCCCAGAGTGCATGATCGAAATGAACGGGCCCGAGAAACCGGTGATTATCGACACCGACCCGGGAGTGGACGACGCGCTCGCGCTTATCCTCGCGCTCCGCTCGCCGGAATTGCATGTGAAAGCAATCACGACCGTCAATGGCAATACCAGCCTCCGCCAATCAACGGAAAACGCACTTCGCATCCTCGAAATCGTCGCTCTTCCCGATCCTCCTCCAGTAATACCGGGAGCTGCAATACCGCTCAACAGAGAGCCTATCCCGAGCGCCTCAATCCATGGACGCGACGGGCTGGGTGAGATAACCTTTCTGAAGGACCGGCGCGGCAAAAAGAAATATACTCCACCCCGACATAAGCCCGAACCCACGTACGCTCCAGGGGCAATAATCGAACTTGTTAACGAGCATCCGGGCGAAATCACCATTATCACGCTCGGACCGCTCACCAACATCGCCCTCGCCCTTCAGACTGACCCCGGTTTATCGCGACACGTCAAGGAAATAATCACCATGGGCGGAGCGTATTCCGTTCCCGGCAACGTCACGCCCGCAGCCGAGTTCAACTTCTACTGCGACCCCGAGGCTGCGCAGGAGGTCATCGGCTCCGGCATTCCTCTCACCTTGGTGGGACTCGACGTCACGCGAAGCGCGCGTCTCAGCCGCCATGCGCTCATGAACGCCACGAAGAAGCGCACGCGGCTCAATCAGTTCCTCCGTGACTCGACGGAATTCGTCATGGACTTCTACCGGGAACGGGAAGGATACCATGGCTGCTGCGTGCACGACGCGCTCGCGGTAATGGCAGCCATTGACGGAAGTATCATCGGCACGAAGCGCGCACACGTCGAGATCGAAACGGAAGGAAAGCTGACGGCTGGCATGAGCGTGGCCGACCTGCGCCCATACGCGCGCGGCAAGACGGGCGCGCCGAACGCAACTATCGCCCTGTACGTTGATTCCACTCGCTTCGAGCAGCAACTGCTCGAGCGCATCACCGACGCCTGAGAATCCTAGTTGGAAACTCCCGCACATTTGCGGTGATGCGTCGCCGACGAAGGTCAATGGCTCTCGCGATAAAACTTGCAGAGCGCATAGCCATAGGGAGTTACGACGTAATCATCGTAATTCACGCCTGGTTGCGCCTCGGCAATGTAAAACAATTCGTCCGGCGCCTTCTCTATCTTCATGTCTCGGCTCATCGAGTTCCCAACAGAGATGAGATACTCCCCGCGAATGAACAGATTGTTCGGACCGGCATGGATAATGAACAGGGCTGAGGGGTCTGTCGCGAGTACGTAGAGCGCCTCGATTGCTGCCAAAGCGTCCCGCGGCCAATCCTTGATAAACTGCATGAAAATCACGTCACTCCGTGCCGTGCCTGCGGAATCCAGAAGCGCTCCGAACGTATCAATCTGTTCATCAGCAAGAACCGTCACCGACGGAAGGTCTCGATACGTGCGCTCAATTCGAGATGGATCTTTCCTGCTTTCCTTGAGAAAAGCCACCCTCAGCACAGCATGTGCGAACCGCTCGTGAAACGGGCCTGCGAAATCTATCACGGGTTCTATCTGCTGAGGCCGTTTCGTAATCATCTTCATGGCGGCCTTGGGATTTGTATGGATTAACTGTTCCAGCTCGTGAAAGAAGGCCTCTGCTTGCGCTTGCAGTTCCGTTTCCGAAAGAACTTGCTTCTTTCCGGTCAGCTTGTCCCACAGGCTCACAGGAAATCCCTTCCCACTCTGTTTATGCTTTCACGAAGCCAGTGAGCGGCCGACGGCGCGGGCCCGCTCCACAAGACTTGCATCCTTGCGGGCGGAATCTTTGTCTTCAGTGCCGGACTGCGTAATGACTTCAATCGAGGAACCACTCAGAAACGAGAAGAGCAGCAACAGGTAATCAATGATGTGGCGGTATGCCTGAGAGTCTTCGTTTCCTTGAGAGGTAACGAGCGCAAGCTTCTTGCCGCCCGGCAGAACGCTGCGGTAGGTCCCCTCTTCACTGTTGTCAATAAAACAGTAGCATCGGTCGAGAAAACACTTGAATTGGCCTGTGACGCTGAACACATAGATGGGCGTGCCGAGCGCAATGGCATCGCAGTTTTTCATCTCCTCGAGCAGGCCCTGAAAATCGTCCTTATGGGCGCACTCGCCGGGTTTTTCGCGACAGGTAAGACATCCTTGACATCCTTTCATGGTGAGATCATTCAGGTGCACCAGCCGTGTCTTAGCGCCTTTCTCGGCCGCCCCGGAAAGAATCTCCCTAAGCATCGTTGCCGTGTTGCCGTTCTTCCGCGGACTGCCGTTCACCGCAAGAACCTTCATATACATTTCCTCCGCCACCGTCGCCTTCACTGAGCCTGGCTTCTGCCCAAAGATACCAGTTGCTTATAAGAAAACACGAGGAAGAAAACCGCCGTGCCCACCAGCACGATCACCGGCCCCGTGGGCGAATCGAGATAGTAGGAGAGCACGATGCCAAGAAGCACAATCGCCTCGGAGAACGAGACACTCTGGATGATGAGACCCTTAAACGACCTCGAAACCAGCTTCGCCGTCGAAGCCGGGATGATAAGAAGCGCACTGACGAGAACAATTCCGAGAATCTTCAGGCCGAGCACCACAGATATTGCCAGAATCACATAGAAAGCTATCTGGAGCAAGCTCACCCTGACTCCGGCAAGATACGCCGTATCCACGTCGAGCGCCATGAGCGTTATGCTCTTGTGATTGCAAATGAGAAATACGATGATGCCCACTGCGAGTGGCGCAATAATCATGAGGTCGGGCGTGCGGATCGCCAGAATGTTCCCAAACAGAAAGCTCACGAGGTCGGGCTGATATCCGCTCTTCAAACTGATGAGCACAACCCCGAGCGCCATACCTGAGGTGAACAGCATCCCAATGATTGCATCGGATGAAAGGTTCGTCTTTCGCTCCAGCACATAGATGGTTAGCGAGAAGACGATGCTGAAAATGATGGCGGTCGTGAGCGGGTGAATGCTCGCCAGGATGCCGACGGCGACTCCCGCCAGCGACGCGTGCGCGATGCCGTCCGAGAAAAACGACATCCTTCTCATAATCACGAACACACCGAGCCATGCAAGCAACGCGGCGAGTATGACGCCCGCGACGATGGCCCTCTGCATGAAGGGAAAACGGAGCATCTCCACCATGTCAGTGCTCGTGAGGTTGAAACTGGATGTTCTTGCCGTAAAGCTTCTCGAGGACTTCCTGCGTGATAGCTTCTTTGGGCCTGCCGTTGCACACGAGGTCCTTGTTCAAACACAGTATCTGCGTGGCAAACTTGTACACCATGTTCACCTCGTGCGAGATAAGCATGACGGTCACTCCGTGGGTCTTGTTCACGTGTTCTATCAACTCGAAGAACGTCATCTCCGCAGCCACGTCCACACCGCTCGTCGCCTCATCAAGCAGGAGCAATCTCGGCTCTTTGAGCATAGCCCTTGCAATCAGCAGTCGCTGCAACTGACCGCCCGACAGCTCGCCCAGCCGCTTCTCCATGAGCGCATTCACCCCTGCTTCCCTGAGAACTTCTTCACGCCACGGCCTATTCGTCACCTTTACAAAACCGAGAAACTCCTTCACCATCAGCGGGAACGTTTTGTCGAAATCGAGCCTCTGAGGAACATACCCTATCTCCTTCAATGCGAGTCTCGGCGGCCCGCCGAAAATCCTCACTTCCCCCTTATAGGGAATCAAACCCAGAATCGCCTTGAGCAGCGTCGTCTTGCCCGAGCCGTTTGGCCCGATGATTGCCACAATCTCACCCGTGTTCACATAAAAGTTCAGCTCGTTCAGGATAACATGCTCGTTATACCTGACCGTCAAATTCCGTATTTCAAGAATCTTATCGTCGCCCATTATTCAATGCCTCTGCAATGACCTGAGCGTTATAGCGGAGCAACTCGATGTAGGTGTTCCGCCCCTCGACGCCTCCGAGAGGGTCAAGAACGTACAACTTCAAGCCCATGTCCTCAACAAACGGCGCAATCGTTTCCGTCGAAAGCTGTGGCTCCGAGAAAATGACCTTGATGCCAAGCTTTCGAACTCTCCGCTGCAACTCGGCCAAATATCGCGGCGTAGGCTGCTTGCCGGGGAACGGCTCAAACGTGGCCACAATCTCCAAGCCGAATTCATCCGCAAAATAGCCCCAGGCATCATGAAACGTGACGATTCTCTTGTTCGGCAATCCGCTCAGTTGCGCCTCTATCTCTTGTTTCACGTCGCTTAGCTTCGCGAGATATCTCTCTGCGTTTGCAGAATACGACGCTTCATGGGCCGGGTCAATCCTTATCATCTCTTCCGCTATGTTCTTCGCAATCATCTCTCCATTGCGAACCGAAAGCCAATAATGCGGATTCATTTCCTCACGCATGTGCGCATGCTCGGCCGATTCATCATGTTCCTCTGAATCATTGGACAGCCTTGGAACGATTCCCTTGTCCACCACGACCGTCTCAACCCCCGGCCATATATCACCAATTGCTCGAGTCCAATCATCGAGCCCGTGACCAACCTTGAAGACCACCCGCACACCCTTCAGTTGTCTTGCCTGCTGCGGCGTCAGGTCATATGTGTGGGGACTTGCGCCCGGCGGCAGGAGCACCAGCACCTCTCCTCGATCACCGACCACATTCTGTGCGATGTCATACAAGGGGAATACGGTGGCTGCAACCTTGATGCGACCCGTGCTCTGAGGCTCTCCAGAACAGCCAACATGCAGGGACAGCAATAAAACGAGAACGCACGCGGAGAACGCTCCCTTCATTGCGGTCCGCATCCCGCCCTTCAGCCCTATTTTTCCGCACATTGTGCGCCTCGGCGGCCCCTGGTCTTGTTCTGACTCATACGGTCATTCGCATGCCTTTGGACAAACCGCGGTCGACCTCGTCTCTGTACTGCTCATACCCCTTCCGTCCCATCGTCCCGCACGCATAGTGTTTTCCTAGTTCCACGCCCGGCTGGTCAAATGGATTCACACCATACAGCGCACCCGCGAAGGCGGTTTGCACTTCATACAGGTAAATCATCTGCCCAAGCACGAATGCGTCAAGCCGGGGCAAGGTGACGGTGCAGTTGGGCCGCTGGTTCTTGGCAAGCGCGAGCGCGGTAGATTCCTGCTCGGCCTTCAACAACTCCCCGAGTTGACGCCCGCCCAAATACGAAATCCCCTCCATATCAGTAAACGCTCGCGGAATCGTCACCTCGCGCGGATATCGCTTCAGCCCAATGAACGTCACGACCTTGTCAAACGGGCCTTCCATATAGAGCTGAATCTGAGAATGCTGGTCCGTTGCCCCAAGCGCCTTCACCGGCGTTTGCCCTGTATAAACCTCTTTGCCGTCAAGCGAATACTTCTTTCCGAGGCTTTCAGCCCACAGTTGCCGGTACCAATCGGCAAAATCGCGCAATCTTTGGACATACGGCATCATGACGGAAATCTTCTTTCCCTTCCGAGTATCGAGCAGATAGTGAAGCAACGCGTTGAGAGCGGCCGGATTCTCCGTCGGGCTGTCCGTTTGGCATATCTCGTCCATTTTCGCCCCGCCGGCGAGCAACTTTCGAATGTTGATGCCGGAGACGGCCGCCGACACCAGCCCCACGGGTGTGAGCACCGAGAATCGACCTCCCACACCATCCGGCACAACAAACGATTCATACCCTTCTTTCTCGACAAGCTTGCGCAGGTGCCCTTTCTTCGCATCTGTCGTCGCCACGATATGGCGCGCGAGCGCCTTCTTGCCAACCGACCGGAGCAGCCACTGCCGCGCGACGAGAAAATTGCTCATCGTCTCCGCCGTGTCGCCCGACTTTGTTATCACATTGAACACGGTTTTTCGCGGGTCAAGCGCCTCCAGGAGCGAGGCGGTCCGGTCCGGGTCCACATTATCAAGAAAAAACATGCGCGGCCTGCCCTTACGGCGCTCGCGTGACAACAGATTGTATTCGGAATGGTTCAGCGCCGAATGGAGCATGATATTGCCCAGTGCGGAACCGCCAATGCCGATAACCACAAAGTTCTCAATCGTTTTGGGCATCCGCCGAACATAGCCCTCGATCTCGCGAACCCATCCTTTCTGATGGGGCAAATCCATGAATGCAAGCTTGCCATCCGCCCGCTGTTTCTTGAGAGAACGTGATATTTCCTTCACGCGAGACAGCTCCGAACTAAGCTCCCCATGCACGATGCCATGTTCGGAGCCTATGGCGTCGGCCATCACGTTCGTGTAGTCAAGCACAATCCTGTCGAGCTCCGCGGCGTCCTTAGTGGGCATCGTAGACCTCCCTCCAGCAATTCTTGCATCATACGAGTTGACCGGCGCTATCGCACAACTATATCACGCCCCCCAAAATTGTGCGACTTCGCAATCACCATGGAGTGAAACATGCCGCGAGAACAGGCAGGCGCTGCTTTCATGAAGCGCGCGGTCGCATAGTATCACGCGCAAAAAAGGAATGTCAAAAGCACATCCGGCAATTAGACATATGCATCTGATTCTTGTATAATTTGAGCCTGAGAGAGAAAGGCGCATTTCCTCAAGATGACTCGAATCCGAGCGAAATGTGACCTTCCGGCGAGCGAATTAATTTTTCAATGAGTCAACGTTCTGCGCTCGCGAGAGAAATCACCACCGGGACAATCGCAGACACCCAACGATGGAAATTGTCGCGCGCACGTTAGGCAGTTACCTCATCTCCTATGCTAACTCTGCCGGCCGCATGTTTCTCTTCTGGGTCGACATAATGAGAAAATGCGTGACCCCCCGCTTCTACCTCGCCGAGACCGTCCGGCAGGTCTATACCATCGGCGTCATGTCGCTTCTGCTGACAAGCACCGTCGCGCTTTCAGTCGGGCTCGTAATGGCAATGCAAACCATAGGAACGCTCCAGGCTTTCGGCGCGGTGAACTATGTCTCCGTCGGCGTCGGCCTCGCAGTCGTGAAGGAACTCGGGCCCGTTCTCACCGGGCTTATGGTCGCCGGCAGAGCGGGTTCCGGAATCAGCGCCGAACTCGGTTCGATGAAGGTGACACGTCAGATAGATGCACTCACAGTTTCCGCCGTCAACCCCATCCGCTACCTGGTCGTCACGCGTGTCGTCGCCTGCATGATTGCCGTCCCGCTCCTTACGATCATAGCCGATGTGCTCGGCGTTTTCGGCGGATTCATCATCGGGGTAACGCAGGGCGACATAAGCCCTTATCTCTATACGTCTTTCACTTTGAAATACATTACCCTCAGCGACGTCATCCCCGGCCTGCTCAAGACCATCATCTTCGGCATGCTCGTGGGCACCGTCGCAAGCTACTACGGCTTCGAAACAACGGGAGGGACCGAGGGCGTCGGCAACTCGACGAAGTCGAGCGTTGTCACCGCTTCCCTCCTGATCATGATTTCCGATGTCATCCTCACAAGGATTCTGCTCTGGATTTTTGGCTCTTGAACGCGCATTAGTGGCCGGACGGAAACATGGACGAAGATACCAGACAATCTTCCCCGATAATCAGAATTGAAAACGTGACGAAAAGCTTCAACGGCCAAACCGTCCTCAGTGGCATCACGCTCGAAATACGCGAGGGAGAAACCGTTGTCATACTCGGCGCCAGCGGCAGCGGCAAAACCGTCTTGATGAATCTGCTCGTGGGCTTGCTGGAACCGGATTCGGGACGCATCATGATTGATGGTCAGGATGTGACAGCCTTCACCCGCGACAGCCAGTGGGATGAAGTGCGGCTCAAGATCGGGTTCCTCTTCCAGGGGTCGGCACTGTACGACTCGATGACGATCGGAGAAAATATCTCGTTTGCCATCAGGCACCACCTGAATCTCACTGAGGAACAAATACGGGATGTCGTGCGGCAGAAACTCTCCATGGTCGAGCTCGAAGGCGCGGAGGACAAAATGCCATCGGAACTGAGCGGAGGCATGCAGAAACGAGCTGCGCTCGCACGCGCAATCGCGCTCGAGCCCCAAATCGTCGTATATGATGAACCGACCACGGGGCTCGACCCAATCCGTGCGAAGACCATCTCGGAGCTGATAGTCAGGCTCCAGCATGAGCTGAAGATCACATCAATCGTCGTCACGCACGACCTCATTTGCGCGAGCCATGTGGCTGACAGGCTCGCCCTCTTGCATGAAGGCAAATTCCTGTTTGTCGGCACGATGGAGGAATTGCGCCGAAGCGACAACGAATATGTTCGCGAATTCCTCGATTCGAGTTCTCTTCGGCACTGATCACAAAGGATTTCCGCCTGGTAGGACGCGAGGAAGCTTGCCTCGCCTGTTCTCGTCGCACCATAGTATGAGAAGAATTCATGCTATCGTCGACGAGGCCGAACCAGCGAAAAGAGGAGGGTATCGCTCATGCCAAGGCGCAGAGGAAAACTGGAGACGATCGTCGGCATATTCGTTCTGGCATCGCTCGCACTCCTTTTCGTAATCGTAGCCCTGATAGGAAGACGCCAGAACATTTTCGAGAGGCGCTATGAAATAACCGGAGTGTTTGACTCCGTTGCAGGTCTGCAAACAGGCGCCGACGTGCTCCTCGCGGGCATCAACGTCGGACACGTTAGAGACGTCACGTTCGGCTCCACGAACAGGGTCCAGGTGATAATGAGCATCAGCGAAACGCAGCGAGAAAGAATCCGGGGCGATTCTATTGCTTCAATAAAGACCATGGGACTCATGGGCGACCGATACATTGAGATCACGGTCGGCTCCGCGGAAGAGCCCGTCATCCCCGACGGCGGCACCATTAAAACATCAGAAATCTTCGAGTTGGCCGAACTGCTCGCAGCGGCGCGGCCCGCCCTCGGAAATATGGAAAACGCAATCAAGAACATCTCCAAGCTCACCGACGAACTCGCCGACCCCGCGGGCGAAGTGGGCACTATTCTCGACAACGTCAAGGTCCTCACAACAGAGGCTCGGGCCGGAAAGGGCACGCTCGGCGCACTGCTCACCCGAGATGACCTCTACCGGAAAGCTTCGACTGTCTTGGACTCCGCGAACGTAACCATGGAAAACTTTAAGGTTGTGTCGAGCAATGCCAAAGGAGCCTCAACCGAGTTTCCGGCCATCATGGAGAGGGCAAAATCCTCGGTCGACAAATTCAACGAGTTCTCGAGCAAAGCCGCCGACACGGCGGAAGATTTTGCCGAAATGATCGCTTCTGGCCGCACGGTGATGAAAGAGGCAGAAACCATCGCCTCAAACCTCACCGCTGCCTCCGAAGACATACGAGAGGCCACTCCGAGGATAGGCCCGCTCATAGATTCGGCAGACGAGACGATAGGAGAGGCGAGAAAGGTCATCGATGCGTCAAAGCGAAGTTGGCTCATCCGCGGCTATTTCGAGCCGGCCGTACCGGGTGAACCAATCGCGATAAGCGGCCGCGACGTCGCTCGGCCGGAGGTGACACGGTGAGAATCGGACATGGCCCCGTCTCCACCACGAGAAGCGCTGACACCCTGTTCGTGGCAGCCGGTGTGGCGTCCCTCTGCTTCTTCCTGGCGTCGGCCTCGCTTTTCCTTGCCTGCGCGCACACCATTTCTCCTCCAACACGCACAGAACGCGCGGACAGACTGCTCCGCGTGGGGATGCAACAATACCAGAAGGGCGATTACGAGGATGCCCTCGTCCGGTTCAACGCGGCCCTCGAAGCCAGCAACTCCATCGATTATCAGGAAGGCGTGGCAGATGCCCTCAACAACATCGCCACCGTCCACCTCCGACAGGGAGACTACGAGAAAGCACTGGAGAATTACGGCGGCGCACTGACGATTTACCGTGAACTTCATAATTCCCAAGGTATCGCCACGACACTCCTCAACATCGGCTCCACGCATTCGGCCCTGCAAAACGCCGATGCGGCCAGGCAACATTACCAGATGGCTCTGGAAACAGCCCGGGCAAACAAGCTCAGGTCACTCGAAGCCAAAGCGCTCAATAACCTTGGCCTGCTGATGAAGGAAACCGGCGACAGCGAACAAGCACGGGAATTGTACGAGCAGTCGCTCCGGATCAATGAGCGGGAAGGCAATCGCATGGCTGTGGCCGACAACCTCAACAATCTCGGCACGCTTTCGCTCTCTCTCAACAATGCCGATAGCGCCTTAGACTATTACCGGCGAGCCCTTGAGATTGATAAGGAGCTCGAGCTTCCCGAGGCAATAGCGCTCGACCTCTTCAACATCGCATCCGCATACCAGGCAAAAGGAGACTACGCAAACGCGCTCACGCATTACAGCCGCGCGCTCGCAGTCTTCGATTTTACCGCAAATCACACCCGCATAGCCGACACCCTGTTTCGCATCGGGCTTGTCAGCGAACAACTGGGCGATGGCAAGAGAGCGGCAGAGAATTACAAATCGGCTCTGGCTGTGGCCACGGCGGCGGGAATGCACGAGCTTGCCGACCAAGCTCGCTCAAGACTGCAGGAACTTTCCGGGGAAGCGGCTTCCCCGGCTCCCGAGCCGGAATGAGGGAAAAAAAGGGAATCCCGCTCCGTGCGGGCAACCGTCAGGAGCGGGAGCGAATCATTACAACGGATAGAACGTGAACTCGCAGTAACCGGCCTCGGGCAGCTTCGCCGAATGTTCAACCCTCAATTTCGTAGATGCTCCCCGCGCAGCCTCGATGAATCCGCCGATGCAACTTGCGCCGCACGGCAGCCCTTCCAGAACTATCCCGACTTCCGCGAGCGCCTTATTCATCACGCACGAGTATTCCCGTATCCGCATCTCTTTGGTGGTCGAAACGGTAACGTTCCACTTGTCCTCGGGACGAAGCGAAAGCACCGACAGCTCAACATATCGCTGCAGCCGGTGCGGAAAGTGAGCGCCCGTCTGACTCGCAACCAGCTCCACCATCTCGGCGGTACGGTCACGATATTTTTCGTCCGCAAGCTCGATGACTTTCTTCATCACAGCTCGTCCGAATTCATCATAAACCTTTCGCGCCTCGTCTTCCGGCTTGCTCCGCAGATTCTCGGCTAACTCCCCAAAGTTGAATGCAGCGGACACCTCCTCAGCCATTTGGCGCGGCATGTCGAACTCGCGGTTAACTCCCGCCTCAAGTTTCATACGCCGGCCGGGCGCTATCTCATCGCTGAGGCCGATTTTTCTCCTCGCGGCCTCGGCGCTCTTTGTCCTCTTCTTTTTTTCCGCCATCTCTTCACTCCTTCGTCGGCGAACCCTCGCTAAACACTCCTCAGCTCAATGAAGCCGGTTGCTCAGCCATCGGTTCCGCCAACAATTCAGCGGCGGAGGCAACCTCATCCGCCGTAATAGTTATCGCGCTCACGGGACAAGCCTCGACACACTTGTTGCACATGACGCACTGGTCATAGTAACGCGCATACACCCGGTAGTCCTTCGGGTCGGTCTCGCGAAATTTCCACACTTTCGTATGTCCCGCAATAAACACCGTCATCGGACATAGTTTCATGCACAGTCCGCACTCGTGGGGACCGAGGCATGTTCCATCATCAACAGTTATCTTCGGAAGCATCACAATCCTCCAGTGAATACATTACCAATTGTCCGCCAGCGCGGGAAAAGAACTCCTCTCGACAAGCGTGATGGCGTTCGTCGGGCATACACTTGCACACAAGCCACATCCGAAACATCTCATCATGTCAATGCCGGCCTTCTCCGCATATACCTTGAAATATGCCGCACGGAAGTGACACCGCGGAATGCACTTCTTGCAGCCAATGCATTTCTCGGGGTCCAACTCGGCTACATATTCCCCCTTGAGGATGAACTTGAAGTCATAGTCAACCCTGTTCCTAATAGCGACGCAGCCCGGATACTCGCACTGGCACATGCCCCCGATGTACGGAAGCCCAAACACATCAACCGTATGCACCAGCCCCGCTTCGTCTGCGGCATCCGCCCACCGTTTCGCCTCCGCCGGCGTCATGAACTCGACGCCGCCGCGATACGTCTCGGGCCAGCGTTCCCACTTGTACATGCCCGGCCCAATGCCGATACACGTGAAATTCTGCTCATCAGGCAGCGCCACCGACGCGCGCCTGCACACACACGTCATGCGGGCTATCGGATACGCGATGTCGAATATCTGCTTCGTCTCCTCGAGCGTGACCACCTGAGCAAAGTGCCTCTGATATGCGGCATCAAGCGCATCCTTCTTGATTTGCTCCTCCTCGTCACGCTTGCCCGCGGCCCGCGCCCGGATTATGTCGTTGATGACTGCGCCGCCCATCCCCGCTGCTTGCGGGTCGGCATCGGCCCCGAGCGCTTCGTCACCCTCTTTCCGTATCTTATATAATCTCCTTGCGTAATTAGCGGGATTCAGATACCATTTCCCGCCATCGCCATATTCTTCGCAGAAACGACACATTCTGTGCTCCTTCCTCTTTGGTTATGCTCGAGACCGTCTAGAGCCTTTTCTTGCTGTGTTCAATACTCTTCGGAATCCCCGTACCCCGGGCGGCCATGCAACCGTTCACTCCAGCAGGATGCAGCCACCCATTTAGTCCCGCGAACTCTCTCCCAATCCCTCTCCTAACTCCTCCAATCGAGCCCGCGCCTCGCCAAACTCAGGGTCGTAACGAAGCACGAGCCGGAACTCCTCGATTGCACGGGATTCTTGACCGGCGCGCAAGAAGTCTATCGCCCGTCCGAAATGATAAAGGGCGAGCTCGGGGTTTTCCTCCGCCGGTTCATGAATATGCCCCAGATGCATTGTGGAGAGATTCCGTCAAGAAAACTTCCAGTTGAAATCTTATCACACTTGGGAAGGCTATTGCAAGGATGAACTCGACAGGGTCCTTGGGGTCAGACCTTGAAATATGACATAAAGCTTGCGTCAAGTATTGATACCTGTTTCCCTTGTCTCCCTATGTCATATTTCAAGGTCTGACCCCACGAAGCGGTTTACAAATGCGCCTCCGCCTCTTCCATCGCCTCCGTGGTCACCGGCCTGTATTCACCCTTACCGGCGAGCAGGGAGATAATCGCTTTGCAGAAATCAGGCAGATCGTCAGGCGTACGCGAGCTGACGATGTTTCCGTCGACAACAACCGACTGGTCCACATACTTCGCGCCCGCATTCACCAGGTCGTCCTTGATTGCATAGAAGCAGGTCATCGTCTTGCCCTTCACGATGCCCGCGGAGATCGGCACCCATGCAGCATGGCATATCGAGGCCACCACCTTGTTGCCATCGTGCATCTTCTTAACGAAATCGAGAAGCGACTTCGAGCGCCTCATCCTGTCGGGCGCATAGCCGCCCGGTATCACGACGCAATCGAAATCCTTCGGATTGTAAGCGGAAATCTTATCGTCCGCCTCCACCGGATATCCGTGCTTGCCGTGGTATGTTCTCTTCTCGACGCCCGCGACTTTCACGGTTGCGCCGGCCTCGGTCAGCCGAATCTTCGGATACCATAGCTCCATATCCTCATACATATCATCGGCAAGGATCAGCACCTTTTTACCTTTCAGTTCCATTCCTTCCACCTCCTCAAGACAAATATAACACTACTGGGAATGATGCACTAGCAGGCATGAATCGCGCCCAGCGAGAGCGCTTACCATCGGGCTCACGTGTTTGACATGATATTCACCGTTGTGATATAAAATGAGTCATCTCTTCTTGTACTTTCGCATGAAAATCATTCAGATGGGTCCACTCTCTGCCGTGAAGCAGGCCGACGATTCACCGGGAAGCACATCGCCCCAACTTTACATCCCTCTCAAGCTCGGGATCCTGCTGTTCCTCTTTACGTTTCTGCTCTTTGCCAACACTCTTGACCAGTACTTCCTGCTCGATGACTTTCTCCACATCGGGTCCGCGAAATACAACACGCTTCCGCATACGCTTCTCGGGTACGACACGAACCTCGAAACCAAGTTCTTCCGACCGGTCAGCATGTTCTTTTTCTGGGTCCTGGGCAAGCTCTTCGGCGTCAACCCAGTCGCCTATAATGTAGCCGTACTGTTCTTGTTTGCATCCGCCGCAGTGCTCGCGACAAACCTCTTTTACCTCCTTTTCCAGAATCTCACGGTCGCTGCGGTCTTTGGATTCGTCTTTATCGCGTTTCCGAATCACGCCGAAGTGATTGATTGGCCCTGTATGCATGCGCTATGGGCCCTGTCCTTCTACATGGCGACATTGAACCTCTTCGCATATTACAGGCTCTCGTTACGGCCGGGCCTGTATGCGTTCTCCCTCCTCATGTTCCTGGGCGCGGTCCTGTCCAAGGAGGAAGCGTTCACCCTTCCCGTCTCGCTTGTGCTGTTGGATTTCTTCCTATACGTGTCCCGGAATGTGAAACTGCGCTTCTCGAAGAGAGCCGTCGAGCATTGCGCATATTTCGGCCTGCTCGCGCTTGTGTTGGTGATTACCAGGAGCGTCTTCAATACGGGAATAGGGTATAGCTCCGGCGAGGGCGTCGATTATGTTTCGCTGTACCTGCAGAATATCCACATTCTCATCATCGACCTGCTCCAGATCTATTTGCAGGGATGGGTATACTTGATCGCTCCTATCTCACCCGCAATACTTTACCAAAAGCACATCATACTCCTGGTTTTCATCACATTCGCCGTCATGAGCATCATCCTAGCGCGCCAACGCCGTCTGGACGTGATTGCATTATCCTACTGCATCCTTTTTGTCACCGTGGCGCTTCTGCCAGCCCTGGGTACGTTCAGGCTTTTCAGGTTGGCCCACTGGTCTAGATTCCTGTATCTTCCATCTGTCGGCGCATGCTACATTATCGCAATGCTTCTTGGCGGGATGCTCGTAAACGGGAAAAGCGTCCTGACGCGATACGGATTCTTTTCCGTTGTGATGCTTCTCATGGTCTGTCTCACGAAATATTATGACCGCACATGGATTCGGTCACAGGACCTGAGTGAAAAGGTCATCCAGGCTACCGTAAACGAGCTTCGAGAATACCCTCAATACTCGCGCGTGTACGTATCGGGCATACCGTCGGAATATGGAGGAGTCCCCTGCATCGGCGGCGCGTTCAAAGCCGCAATCGGCCTTTACTATGACCGAAACCTTGTTGAGGCCTCCATGGACTACCTTCCTGAAGACAACATCCTCGTGCTTGAGCGTGAGAATTATGCTCCTCAGGATTGGCGGTATGTCTGGCTCACGTGGGATACTGGGGCGGAAGCCATCCGTACCGAACGGCCGATTCAACCCAATCAAGCCGAGGAACCACCTCTCATTTACGATTTCATGGACCGACGAAGTCAAGGAACGATCGAGGCTGCCAATGACCTGGCACAGGTGTATGCGCCAAACACCCCTTACCCGATATTCATGGTCAACGGCTCATGGTCACTCCTGAAACTTCCGCCGCTCGACCCAAAATCGTCGATTCAATACTGTACGGTGGAGATGATGCTCAAAAACGAGGAAGTGGAGAAAGATATCGCACGAATCTTCTGGGTGACCGAGAACGACCTCGACTACTCAGGAACAAAATCCATCGGCTTCTATGTCACAAGCGATGGGAATTTCCATGAGTACAGGATACCGCTGTACAGAAATGGACTCTCTCTCATCAATCCGCGCATCATCAGGCTCGCAATCCGTCCTTCTCAGAAATCCGGCGCCCTCTTTTCCGTGAAAAAGATGACCCTCGAATACTACTAAGGTTACGCCACCTGCGTGCTCGCTGCCGACGATGCTGCCCCTGCTCCAAATATCTCTCCCGAAGTTATGAAGGCACAGCGTCACGTCGCTCACAGCGTCATGTCAAGGCGTCATTGACACGACAGAACTCGGAGTATTATAATAAACTCGAAACTACGGAGGTGGCCCCGATACGGTTCACAGAGGGTGAAACCGCAATTCGTTTCGCCCTTTTCGCCAAGGCTTTCAAGCACTGGCGAGAAGGGCTTTTTGCTATCAACTGGTTCCTGAATATGGGAGGTGTTCGTACAACTCATGGCAAAGAAGGTCCCCACTGAGGCCGACAAGAAGATGGAGGAACTCGTCTCGCTGTGCAGGCGTCGCGGGTTCATCTTCCAGAGCAGCCTCATATATGGCGGCATCAATAGCTGTTGGGACTACGGTCCCTTGGGAGTCGAGCTGAAAAACAACATCAAGCGCTTCTGGTGGAAGAGCATGACCCAAGACCGCGACGACATCGAAGGGCTCGACGCGAGCATCATCATGCACCCGCGCGTGTGGGAGGCATCGGGACACGTCGCCGGCTTTCATGACCCGCTCGTGGACTGCAAGCAATGCAAACATCGCTTCCGTGCCGATGAAGTAAACAGCCCCGCCTGCCCCGACTGCGGCGGCGAGCTCACCGAGCCCAGGCAGTTCAACCTGATGTTCAAGACATTTGTCGGCCCGGTCGAGGAAGAGGCGGCGCTCGTCTATCTGCGACCCGAAACCGCACAGGGCATCTACGTCAATTTCCTGAATGTCCTCGGGCCGTCGCGCCAGAAGATCCCCTTTGGAATCGCGCAAATAGGGAAAGCCTTCCGCAATGAGATAACCCCCGGCAATTTCGTATTCCGCATGCGTGAGTTCGAGCAGATGGAAATGCAATATTTCGTCCGCCCCGGGACGGACGAGCAATGGTTCGATTACTGGAAAGAACAGCGCATGCAGTGGTATCTGAACCTCGGAATACGAAAAGAGAAGCTCCGCATCCACGAGCACACGCATAAGGAACTCGCTCATTACGCGCGAAAAGCGCTCGACATCGAGTATGAGTTCCCGTTCGGATGGAAAGAGCTCGAAGGCGTGCACAACCGCACCGACTTCGACCTTTCCCGCCACCAGGAATACTCGAGCAAGGACCTCACCTACTTCGACCAGGAACTCAACCAGCACTACGTCCCCTACATCATCGAAACCTCTGCCGGCGTTGACCGCACGCTGCTCACCTGCCTCATTGACGCCTATGAGGTCGAAAATCCGGGCAAGAAGGAAGAACGAACAGTGTTGAGGCTCTCGCCGAAGATAGCGCCCATCAAGGCGGCAATCCTGCCGCTCGTGAATCGCGACGGAATGCCGGATGTCGCGAAGAAAATTGCGGACGAATTGCGTCCTCATCTCAAAATATTCTATGACGACGGCGGCTCCATTGGCCGTCGCTACCGAAGGCAGGACGAGGCCGGCACACCGTTCGGAATAACCGTGGACTCTCAGACGCTTCAGGACGAAACGGTCACCCTGCGCGAACGCGATTCCATGAGCCAGATACGCGTGAAAATCTCCGAGCTGAAGGACGCTCTCCTCAAGCGAATTGCAATCTGAAGGAGCCCGGCAAGGACAGCCATGCGGGTTGGTGTCATATCCGATACACACGGCTACCTAAATCCGAAGATACTCCAGATTTTCCGAGGAGTCCAACACATCATACACGCAGGCGACATCGGCACGATGGATGTGATATTCAACCTGAGCGCCATCGCTCCTGTCATAGCGGTTCGCGGCAATATGGATACTGCGGAGATCTCGTCTACGTATCCGGAAGACCATCGGCTGCAACTCGCAGGAACCGATGTGTTCATAACCCACAACGGAGGTATGCTCCTTCGAAGCCCCAACGCCTTCCGAGCCCGCTGCGGACCCAAGCGGCCGGACGCGTTCATCTGGGGACACACGCATAGGGCCGAAAATAGGGTCATTGACGGAATGCTCAGCCTCAACCCGGGGTCGGCAGGCAAGCCGATGTTCGACCTCCCAGCCTCAGTGGCAGTCCTCAACCTTGAACCCGGTCAACCGCCCCGGGCCGAAATAGTAACACTTTGACCCCTCATGCAATAGGCCACAATCCCAGTCGGGAGTGTGGCTCCGTCCCTGCTTCGCCGGAGGGTTGCAGTGAGCACGCCTTACCCCCTATAATGAGAGTACCCATAAGCGCCATTCCACTTCGACAACGAAATTCTTCTCCCACTATGATGAGGTGAACGAATGCGGGGAAATGTCATTATCATTGGCGGCGGCTTCGGCGGACTTTCCGCGGGAGCGCTGCTGAGTAAATCGGGGATTCCGGTCACCCTGTTCGAGTCCGACACCGTCCTCGGCGGACGAGCCAAGTGCATAGAGAAAGAAGGATACATCGTTGACCTCGGCCTCCACGCAAACCGATTCGGAGATGACGGACCCGCCGCGCGTGTCCTCAAGATGGTCGGGCAGGCAATCACGTTCGCCCATAAGAAAGACCGTACGTCATACGTGTATCAAGACGGCAAGCTCATCAAAAGACCCAACGCGATCGAGGACTTCCTGCAGACCGAACTCGTCCCGGAAGAGAGCAGGCAGGCCCTTCTGCAGACCGTGTTCGCCATGGTTGCCGAAGACCCCGCGGATTGGTACGAAAAGGCCTTGCTCCAGTTCGTGGAACAGCACACGCAGGATGAGCATGTGAAACGCTTCTTCCGTCTCCTCGGCTTCACCATCATAGCGCCGGACATCGAGACCGCCTCAGCAGGCGAAGTCATAAGCTTCATCAAGAACGCGCAAATGGCCAAGGAACCGCTCGCAGAACCTGTCGGGGGCGCAAAACAAATCATCGACAAGCTCGAGAGCGTGATACGGAGCACCGGAGGCGAGATCAAGACAGGCACTCGCGTCGAACGCATCGAACTGCAGGACGGAAAGGCCATCGGTGTAACCGCCGGCGGACGTTTGTACACAGCATCCGCAATCGTTTTCACCCCGCCGATTCAACACCTGTTTCAATTCATAAAAAAAGACTACTTCTCGCCGGACTTCGTAAGCTATGCGGAGAATTTGGAGCCCACTTCCGGCGTAAGCATTGACTTCGGCCTGCGTAAACCCGTCGCGGACATGGAAGGCAATATCATCTGTCTCGACCCGGTCGTTCTCGGAAGTTTCCCGTCAAACTACGACTCGACGCTCGCGCCCGCAGGCAAACAACTATCCACGTGGCTGATGGTGGTTCCCTATGCCGAAGCCAAGAAGGGGCCCACGCTCAAGAACGCGCTCGATTCGCTACGTGACTTCATACGCAACCTATATCCCACGTTCTTCGACAACGTCGAGTGGGAGCGCCCGCTCGCCTACCTTATCCTCGACGGCGTTCACCTCAAGGTTGGCCAGACGAGAAAGGATCGTCATAGCATTCAGTCGCCGCATGTGAGGAATCTCTTCTTTGTCGGAGACACTGCACAGGGAGACGGCTGTAGCGGAGACATTGCCTTTGATTCTGCTACCAAAGCCGCTCCCATGATACAAGACTACCTTGCGACGGCCAGGAATCAGTTGTAGGGGCGCTCCGCCACAGCGGGGCTGCGCCCTTCTCGAGATGAAGGAGCCCGTAAATGAAGAAAATGCTCAGAGTTGACATGACCAATCTCACGGCAAAGCTGGAGGATCTGCCCGAAGAATATTCAGGACTCGGCGGACGCGGCCTCACCTCGACCATCATCAACCGCGAGGTCCCGCCAACATGTGAACCGCTTTCACCTCACAATAAGCTCGTGATAGCCCCCGGCCTCCTCTCCGGCACGGGCGCCCCGTGCTCCGGCCGGCTCTCGGTCGGCGGCAAGAGCCCGCTCACCGGCGGCATCAAGGAGAGTAACGTTGGCGGAACGGCCTCGGAAAAGCTCGCGCACCTCGGAATCGCCGCTATCATCGTAGAGGGACAGCCGAATAACGAAGCATTTTCCTGCCTCACGATAACCAAAGACGCTTATTCGCTCGAACATGCCGGAGAACTCGTCGGACTCGGCAACTACGCCGCCTGTGAACGCCTCCACAACAAACACGGCGAGAAAGCCTGCATCATCTCCATCGGGCAGGCGGGCGAGATGCGGCTTGCGGGCGCAAGCGTAGCCGTCACCGATATGGAAGGACTGCCCAATCGCTACGCGGGCCGGGGCGGCATGGGCGCCGTGATGGGCTCCAAGGGGCTGAAGGCAATCGTAATAGATGACTCCGGCGCCCACCCGCGTCAGCCGAAAGACAAAGAGGGTTTTGCCAAGACTGCTCGCGCCCTCTCAAAGGGGCTCCGCGAAGGCAAAGGCTTTTTCGAACAACTCAGAACCTTGGGCACACCGGGCGGCATCCCGAACTTCAATGCGTTCGGCACGCTCCCCACGCGAAACTTTGCAGCAGGCTGTTATGAGCACGCCGATAAGATTCAGGGCGCCGCCATAGTTGCACTGGCCAAGCAGCGTGGAGCCAAGATGCATGGTTGCACGGCAAGCTGTCCGATTCGATGCTCCATCACCTTCCACGACAAGGACCACAAGTTCCTCGTGGGTGGCCTCGAGTATGAGACAGTCGCCATGCTCGGCTCGAATCTGCTCGTAGACGATGTGGACGCGATTGCACGCATGAACCGACTGCTCAACGACTGCGGTCTCGACACCATCGAAACGGGCGCTGCGCTCGGCGTGGTCATGGAATCCGGCTACATCAAGTTCGGCGACAGCGAGAGCGCCATCGAGCTCATCCAGGAAGTCGCAAAGGGAACGATTCGGGGGAGAATGATTGGAAGCGGAGCCGTCATAACCGGTAAGCTGCTCGGTGTCAAACGCGTTCCTGCCGTGAAAGGCCAGGCAATTCCCGCGCATCACCCGCAGAGCAACAAAATCGTCGGCGTCACCTACTGCACAAGCCCCATGGGCGCCGATCACACCGCCGGCATTATGTACGACAATACCATACACAACCCCGAAGGCAAGGTCGAAAAATCCCGCGATATGCAAATACAAATGGGGTATATCGACTCACTCGGCATGTGCATGTTCTCATCTCGTGGGCTGCCTGGTTACAACGATTACATAACCGCATTGCTGACCGCGCTCCACGGCACTCCATATACCGAGGCCGACCTCATCGCACTCGGCAAGCGTGTCCTGCGAACCGAGCATGAATTCAACGAGCGCGCAGGCTTCACTCAGGCCCACGACCGCCTGCCCGAATTCATGACCGAGGTCAAAATCAAACCCCACGACCTCGTCTTCGACGTTCCATACGAGGAGGTTGACAAACTACAGGAAGGACTATAAAGGACTATAGTTGAAGTTGCATAGCCAAAGCGGCTAGCGTATATCATTGGGTTTGGGAATTGTTCCCGCTTGTTGAATGACGAGGCAGACGGTTTCGCGCTCGCCCACCTTCGCGCGGGCGACCTGCTCAACCTTGTAGGCGGGACCAAGCTTCAAAGAGCGCTCGCGCCCTTCGTCCGCAACCAGAAAAATCCTCGTCGACCCTTCCAGCGCCTTGAGTACTTCTTCATTCGATTTCAGCTCAGGCACGTGGCGGCGCATGTAGTAGTGAATATTGTATCGATACTTCTTAAAGAAGAAGAGTCTGTCTCCTTCCTTCATAGCCGCAAGGACTTCATTGCAGAACGCCCGGCCGGATGCCAGCGGATTGGCGAGCGGCGCAAGATAGCCAAACAAGACAGCGGTGACAAGAGTCGTCACTATCAGCACGCACGCGAGAGCGATTCTTGGAGGCCGCCGAGCGCATTGTGCCGCGAGAATCGTGAGGATGGCCGCCGCAACGAGAATCCCTGCCAGAACCATCGGGAATTGCTCACGCACATATTCGTGTGCGCCCGATGCCAAGGCCAGCAGGCCGGCAACCGAAAGAAGACCAATCACAAGAAGCGGGAGCGAGAATCTGCTCTCGTCCTTCAGCCGCCCTTTGTCCGGCTCTGCGCGCAACAATGCCCACCCGAGCATTAACCCTCCCGCCGGAAACAGCGGCAAAATGTATTGACTCCTCTTCCCGGAGATGAACGTGAAAAAGAGGAATACACTCAGAAACCAAACGACAACAAAACGGAGCCCCGAATTCTCCCGCAAGTTACCCTTCCTCACTATTTCAAGAGCAGCCAGTGGAAAGAAAACGACCCAGGGAAGCAATTGCCAGAGGATATTCGTGAAATAATAATAGAACGGCTGATAATGGGAATACGAATCCAGCATGCGGCCTTCGGTCTGCTTCATCAAGAGCGACAGCGAGCCATACGAGCCGTTACTCTGCTCGTACGCGGCTCGCCACCACGGCGCCACAAGCACCGCAATAATGGCCAATCCAGCAACAACGCTCACCCCAAACCATGCCAGTTGCCTCATGCTCCCCTCTTTGCGGAGAAAAACGTCTGCGAGCAGGAATGAAGTCATTACGACCACGGGCACAGCAATCCCCACCGGCCCCTTTGTCAAGGCCGCCGGGGCGAGGGGCAAAAAGCCAACAATATAGAGCACTGGGCGCCGCTTGTCGTAGCCGATATAAAAGCACCCCAGAGCCACAAGAATACAGAAAGCCATGAGCGAATCCATCACGCCGTGGCGGCCCATCCAGACAAACTGCGCGCTGGTTGCCACGATGAGGGCACCCCAAAAGGCCTCACGCGCGCCAACCATACTCGCCCCCAACAAATAGGTCAGGAGCACCATGAGCGTAGCTGCCGACGCTGCAGGAATGCGGGCGGTAGCTTCGTTCACGTCACCGAAGGGTTTGGATATCAAGGCGACAAGCCAGAAATAGAGCGGCGGTTTCTCGGAATAGACTTCACCATTGAGATGTGGAACGACCCAATCGTCCTCCTCCAGCATCTCGCGCGCCACTTGGGCATATCGTGGTTCGTCCGGTGGCCAAAGGTCGCGTGCACCGATACGAAAGAAGAAAAGGAAATAACAGGCCAGCAGCAAGACCACTATGCGACCGGGGGAAAGTCTCCGGGATGGTTGACAACCTTCGATGTTCTGATTCTCGCGGGAGCCTGCTGCCTCAGATGTGGGACCTAACCCATATTGCGTCTCTTCTGACATCTCAACCGACCCTCTTAGCTATTGAGTGGTCTCACAACCGAGGATGCTTCCCCATCTGAGAAGCTGAGGTCCAAACATCAAGAACTTTCCAATCGCAGCGGCTTCGCCAGGTATCGGTATCCACCATATACGCTCGCGCCGATAACTATCCCGAACACTGCACCCCCCAGAACATCAAAAGGATAGTGCGCGCCCAGGTACACGCGGGAAAAACTAACGAGCGTGGCCGTGACAATAAGCCACACCGCTCCCCCGGAATAGAAGAGCACCAAGAGCGTGGTCAGAGTAAATATATTCATTGCATGCGCGGACGGAAAGGAAAATGACCTCTTATGTATCATGAGAAATCGCCCGCCTTCGACCATTACTTTCGGGTCGCATGGCCGCAATCGGCCCACCAGAGGCTTAATGACGCTCACGCAGAGGGGGTCCGAAATCGCAATGGCGACAACGACAAGCGGAATCACAATCACCGCCTTTTTCCTATCGTGTCGCGCGAGGAAGATTGCTCCACACACTCCGGGCACTATCCAGTAGTTCTCGTTCGTGATCATCAGAAAAAACCAGTCCAATAGAGGATTCGCAACCGCACTGTTAAAGAGAAGGAAAAGATACGTATCGAGACGAACGATATAATCAAGCATAGTTCCGCGCTTCCATCAACATGCCCGTGACTCTAGCGCCGTATGAGGTGACCCGCAGGCTGTGCAACAACCCATAGAGCAATCGGGCTTAGTACCGAAATTCAGAAATCCGGTAACGTATTCGCCCTTCTGTAGGGGCCGTTCGCGAACGGCCCTACAGAACAATGGTCGCAATCTCCTTTATGCGGGCGACCCGGCGGGTCACCCCTACAGGAGAGGAGAAAAACCTGTCACAGTATTTATGAAAGCGAGTGCTTAGGTCTGCGTGACGGCCTCGATTGATGCGCGGGTTATATCCACCATGCGGACGAGCTGGGCGCGGCTGAGTGTGAGGTGTGGCATCAACACAATCACGTTGCCGAGTGGCCGAATAATCATTCCCCGGCGCCTGGCCTCCTTGATGACCTTTATGCCGACCTTCTCACCGTATTCATACGGCTCGCGAGATTTCTTGTCTTTGACCAGCTCGATTCCCACCATCAACCCGCGCTGCCTCACCTCGCCCACATGCGGCAACTCCGCAAGGGGTTGAAGCAAGTCCGCGAGAAATTCGATTTTCTGCTGCACCTTCTTCAGCGTCCGCTCGCGGTCAAAAATCTCCAGGTTCGCCACCGCAGCCGCACAGGCGAGCGGATTCCCCGTGTACGTGTGCCCGTGAAAAAGCGCCCGGGCTTCCTCGTAGCTACCGAGAAATCCGTCGTAGATTTCTTGCGTCGCGAGAGTGGCCGCCACGGGCAAGTAACCTCCGCTCAAGCCCTTCGCCACTGCAAGGATATCAGGCGTGACGCCCTCATGCTCGCAGGCAAACAGGGTTCCTGTTCGCCCAACTCCCACGGCCACCTCATCCGCAATCATGAATATCCCGCAGCGCGTGCAGAGCTCGCGGATGCGGCTCAGATAGCCCTGTGGCTGGACGATGATCCCACCCGCCGCAAACACAAGCGGCTCAATCACGAGTGCTGCCACCTCATGGGCGTGAGCCTCAAGCGCACGCTCGACCTCCTCGAGGCATACCATGTGGGGACAGACCCCATATTTTGCATGCTCCGATCTCTGCTTTCCTGAATTATCGCTTTCAAAAACGCGGGGTCTGTCCCCACGTTGTGATTGCGGGCAACGATAGCAATACGGCGCCGGCACGCGAATCGCATCCATGAGCAGCGGCCGATACATCTTATGGAAAAGGTCTATCCCGCCGATGCCCACGCTCCCAATCGTATCGCCATGGTAGGCGTTCTCGAAACAGACGAACTTCGTGCGCCCTTTATGAAGGCCGCTCCGATGCTGCTGCCAATACTGGAACGCCATCTTGAGCCCGACCTCCACAGCAGTCGAGCCATTGTCGGAATAAAAGACCTTCGCAAGACCCTTTGGCGCGCGCTCGACAAGCATCCTCGCGAGCTTGACCGCCGGCACATTCGATATGCCCAACAGCGTCGAGTGCGCGACCTTGCTCAGTTGCTGACGGATGGCCGCGTCGAGCGCTCGCTTTCTGTGACCGTGAACGGTCACCCACAGCGATGACACGCCGTCCAGATATCTCTTTCCGCGCACGTCATAGAGATACGCACCTTTCGCGCGCTCAATAATGAGCGGTCTCTCATCCTCGTAATCCTGCATCTGCGTGAACGGGTGCCAGACGTAACGTCGATCATCCGTTTCAAACTGCTCCACATCATTGCGCACATGGCTTCGCCTTGACATCAACGGCGCTTCTCCTTCAATCGATTCAAGATTCTCGGCACATCAACCCTTTTCTCGAATGCCGCGAGGAGACCATTATACGTGTTGCGCTCAACCGAAACACCCCTACAATGCGGCAGGATTCCTAACAGCCTTGTAGTAGCATATCGGCGAATCATATCAGGATTCGTTCGTTCTGCCACCGATGGGCGCGCCGGATAATCGTTGATGATTATCCCGGCCACATCCAATTTTCGCGCGCGGGCGACCTCCACGGTGAGAAGCGTATGGTTGATGGTTCCGAGCGCAGGACGGGCAACGATAATGACCGGCGTCCGAATGGCCTCAATCAGGTCGAGCATGAAATATCCCTTTCGGACGGGAACGAACAAGCCGCCCGCACCCTCGACTATCAGCACCTCGTGCCTGCGCCGCAGCTCGTTGAAAGACCGCACGATTCTGCCGACATCTATCCGCACGCCCTCGCGCCGTGCCGCAACCTCCGGCGCAAGCGGCTCACGCAACAGGTAAGGGCAAACAAGATCACGCTCATCCTCACAATCGCACGCGCCTACTAAATATTCGACGTCCTCCGAGGCCGGCTTCCCGCGCTTGGGCCGACAGCCGGTGGCCGCGGGCTTCATGACCCCGACATCGATTCCCCTCTTCCGCAGCGCGAGCGCCAGGCCAGCGGCAACAACGGTCTTGCCCACACCCGTATCTGTGCCGGTGATGAAAATCGCCCTGTGAGCCAATGATATTCAGCCTCCCCGCCTCGATGTCCCCACAACGCGGCACAGCCGCAACCAAGACCGTCATTGCGAACGGCCGACCCAGCTCCGCCGGGTTGCTTGTGAAAGAAACGCGCATGGTCCTTCATTGTCATTGCGAGTCATGACCCGCCTTGTGCGGGGCATGACGAAGCAATCTCTGCATGATTGTATGCCTGCCAAGGAGATTGCTTCGGTCGCTTCGCTCCCTCGCAATGACTGATGGAACGCTAGTTTCTTAGCAGGAGCACAGGGCCGCAGGCCCGAGCGAAGCAATCTCTGTTTGCATCTTCAGTGCTGCCAATGAGATTGCTTCGCTCGCAATGACTGCGCACTCGAAAGCGCGACAGAAAGTCAAGATTTCGGCAATGCGTAGTACAGAAGGTCGCGGGTCTTGTGGTCCTCGAACTGTAGGGGTCGTTCGCGAACGACCCCTACAATCTTCGAATGAGGCGCCCGCCAAAAGCACCTTTTATGTCGCCCCCGAAACAACACATCCTGCTATTTCTCCAGCATGCCCTTCAGCGCCGCCGAAACCACCTTGCCATCGGCATTGGAGTGCGCCGACATGAATGCCTTCATCACTTTTCCGAAATCTTTCGGCCCGCTCGCGTTCAACTCGGCGACCACACGCTCCAGTTCCGTGCGTATCTGGCTCTCGTCCATCATCGGGGCAGACATGAAACCCTCAATGATCTTCATGTCGTCCTCGTACTGCTCTGCTTCCCCCGGTCTGTTCAGCGAACGATACTCATCCCTCGCCTTCTGATACTTCTTGAGCATTTTCTGAAGCGCCTGGTCAGCCAATGAATCCTCAAGCGTCTTGCCGGTCTCCTTTTCCTTCAAGAGCAATTCCGCCTTGATCATCCTGAGCGCGGAAAGACGCCGCTGGTCCTTCGCCTTCAAAGCTTCCTTGATGCCGGCCTCCACCTTCTCTTTTATCGTCATGGCAAGCCCTCCGACGCGCGTTCCACCTGCGTGATCGTCCGAAACGCAACCCTCATCCTCTTGCTTCGGTTGCGTCATTCTAGCATCCGCTATATCAAAATGCAATTAGCCGCCCGGGCAATCTTTGGCGGTTTTAAAAGCATGTGCTATAATGGAGAAACGGTGTGTACCGGCTGATTCGCGAATTCGCGGTTCGAGAAAAAGCATTATGGACTCTCCTGAAGAATCCAAACGTCCGGGAAAAGCACGCAAAGACGAAGACGCCGTATCCGTTCAGTCAACCCCCCCACCGGACGAATCACCCGAACAATCTGAAAAGACGCCGACTCCCCCCGAAGGTGAACCTCCGCAGGCTGCCCAGCCCGATAAAGAGCCGCCGATAGAAGAACGATACCCCGATGAACTCAAGCCCGGCGACGCCGTCGGCGCCTACCGCGTCGAAAAAATGATTGGACGCGGCGGAATGGCCACCGTCTATAAAGCATTCGATGCGTCAAAGCAGCGGGTGGTCGCCCTTAAGGTACTCAAGAGAAAGTACGCGGCCAGCATCAAAGCGCTGGCACGATTCGATAGAGAATTTCTGGCGCTCGAGTCGCTCAACCATCCAAATATCGTGCGGGTGCTCGATAAAGGAATCGAGCGGGGCATCAACTACTTCGTGATGGAATACGTCGACGGCGCAAGCCTGTCTCGTCTGCTGAGGTACAGAAAGCTTACATTCAACACAAAAGCCCTAATATTGCTCCAGGCGGCCTCTGCGCTCGACTACGCTCACCGAAAAGGAATCGTGCACCGCGACGTCAAACCCGATAATATCCTGATCGACCGAACCGGCCGCGCAAGAATTGCAGACTTCGGCATCGCTCAGATAACCCGGTCCCATCTGCCGCTCACCTCCATAACTGTCGTCAGCAGCTTCATGGGAACAGCGGACTATATGGCTCCCGAACAACGGATCGACGCCAAATCCGTTGACCACAGGGCGGATATCTTCTCTTTCGGTGTGATGCTCTACGAGACCTTTACCGGACGGCTTCCGCTCGGCAACTTCGCGCTCCCAAGCCATATCAATCCCGAGGTGACCAAGCGAATGGACGGCATCATCCTGCGAGCCCTCCGGCAAGACCCGGCAGAGAGATATCAGTCGATGACGGAACTCGCCGAAGACCTCAGGCGCGAAATCCAGACATCAGGCCTCAGCAGATTGAAGGCGCGCCTCGCGCTCGTACTCCAAACCGAGAGCTGGAAGAAGATAGTCAACATGCGCGCTATCGGCGCCGCTTGCCTCCTCGCAATTATGGTCGGCGGCGCACTGTGGCTCTTCTCGGCCATTGGGCGGCCCAACGCGCCAACAGGAGGATCGCCCTCGGATTTGACATCTCTGCAGCCCGACGGCTCAGCCGCTGCCGCCGGAACATCCACCGAGCCGCTCCCGCAGCAGCCACCAGGCGCCCCCAAAAACATGGCGTTCATACCGGCGGGCGAGTTCATCATGGGGAGCGATTCGGAATTCAGCAACGAACGTCCCAAGCGAAAGATTTTCCTCGATGCGTATTACATTGATATGTACGAAGTAACCAACGCAGAATACAAGGAGTTCGTCGACGCCACCGGGCACAGGATGCCCTACGAGAAAGCGTTCTGGGCCGAACCGTTCAACTGGCGCAATGGAACGTATCCCCCCGGCAAAGGCGATCACCCCGTCGTACTCGTGGACTGGCATGATGCCGTGGCCTACGCACGGTGGGCGGGCAAACGGCTCCCGACCGAGGCGGAGTGGGAGAAAGCCGCGCGGGGGACCGACAGCCGCATCTGGCCCTGGGGCGACAAGTGGGATACCAACAGGTCCAATACGAAGGAGAGCTCCGTTAATACGACACAGCCGGTCTACCTACTGAGCAAAGGCAAGAGCCCGTACGGCTGTTTCAACATGGCGGGGAACGTCATGGAATGGACAGCCGATTGGTACTCCGACACATACTATGCTCATGCCCCCTCGAAGAACCCTCCCGGTCCGGTGACGGGCGCCTTCAAGGTCGCCCGAGGAGGCGGCTGGGACAGCAACATCAATCTCTACGTCCGAACCGGATATCGCCATTACTTCTCACCAGACAAAGAAAGCGTCAGCATCGGATTCCGTTGCGTCAAAGATGCCGGCTCGAAGTGACCAGCCACATCTCGAATATCAGTTCTCTTTGAAACTCTCGTCCCAACATGCCGCTGTCTCTATTTTGGATTTTCGATTCACGGCTCCAAGACAGGTTTTCTAACCGCAAAGGCGCGAAGGGCGCAAAGGGAGAATTATGGTGAGAAAAAGATTTCCTCAATAGAACTCGCCTTTCCCCGTCTTCCCCCGTGCCTCACCGGGATTGAGAATTGTTTGAATTCGTTTCTTTCTCGAAGTTCCACACAGAGAGATTTGGTCTTAGGAGATATCCGCAAAAACCCCCAGGCATTGGTACCAGCTATTCTGGACAGAGTGAATTTCTGACGTGATTTCCAAAGCGCGGTCATTGACCCCCCGGTTCAGTCTCCAATTGTCTCAATGGAAGCGTCTCCTCGCACAACGAGCGACTCACTGGGAAGGAGAATCCTCACCATCGACGAGAGACCCGCTCTGCTCGCGGCTTCCTTAAGTCGTCGCGCAGGCTCATCGAACGGCTCGAGCGACAGCTTGAAAGTCCCCCAGTGAATCGGGACTATAACCTTCGCCCGCAGCATCCGCCCGGCCTCGAGCGCGTCCTCCGGCGACATGTGATGCCTGCGGAACGACCGCGGCTCGTATGCGCCAATCGGCAAAAGCGCAATATCTATGTCCCATTTCCTGCCGATTTCCGCCATCCCCTCGAATAATCCGGAGTCTCCCGCAAAAAAGACCGTCGCTTTCCCCTCAATGACATACCCATTGTAACCTGTGCGCGGGAACAAGGGCGGCCGACCCCGAAAATGCTTCACAGGCACCGCCGTGACAATCACGCTCCCCAAATGATGTGCCTCCCAACGCTGAAGCGTGACAACCTGCTTCATTCCTCCCCATCTCACGACGCGTTCGAGACCTTCGGGAACAATCACAGGCGTCTCACTCGGCAGCGTGCGGAGCGTCGGCAGATCAAGATGGTCGTAGTGCCCGTGAGAGATCAGTATGAGGTCCACCGCCTTCAGGGCGGAAGCTGGCGGCGCCGGAGTCCGGCGCCGAATGAAGAAGAATATACGGCGGCTCAGATTCGGGTCGGCAAGAATGCTCTTGCCGTCCATCCGTATGAGGACGGAAGAGTGACCGAGAAACGTAACCCGGCAGATTTCGTTTTCCCGTCCCGGTTTCACCTTCTCTGCGTGCCTGTCGCGCTGGCGGGCCGACCTCATCCCCGGCGCCCCCTCTTCCTCAGCCTCCGCCGTAGTATGCGGAACAGTGTTGCGCAAGAAACCTCGCGGCCGTACCGTGCAGAATCTGGGACGCGGCCCGATCGCTGAGTCCGAAGGCGTGAAAATCCCTGAGGATTTGCTCAATCGAGCCCATGCCTGCCGGGTGGTCGGTCCCGAACATAATCCGCTCACACCAGCGGTCCATGCCTTCACGAGCCTCGTCGAGGTCCAAATCAGGAACGCCCGAGCCGAGCCGCTGAGAGAGCGCAATCGTTCCGAACACGTTCGTCGCATCAAGAAACAAATTCTCGAACTCCTCGACAAGCTCGAACGCGAAATCGAGCCGGGGGAAAATCATGTGGCAGAAAACAAATGGGATATCCGGATACGTCTTCAGCAGAGATCTCAGGCTGCGATCGGCGAGGAAATATCCATACCACTCATCGAAGCCGGTGTGTATATATATCGGCTTGCGTCGCTCGTTCATGAACTCATACACGTCAAAGAGTTTGCGGTCATAAGGGTCAAAATGCTGCACCATCGGGTGAAACTTCAGCCCTGCAAGCCTCTGCTCCACAATCGCTTTCTCGACAACCTCCACGGGTGAGGCGTCGTCCCTGTGCACGCATCCAAAGGGAATCAGTCCGGGAACCCTTCCGGCCAACTCCGCAATGAACCTGTTCAACTCCCTTGACTCCTCCGGCTCCAAGGGAAACACCAGCGCGACGAAGTTGCGGTATTTATGACGCCCCAAGTCGGAGAGCACATCGTCCAATGTGGCGTCCTTCGGCACAGAATGTTCCGGAAAGAAGCTGTGCATCCAGCGAATCAATCCGGAAAGCCTCCGTGAGGGATACAGATGAACGTGTGCGTCGAGAAACCCGTTGTCGATTCCGCTCTCCATTGCCTCTTTCCGTTCATGTGATGACGACTGCATACGAAGAACAACGAGGAAGGCAGCGGAATCAGGCTGTTTGCGCGGGAGACTTCAAAGGGGGGCGGCACGAGGGGAAGGGAATCCGTCCCACAATCCAGAATTTGGGATGCCCCCCTGTAGGTGCGAATTCATTCGCATGTTTTTCCGGCCTTTTTTCGGCATACGTATGCGAATAAATTCGCACCTACAGAGTTGCGGGACAATCTCAAAAGGGCGCTGATGAATACTCTCGTGAAAGGCCGCCATTAAAGACCTTTCACGGTCACACTTCCATGATTTCCGCTTCCTTCACCTTCAACAGTTCGTCGACCTTCTCAATGTACTCGTTGGTCACATTCTGAACCTCATCCATGATACGGTGACTCTCATCTTCCGATATATCGCCGTTTTTCTCGCCCTTCTTTATCCTATCATTCGCATCACGCCGGATATTCCGAAGAGCAACCCTCGAATCCTCCGCAAGTCGCCGCACAACCTTCACAAGACTCTTCCGGCGCTCCTCCGTGAGCTCAGGAATCGGAATTCGAACGACTCGGCCGTCGTTGTTCGGAGTGAGACCCAAGTCAGACTTGAGCAGAGCTTTCTCGATGCTGCCGAGCGCTCCCTTATCATAGGGAGTGACGAGCAACAGTCTCGGTTCGGGAACAGACACGTTCGCTATCTGATTCAACGAAACGGAAGAGCCGTAGTACTCCACGTCAATGCTGTCCAGCAGCGAAGTCGAGGCCCTGCCCGTCCGAATCGAGGAAAACTCGCGCCGAATGTGCTCCTGCGTCCTATTCATCTGATCCCGGATACTCGAGAGAACTTCCTTGCGCATGCAGCTCACTCCCCCTCTATCACAGTGCCCACATTCTCCCCCAGGATGACCCTTCGAATGTTCCCGTACTCGTTCAAGTTGAACACAATAATCGGAAGATTATTGTCCATGCACAGCGTTATCGCGGAACTGTCCATCACCTTCAGCCCGCGCTTTAACACCTCGATATACGTGAGCCTTGAAAACTTTCGCGCCCGAGCATTCGAGACCGGGTCAGCGTTGTAAACGCCGTCCACCTTCGTCCCCTTAAGAATGACCTCTGCGCCAATCTCGATCGCTCGGAGCGCCGAGGCGGTGTCGGTCGAAAAATACGGATTCCCCGTGCCTCCGGCGAAGATGACTATGCGGCCCTTCTCAAGATGCCGTATGGCTCTGCGGCGGATGTACGGTTCGGCAAGCTCCTTCATCTCTATCGCGGACATCACACGCGTCACGATCCCCGCCTTCTCCAGGCCGTCCTGGAGCGCAAGTCCGTTCAACACTGTGGCGAGCATCCCCATATAGTCGGCGGTAGACCGGTCCATCCCTTGCGCAGCCGCCTGAATCCCCCTGAAAATGTTCCCCCCTCCAATTACGATGGCCATTTCCATCGGGAATTCAGTCAACACAGCTTTTATCTGCTTCGACACGCTCGCGATGACGGCGGTATCAATTCCGTACTGCTGAGAACCTTGCATCGCTTCGCCGCTCAGCTTGAGCAGCACTCGCTTGTAAACCGGCTTCTTGCCAGCCTTCGTCATGATTCCCTCAGGCCTCGTCTCCGAGTTGAAAACGCACAAATCTCCGCACGACGATGTTTTCGCCCAGCTTCGCTGCCTTCGAGTTCACATAATCCTGCACGGTAATGTTGCGGTCCCGAATAAACTCCTGCTCAAGCAAGCATGCGCGCGCATAGAAGCTCTCCAGCTTGCCGGCGACGATTCTCTCAATCACTTTCTCAGGCTTGCCGCTCTGACTCGCCTGCGTTGCATATATCTGCTGCTCGCGCTCGAGAAGTCCCGGCGGAACCTCCTCACGACGCACGCAAACAGGATTCTCCGAACACACCTGCATTGCAAGATTCTTCACCAGTTCCTTGAAATCCTCGGTCCGCGCCACAAAGTCGGTTTCGCAGTTCACCTCGACAAGCACGCCTATCTTGCCGCCCGTATGCACATATGAGCCGATCAAGCCTTCCGTAGCGGCGCGGCCCGCCCGTTTCGCCACCTCGGCTACGCCCTTCTCACGCAGGTACTGTATTGCGGCCTCCATGTTCCCGCTTTTTTCCTCGAGCGCCTTCTTGCAATCCATCATTCCGGCGCCCGTCTTCTGTCGCAGCTCCTTCACCATTTGCGCAGTTATCGTCATCGAGAGTTCTCCCATCGCTCTTTTTGATTCTGGCGTCCAGAATTCCAGCGTTGTCGCGCCCTCCATGTCCAGCGGCTACGACAACACATCCCCGGTTCTCTCTTATGTCACACTACATCCTCGTCTTCGTCATCCTCGGAAAGCCTTGACATCGCCCGCGGCAGGCGAGCAGACTCTTCCTCACTTTTCTGCGCCCCCAACTCGGTCCCCGGCACCTCACGCCCCTCGAGCACACGCGCCTTGGCATCGAGCACGGCATCGGCGATGATCGTCGTGAACAGCCGTATCGAGCGAATAGCGTCGTCATTGCCTGGAATCGGATAGGCAACCTCATCAGGGTCACAGTTGGTATCCACAACGCCGATTGAAGCAATGTCAAGCTTCTTTGCCTCGGCCACCGCAATCGATTCCTTCTTTGTGTCGACTATGAAAATCGCGCCGGGCAGTTCCGCCATATCCTTGATTCCAGACAGGTTCTTATCCAGCTTCGCCTTCTCTTTCAACAGCTTGCCGATTTCCTTCTTCGTCAGAGTCCCGTAATCATTTTCCTGTTCCATCTTCTCGATTCGCTTGAGGCGCCGAATACTCTTCTTCATGGTCTCAAAGTTCGTCAATGTCCCGCCAAGCCACCGGTTGGTCACGTAATACATTCCGCAGCGCTCCGCTTGCTCGCGTACCGTTTCCTGTGCCTGCCGTTTGGTTCCGACGAACAGAACGTCTTGACCCGTCTCGACGGTCTCACGGACAAAGTGATACACCGCGTTAACCTGCTGCATGGTCTTCTGCAAGTCGATGATGTACACACCATTACGCTCTCCGAAAATGAATTTCTCCATCTTCGGGTTCCATCGCCGCGCCTGATGCCCAAAATGCACTCCGGCCTCAAGCATCTGCTTCATTGTCACAATTGCCATAACCTTTCCTCCAAAACGTTGGTTTGTCCTCGGCTCCTGCACGGCGGGCAATCACGCCTACGGCGTGACACCAACCCGTCCGTTCGCCCATCCACAAGGACAGCAGGGCCAGTGTTCTCTGATGCAGCCATTTAATATACCAGAAAAACCGTTGGATGGCAACTTCGGGCCGCTTGAAGCCTGCGACAGAAAAGGTACTCCGAGCGGGCGCATCTTGTGCCAACATTGCAGGGGTCGTTCGCGAACGACCCTACAATCCGAACAGCGCAAGACCCGCGACTCTCGATTCTGGGGACATAATATTTGTTTCGTGGAAAACAATAAGGATCACCACTTTCCTGACCACTGCATGACAGACAGAAGGATACGGGTATTATGTACCCGGATAGAAGCGCCATTTATGTCGCACGCCCGGTCGGCTGCGAGATATGTCCGCTGCCCCGAAAGAAAGGCCGACGGACATGCGGCAGGTCAACAACAAGCGCTAGCCGCACGCACGCTTGATAAAGTCAACGATTTCCTTCGTGGTCGTCCCGGGGCCAAATAGTGCGGAAATCCCGATCTTGAGCAGTTCGTCTTTATCTTCCTCGGGTATGATACCGCCACCGGTAAGAACGATATGCTGCGCTCCGCGGGCGTCAAGCAGCTCCTTCACTTTCTTGAACAGCGTCATGTGCGCGCCCGAAAGAATCGACAGGCCAATCGCGTCCACGTCCTCTTGAACGGCGGTCTCCACAACCATCTCCGGCGTTTGATGCAAGCCGGAATAGATTACCTCCATTCCGGCATCCCTCAAGGCCGCAGCCACAACTTTTGCGCCCCGGTCATGACCATCAAGCCCCGGCTTGGCCACAAGCACTCGTATTTTCTTTTCTTGCTTCACAGAACCATCCAAAACGCAACCACTGAATCGAGGGCGGGAGTCTCAAACACGGTAAGAACAACCGAGAATATAGCAAATCCTCCTGGAATTGTCAAAGTCGTTCCGACGACTGGCTTCATTAAGGAAGTATGTGGTAAACTAACTCGAAGCTGGCTCCTCGACAAACTTCCCCTAACATTTCTATCTCTCGACAAGGGAATTCGTACGTGCTCCGATGAACCAACGTGCAAGCCTCGCAAACCTCGTAAACTACCACCTCCGCCTTCACGGCGGCATGGAGCTCATTGACATCTACAAACTGGCCTACCAGTCAGTCTTCGGCCCGGAGCACTTGTTCCATGCGCCAATGACTCATGATATCCTCAGGGAAATGCAAACTCCCGGCGTCACCTTCGCAGAGCCGCTTCTGGAACCGATTTCCCCCAGCGACAATGCGTGCCGAGTCAACCTCCGGACCGCGCGAAGACAGGGAATCACGCACCAGATAGTTGAAGAGGCGGTGCGCAACTCGGCCAGACAATTCAGCCGCAGCCAGAATACATTGTGTCGCCTGTGGAGTGAAATAGGAAATTCTCTTGAGAGCCTTGAAAAGAGGTTCAACGCGGAGGACTTCAGTCGGTTGACGCAATTCCTTCAGGCGAACGGGTTTGCACCGCTCCACCATTCGTCTGCCTACAGGAGGATGAATCGCCCGGCCTATCGCGTGCTCATGAAGGACGAACTCGAACGCCTCATGCCGCCTTCGCCAGCCGATTCTCGATTGCCTTAAGAACCGTCGTCCGGTTACGGTGGCTCTTCTCGTAATCCTTCACTGCCGCCAGTTCCTGACGGTTCAATTCGTCAAGCTTCTCGAGGACACCCGCCACCGAAAGTGTGTCATAGTCGGGAATGATACGGATCTCATCGAGCTCCCTGTCAATTTGCCGCAACACCCGAATCCGATTGAAGTTGTGGTACTCGTATTCCCTGACGGTCTCAAGCTCTTTCATCGTGAGTCGCTTTATCTGGTCGATTATCTCGGTGACCGTCAGGTCATCGTAACCGGGAATGATGCTGTTCACATCGTTCGCTGTCGGAATCTTCGACTTTATGCTGAGAGCTGCAAGAAGGGCCTTCGCAAGGCTGTCCTCTGTCCTGTCCAGGCGTTCGCCGCGCTTCACAAACTCATCAAGTGAGTCTCTAACCGCCTTCCGGATGCTGGAAAGGCGCTCGCGAGAGAATTCAACTGCGCCAATCCCCCCATAACAGGCTTTCCTCAGGATATTGGATGCCTTCATCTCTGCCTCCTTCTCCTCCCCCGCTCCGGTGTGCGCCACGCAGAATCCTGTCGAGAAATGGTCTATCCTTTCAATTCTAACGCACTGCGTCAAGAATGTCAAGTTTCTTCCCGGGAACGTTTCTCTCCGGGAACGACAAGTGCCAGGGAATCCATCCCGCGGTTGAGCTTGTAGGGGCGCACGGCCGTGCGCCGCTACGAGAAATAAGGCTCTGTCAAATCATCCTGCAATCCTGTGGGTGCGAATTTATTCGCATACGTGTGGCGAAAAAAGGCCGGAAAAACTATGCGAATGAATTCTCACCTACAGGCGGATATACTCAATTGCCAGCATGGGGCATTCACTGTCCCTATTTCGCCTCTTCTTACAGCGAATCCGTGATGAGCGGAACCACGTCGAGGATGGATGTCATCTGCGGCCCGCAGGCCGCGAGCTTGCCCCACACGAGCACAGGAACCGGATTACGCGTATGTTTCGGGGTGGAAAGGTCCTCCAGATTCCCATGGTCGCTCGTCAGAATGATGGAAGTTTCCCCAAAGTCGCAGTTCGCGAGCACTGCCAGCATGAACGCGTCGAGTTTCGAGACCTCCTCGCTCGCCTTGAGCCGATTCTGGCTGTGTCCGACCACGTCGCTCTGAAAATACTCATACAGGCAGAAATCGTATCGGACGGCAGACCGGGCCAGAATCTCGCCCGCTTCCTCCGGCGTAAACACAGGCACATCGAACCCCTTTTCGATGAGCAATCGGTTAGTGAAATCCTGATAGACCGCACGCCTTTCCATCAAATCCCCGACCCCGAAAAAGGGGAGCGAAGCCGCCATATTGGCAACCGTTGTTACGGAGGCGCGAACCGGAAGCCCCTTCTCCAGAGCCTCGAAGAAGAGGGGGTTGAAAACGTTGATGAAAGCAACTCGCAGGCCCCGTTCCTTGAGCGTCTTCAAAATGCTGTGCTCATGCAGAATGTCACGCAACTGCCGGGTGGGAAACCCGTTCACGTGCCGCCCAATTGCCGCCGCAGCGTTTATCCCTGTGAGCAGCGCCGTCTGGCCTGTCGCGCTCTGAGGGAGGCCTGCAACACCCAGTGAAGCATCCGCACGCATCGCCCGCCCGCCCTCGACAACATCGCTTCTCGGTTCATCCAAGAAATCACGGAATATCCGTGATGGCACGGCAGCAAACGGATTCTTTGACGAATCTCTCTCCCCGACCCCCAAACCATCAACAAATATCATCAAGATGCGCGACATTGAACCCTTACCATGAACTCGTCCCGCTCCAATGTATCGCCGCAAGAGACCATTGTCAATGCCCCTGCGCCGCATCGACCCGGGAAAAACCGGAGCAAGCGCAGATAACGGTGCAAGACATAGTGTCGAAACTCCGCGGGGAGAAAATGGCGACCCCGCCTCTGGAGGTGGAATTTAGCAGGCCTTTGTGATATACTATTTACGAATTGTTCCAGGCTCTCACCTGGATGTTCCCCTTTGCTCCTTTCGAAAAGAAGACCTGTTTTAGAAAGGTATCACTTGACACAGGGAAAGATGGTAGTCTTTTTTTTTGCAATGGCCCGTCTCGTAAGGAGGTAGTTGACAAGAACGTGACCATGCACACAAATGACAAGATGTGCAAACTGCTATTCTTTACACTTCTGAGTTTATTGATGCTCTTGCCCGCTCGCACGGCGCCCGCATCTGAGATCTCATGGGACAACTGTATCGGATGTCATGCTGAACGCAGGGAAGGCTCCACAGCTCCCTTCGTTGACCCCGCGATCCTCGATGAATCTGTTCATCGAAACATCAATTGTCTCGATTGCCACATCGACGTGCAAGAGGTGAAGCACATGGTTGGTGAAGCTCCGCATCAGCGACATCCCGAAAAGGTGAGCTGCACGGAGCGATGCCACGTCAAGGGGAACACCATGGGCGCTCCTGATTTCTCACCCATGGAACAATACAAAGACAGCGTCCACGGCGTCGCCATACGGGCAGGCCTCGAGGATGGCGCAGGATGCGCGGATTGCCATGGCCGCCACAATATCCGGTCGAAGGATGATCCGGAATCAACCGTGTACCGGGCAAATATTCCACGCACATGCGCGGTATGCCATGAAGATATGCAAGTAGTCGTAAAACACCACATACACGCCGAGAGCCCCTTCCATGAATACGAACAGAGCGTCCACGGACGAGCCCTGTACCAGGCAGGACTGATCCAGTTTGCCGCAGTCTGCACCGACTGTCACGGCGTGCATGACATTCAAGCGGCGGGTACCCCGAACCTCAGGCCCCGCAACCCCGAGACATGCGGAAAATGCCATGTCGGAATATTTAAAGTATACAGGGAAAGCATCCACGGCGTAGCCGCAATCGAACAACACAATCCCGATGCTCCCGTGTGTACTAACTGTCACGGGGAACACAAGATCTCGATTCCGAGTGAGGCAAAGATTCCCTCGATCTGCTCTCAGTGTCACGCGGCTGAAGGAATCATGGCCAAGTACGAGATATCCGTTGATAGAAACACTACATACGGACAGAGTTACCACGGCATCGCCAGCAGTTACGGAAGCAAGACAGTCGCCAACTGCTCAAGCTGTCACGGACATCACGATATTCGTCCTCCGACCGACCCCAAATCATCGGTCTATCCCGCGAATCTCGTGAGAACCTGCGGAAAGGCAAAATGCCACCCGGGCATCTCGTCCAGGGTCGCCTCCGTAAAGATTCACGTCGATGTCAAGAAAAAGGAATCCGGGAGCGTTTACTACGTCCGACAGGTCCTCGTCTGGATTTTCATCGGGCTTCTCATCATCACGTTCATCTGGGTGGTCCCCGACCTCGCCAGAAGAATCAAACGAAAAGGTGGCACGTGAGATGGCCCGGACGAAATTCGTGATCGGCTGGTTGGTCCTCTGCATGGTCGCGCTCACGGCTGACTCCGCCAAGGCCGTCTCGAGCGAAGACTGTCTCGCATGTCACGAAGACCCTTCACTTGCGAACGAACAGGGCGTCTTGCTCCATGTGAACCCGGAAATCTATCAGGCTTCTATCCACGGAGAGAGCGGCATCGCTTGCACAGACTGCCATATAGACCTCGCTGACGTCGAAGAATTCCCGCATCCCGCGCCTTTGACCAAGGTCGACTGCTCGATGTGCCATGACACCGAATTCGAAGATTATAAAAAGAGCGTTCATGGCGAAGCATTTGTCGCAGGGGATTCGGCGGCTCCCGTGTGCTCGACGTGCCACGGGAAACATGACATCAAGCGTGCGAGCGACCCGGAGTCCTCAGTATTCTCCCTGAAGCTCGTGGAAATTTGCATCAAGTGTCACACGGACACAAAAATCGTGGCCGAACATAACCTTCCTCCTCCCGAGAAAATCAGGGCATACGAAAACAGCGTTCACATGAAAGCGCTCAAGGAGAAAGGGCTCAGCGTTTCAGCGGCCTGCAACGACTGTCACGGCTCCCACAAAATCAAGCCACCGGACGACCCCGACTCGATAACGAATCGTCTGAACTTGCCCAAGACCTGTGCGAAATGCCATCAGGGAATCTATCAGACATACCTCGAAAGCGTCCACGGCCAGGATTATCTCAAAGGGAACACGGATGTCCCAATCTGTACCGACTGCCATGGCGAACACTCCATCAAATCACACACAAGCACTGAATCCACTGTCCATTCCACCCATATCGCTGAGATATGCTCCAAGTGCCACGAGGACGAAACACTGGGCAAACGATACGGATTCGCGGCGCAGCGACTGAAATCATACCTCGGCACGTACCACGGAATCGCCTCAAAGATGGGCGATACGACCGTCGCAAATTGCGCGAGCTGTCACGGCTATCATGACATTCGTCCGCCAAACGACCCGAAATCGTCGGTGCATCCCGACAACATTCCCACAACCTGCGGCAAATGCCATCCGCAGGCGGGCAAGAACTTTGCCGTCGGCAAAGTACATGTGTCCGAGGCGCGCGAGAGCAGCATGGGCGCATACGTAGTCGAGAAATTCTACACAATCTTCATTACCGCATCCATCGGCGGTTTCGTTATCTTTATTGTCGCTGACCTCTACGCTCGACGCAAGAAAGCAAAGCGAGCGACTGCGGCCAAAAAGGAAAAAGAATCCACAGAAGAAGGATCGCATACGCATGATTAGAGATGACGACCTCGAACTCCTTGCCAAGGCCAAAGAAGCCGGCCTTCTCTCGCCTGACGAAATCACCGATGACGAACTGGTGCCGGAGGACGAAGAGTTCATCCGCCTCGCACTCGCGGAACGCATTCAGCACGTCATCCTGTTCACAAGCTTCTTCACGTTGGTTCTGACGGGAATCCCTCTCGTGTTCCCCGACGCGCCCCTGCTTCACAAACTCTTCTTCTTCCCGGAAAGTTTCTGGCTCCGCGGCATCATCCACCGCGTCGCCGGAGTCACCCTCATGGGCGTCGGGATATTCCAGGTCGTCTACGTCATCATGTCACCCCACGGCAACCGCGACTTCCACAAGATTATCCCAAACTTCCAGGATGCTAAGGATGCGCTCAACCTGTTCCTCTGCAACCTGGGGCTGCGCGAAGAACGGCCGAGATTCGGAAAGTTCAATTTCATCGAGAAATTCGAATATTGGGCGCTCGCCTGGGGCATCTTCATCATGGCGATGACCGGCCTCATGCTCTGGTTCAAGGAAGCCTCAATTGCGCTGTTCCCCATATGGGTGCTCGACATCGTACGTATTGTGCATGGGTTCGAGGCTATCCTCGCTTTCCTCGCCATCATCATTTGGCACATGTACAACGTGCACCTCAATCCCGAAGTATTCCCCATGAGCAAGGTCTGGATCACCGGCAAGATATCGAAGAAAGAAATGATGGAACACCACCCGCTCGAATACAAGGACATCCTCCGAGAACGCCGCGAGAAACTCGAGATTGAAAGAGTAAAGCAACTGCTGGAAGAAGTGAAGCAGCAGCGACCCTCCAGTTAGCCGGAAATATGATGAAGCGGATGGCTGCGGGAAATGCCGAAGCCATAACACCCATATCGATGCTGCCATGTTGCGACCAGACAAGCCACTAAGACCTTAGTTTTTTTCAAGAAGATTTGTATTATGTCCCCGGATAGTCCGGATTGCTCGATGAGATTAACAAATAAGTCAACGTCGCTGTAGAGTAACGTCCTCTTGAAAGATGGCAGAAAGCGGAGATGAAGCGGGGCCGGAATGATTAAGCGAAACTTGGTTGATATCGCGAAGTTCAATCCGAACGCAATCCTTCCGTATGAATTGAGGTTAGAGGATTTTCAGATGGCCGTGCAGGATGTTTATGACTTCTTTTACGATGTAAATGCCCATCTTGTGCGAAAGGGGCTTCAAAGGCTCGATGACATGCTGCGTGCCGCAATCATGTCGGGTGTGTTGTCCGACATGTTGACAGCAAGTCTTGCGAAACATTCACGCGTCCTCACAGAGAACAGGTATTTCAATGGGCATCCGGATTTGGTCGTTCGTGGTATCTATGCCGGAAATGCGGTCAAAGCAGGCACTGAGGGAATCGAAATTAAGACTACCAGAAAGATTGGCGGGGCCGTTGATACTCATGGGGCCAGAGATCAGTGGATGTGCGTATTCGTATATGATGTGGATACGGAGTCTGAGCCCGCCTCTGACCGCCGGCCAATGACATTTATTGAAGCTTACCTTGGCCGGGTAACTGTGGAAGATTTTCGCAAGAACCCTCGGAGCGAATTGGGCACGCGAACGGCTACCCTGCACAAAAACGGTATCAAGAAACTGAGAGAGAACTGGCTGTATAGATTATAGGCTTCCTTTTGGATTGAAGCGAATCAGCTTGGGTATGGCTTTGCAGGCCATCTCGTAGTAATATTCGTCTTTCTCTATGCCGATGCTTTTGTAGCCGACAGCCTCGGCAGCGGCCAATGTTGAACCAGCTCCGGCAAAGGGGTCAAGCACGATTCCTTCGCCCAACGGTAGTATGGCACGCACCACCTGACGCAGAAATGATTGCGGCTTCAGGCTTGGATGTTGTGCGATGTCCCGTTCGATCTTGCGCGTTGGCGCCGACTCGATGACGTCACCAAAAGGCTTGTCTTTGCACGGACGCCGAAAACCGCCCGTTTTCCACTTTCGCAAATTATCCTGAATTCTCCCCTCGACCGGTTTTCGGAAGACCACCCAAGGTTCCCACATCGATCGAGGCATAACGCTCACTTCCGGGAACTCCTTATGTGCCGCTTTGGGACGGTCTCCGCCCCGCATGGTCATGGTAAGACGAATGATCTCGCCGCGGCGCTCCAACCCCGCGTCCGCCAATGCCCCGGATACTATAAACGAAAGAAGGGGATTTGATGCTACTATGACATGCGCGCCCGGTACGAGTTTTGGCAAGAGCAGTTTTCCCCAAAGAAAGAAAAAAGCCCGAATCTCTTCGAGTTGCTCAGGTGTCAGCGTGGTGAATCGAGGCAAAGGGGACCTTTGATGACCATCGAATGACGGCGGTATCCTCCACACGCCACCCTTGCCATTGCGCAGCTTGGTTTGCTGCTCTTCCGTATATTCATGGAGCCCGTAAGGAGGGTCGGTCACAATACCGTGATAACTCAGGTCGTGCTGAGTTCTGAGCCAGTCAAAACAATCAGCATGATACAGCATCGATTTCCCGAAGCGCGCAGGTTCGCGCCAGCGAGTGAAATCCAACTCTTGTGGTAAAAGAGCGCCCGCATTTCTCCGCAAAATGTACAGGCCATGTGATTCTCGAACAAACAGTGTGGAGCTGTTTAAGCGCAAGTAAGAACGTATCGAAGAAGATGGCGTTTCTCCTATCATCCGACAGACATCTTCTTCAATTTCTCTGACCGAAAGGGGTTTAGACGCTAAAGACATGACCTTAATGATTGCGTCGCGCACCCTGCCCGGTTGGTATCTTGCCCTTCGCTCACTCATGGCCATGATTATGGACGTCTGGACGTCTAAATGTCAAGAACAAAATGGACCCCTTCGCGTTTGACAATCCTTTTCTCCATGCTATATTGTTAAAGAAGACATGTTCCCCGCGCTGGAAGCACGAAAGCATGGCCGCAACGTGTATCAATTGCGGTAAGAATTCACGGCTGATTTCCAGCCCGCTCTCGGTCTGTGCCCGCTGCATCAAGGCCGATTGGGACACCGTGCAAGGACACATCTCTTCCATCCATGCCACCGGAAGAGCCCGGTTCGGACTCCCTTCAACACCGCCCAGAACCGCTTCCGGCCTTGAGTGCCGCTTCTGCATGAACAAATGCTCGATTCCCGCCGGCGAATCAGGCTACTGTGGCTTTCGCAAACACCGTCAAACCCCGACTCGCGACCGTCTTGAGGGAGGAACCGATACCGCCAACGTGAGCTGGTACCACGACCCGCTCCCCACCAACTGCGTCGCCGATTGGGTCTGTCCGGGCGGCACAGGCAGCGGCCACCCGGCATACGCTCACTCGAAAGGTCCGGAGCACGGTTACAAAAACCTGGCCGTCTTCTTCCGCGCGTGCTCGTTCGATTGCCTCTTCTGCCAAAACTGGCATTACCGGCTCGAAAGCACCCGCGACGCGAATGCGACCGTGGATGACCTCGTCCATGCGGTAGATGAACGCACCTCCTGTATCTGCTTCTTTGGAGGCGACCCATCGCCGCAGCTTCCATTCTCCATAGCCGCCTCAGCACGGGCGCGCAGAAAGAATTCCGGCCGCATCCTTCGAATCTGCTGGGAGACGAATGGCTCGATGAATCCGCCCTTGCTCAAGAAAATGGCGAAACTCTCGCTCGAGTCGGGAGGCTGCATAAAATTCGACCTGAAGGCATGGGACGAACGGCTCCACATCGCGCTCTGCGGAGTTTCTAATAGGCAGACGCTCGCAAATTTCACCGCTCTGGCCGAGATGACCAGCAGCAGGCAGGAGCCGCCTCCGCTGGTCGCAAACACGCTTCTCGTCCCCGGATATATTGATGAAGCAGAAGTGCGCAACATAGCGTCTTTCATTGCAGAACTGAATCCACATATACCGTATTCGCTCCTGGCCTTCCACCCGCAATTCATGATGGAGGACTTGCCCGTGACAAGCCGCCGGCATGCAGAAGCGTGCCACGAGGCCGCCCTGTCAGCAGGATTGAAGCGCGTGCGCATCGGCAATATCCATTTGCTCACAAGGGATCATTATTAGCGTCCGACCCCGTCTGTGTCGGGGTTGTGTGTGAAAGAAACACCCGCGCCGTCATTGCGAGGCAGGGCCGCAGGCCCGAGCGAAGCAATCTCTGTTTGCATCTTCAGTGCTACCAAGGAGATTGCTTCGGTTGCTTCGCTCCCTCGCAATGACGAAACTGTTGTTAGTTTCTTAGGTGCGAAGGGTCGGAGGCCCGAGCGAAGCAATCTCTGTTTGCATCTTCGGTGCTACTAAGGAGACTGCTTCGGTCGCGCGGGTCTGAGACCCTTCGCTCCCTCTCAACGACGGCGTCGGAAAGCCACAACAAGAATGCAAGAAATTCGACATTGGTAGTACAGAGCCCGGGATCTCAGCAGATGAAAAAACGAGTATTCTTCCTTTTGTGTACGCTCGGCCTGACTGCGATGACGTTCGCGGTTCACGCCGCAACGGAGGCCTCGAAGATGAAAAAAACCATAGGCATCGTCCCCGTCGGCGGGCAGATCAGCGTATCCGAACTCGAATTTCTCGTCCAGCCTCTGCGGGAAACCTTCAGCGCATCTGTGAGCTTCGGATCCGGCATCCCGCTTCCTGCCCATGCATACAATCGCGAACGCCGACAGTACCTCTCCAACATCGTTCTCGACATGCTCAACTCCCGCGTGAGCGCCCCTCAAGGCGGCCGCGTGCTCGCCGTGACCAATGAAGACCTCTACGTGCCTGATCTCAACTTCGTATTCGGGCAGGCCGATGCCTCCACCGGAATCGCCATCATATCGCTTGCTCGCTTAAGGCCGGAATTCTTCGGCAAACCTCCGGACGAACCCCTGTTCCACCAGCGGGCGATAACCGAGGCTGTTCACGAAATCGGGCACACCATGGGACTCATCGAGCACTGTCCGGACAGCAAATGCGTGATGTTCTTCTCAAACAGCCTCGCCGATACCGATATCAAGGGCCACCGATTCTGCATTAAGTGCAGGCGCGTCCTCGGAATCGAGCAACTTGAATGAAATCCCAACGCATCCGTGGAGACCCGACGGCGTAAGGGTGCACGGCCGCGCGCCTCCATCAATAAGAATTGCTGCCGTCAGGCAAAGACGTGGTCGCGGCCTCCCGTAGGGGCGACCCGCCGGGTCGCCCCTACAACAAGATGACGCAATGCATTACTGAACGTGTCAAAGCGAGAAGGAAGGGAGCACGTTCGTGACTCTCACCAAAATCGGCTGCTGCGGCTTCTCAACGGCAAGAGAGAAATACTTCAGAGAGTTTTCGGTGGTGGAAATCCAGCAAACGTTTTATAATCTACCCAGGCTCTCGACGGCCGAACGATGGCGCAGGGAAGCGCCCCACGGATTCGAATTCACCGCCAAGGCCTGGCAGCTCATCACCCATGAGCCGACAAGTCCTACGTATCGACGGCTCAAGCCGGCCATCGAACCGAAAAAGCGACAACACTATGGCAGCTTCAAACCAACGGACGAAGTCATGCGGGCATGGGGAGAATTCCATACGTTCGCCCGGAACCTCCGAGTGGAAAAGGTCATCTTTCAATGTCCGGCAAGCTTTCGGTCAACTCCGGAAAACAAGAAGAACCTTTTCGCTTTCTTCGATTCAATTGATCGTTCCGGCATCACCTGCATCTGGGAGCCGCGCGGCGAATGGCGAGAGGATGAAATCCGTGAACTCTGCGCCGAGGGCTCCCTTGTCCACTGCGCCGACCCCTTCCAGTCCCGGCCGGTCGCAGACAATATCCGATACTACCGCCTCCATGGCCTCACCGGATACAGGTATCACTACACGCAGACTGACCTCAAGAACTTACTTGACAAACTCGACATACAACTGCCAACCTATGTCATGTTCAACAACGCCTCGATGTTCGAGGACGCGAAACGGTTTCAGCAGATGCTCACACATGCTCGGCAATAGCCAGAATCGCGTGCGAAAAGTGGGAGTCAGGCAGGGAATCTATAGAATACCGTGACCACCCGAACTCGAATAGCCTTGGCCATTGCCGTTGCCTGTATTCTCATCGCCACGCTTGCTGTTTGGGCGCTCCGGCCTTTCGGTCCCCCGCCCAGGCCGAACATCCTCCTCATCATTCTTGATACTACCCGCTGGGACCACCTCTCCTGCTACGGATACGCCGAGAAAACCACTCCCACCATCGACAAGTTCGCGGAAGAAGCTGTAAGGTACGAGTACGCCATCAGTCCGAGCTCATGGACGCTCCCCGCCCATGCCTCACTCTTCACCGGCATGCTGTCCACTCACCACGGCGCCCACTTTGGAAGCGGCGCCGAAACCGAAGTCGAAAGGATACACGACCTCAGCTTCTACCCCCTGCATTCGTCTCATGTCACCCTGGCCGAGGAATTGAAGAAGGCAGGCTATCGTACGGCAGGAATTGTCTCCTCCCCGGTGCTGAAAGCCAAGCTTGGCTTCGGGAAAGGATTCGATTACTATGATGATTACAAGCTTTTCGACCGCCGCGCCAACGAAGTGAGCACTCTCGCCACTGATTGGCTCATTGAACACCGTTCGCTGTCATCCGGCAGGCCATTCTTCCTCTTCCTCAACTATTACGACCCTCATACCCCATACAATCCTCCCGCGCCATGGGGAGAGGAAAACGTGCCGGATGACCTTATCTACATCTATAGCGGTCACTATGACGATGTGCTACGAGGCGCCCGGGACCTCACCGATGATGAGCGAAGCGTTCTCTTGAAACAATACGATGGCGAAATCCGGTTCATGGACAACCAAATTGAACGCCTCTTCTTCGAGATGAGACGGCTGGGACTGTATGACTCAACCTGGATTATCGTCACCGCCGACCACGGGGAAAGTTTTGGCGAACACCGGCTTCTGGAACACGGACGCGCACTGTATGAAGACCTCATACGCGTGCCCCTTATCATGAAGTATCCCAAAGACAACGCGAAGAAAGGCGTTATCAAGCGCCGAGTCTCAATCCTCAGCATTATGCCGACCATTTTGGAATATATCAGACAACCCGTCCCCACAACTGTCGAAACAGGCACGCTGCATGACAAAAATCAAGTATTGGTCTCGGAGGCCTTCCGCGACATAACCTGGGTCACCTTCTATGGAAAACGCTTCGACAGAAGCCAAAAAGCACTATACGACGGAAACTACAAGTGGATATGGAACTCGAGCGGTAACCACGAGCTTTTTGCCATCATTCAGGACCCCGCCGAAATGAACAACCTCGCCGGTACGTTGCCACACGTCGAGAAGCGATGCCAGGCACGCCTCGAGCCGCTCATACAAGAATCGAATCGAATGGCGGAGCTCACGCCGCTCGAAATCGATGAGGAACTGAAGGACCGCCTCAGAGCGCTCGGGTACATACGATAAGACCCTCCGCAGTTCGACCCCCACGCTCCCATGAAGTAACGCCCAGAGCGCGTGAGCGCCCGATATCCCACGGCTTCGCCGCTCAGCATTATGGAACTCCCTCTCGGACAGTATCTTATAACTAAATGCATCATATCAGACAGTCACTCCATGCGACAGAAATTCGTTGAAGTTCGCGCCGAGACAGAGACGCAGAATCCGCCCCGCGATTGCCAACCTGGCTTCGGCCTTTGTAGGTGCGAATGTATTCGCATACCGTTTTCAGCCTCTTTGCGCTCATGTCCAGTCGAATGAATTCGACCCTACGGAATCGCAGGACAGATTCTCTGTCCCTTCTGATATGAAGGAATCCTGAAGGGCTTGCTCCCGACCGACGTTTGCTCGTAACTGAATCTTGTCAATTCTTTCAAACTCATGATACACTGTTTCATCATCGCAAAATGTCTCGCCTAACGAGCCATCGCGGGTCAGACAGGTAGGGGGGAATCCGTCGTGTGGCAATATACGCCTTACACAATTCCGTTGGCATTTACAGGAGTCATCTGCGGAGCGGTCGCAGTATATATTGGGGACCGACGCCGGTCGCCCGAAGTCAAGCCGCTCATTGTGCTCATGCTCGCTTTGACCACGTGGTCGGGCACATATGCGCTCCAATTAGCGAGCAGCAGTCTCTCGATTCAGGTTTTCTGGAGCAAGGGCCAATACCTCGGAATCGTAATGGTACCGACTACCTGGCTGCTCTTTGCCATAACCTACACTCGCCGCGCACATTGGATCACGCCCAGGCGTCTCTTCCTGCTGGCTATCGAGCCCGTTGTCACGCTGGCATTAGCCTTCACGAATGACTCTCATGGACTGATATGGAGCCATTATAGATTGCAGGTGGTGGATACGTTCGTCGTAAAAGTTTCCACGCACGGCTCATGGTTTTGGCTTCATACGGCGTATTCATACGCTCTGCTGCTCCTGGGAACACTCCTCATCTTTGAGGCGCTCATCCGCTCACGCCGACTGTATCGCGGACAGGCCCTCGCCCTGACCATTTTCGCTCTGACCCCATGGCTCGGAAATGTATTGTATCTCTCCGGATTCAATCCGTTCCCGCATCTCGACCTGACTCCTTTCGCTTTCGCCATGACGGGGCCGGTGCTCGCCTGGGGACTCTACAAGTTCCGTCTGGGAGACCTCGTGCCGGTGGCCTATGCAACGATAATCCGACATCTGAATGATGCTGTCATCGTGCTGGATGGGAATGATCGGATTATCGACCTAAATCCCTCCGCTGAGCAGTTCGCAAACATCGCCGGCTCGAAGGCCATCGGCCAGCCGGTGAACCGGGTTTTTCCGGCGTTGTCCGACCACTTACAGAAGTTGCTCGACGAAAGAGATTCGGCGCAAGAAGTGGCCGTGGACAACGGAGGTCTGCAACGATTCTATGACGCAAAGCTTTCCCCCGTCGTCGACCGGCGCGGCGGGACAATTAGCAGTGTGCTCTCACTCCGCGACATCACCGAGCGAAAACATATTGAGAATGACTTGCGGCAGCACCGTGAGAAGTTGGAAGAATTGGTGCAGGAGCGCACGGCCGAGCTCGCTTCCGCAAATGAACAGCTTCTGGACGAGATCACCGAACGCAGGCACGCGGAAGAGGCCATCAGACTCTCCGAAGAGCGCTATCAGAAAATATTGGATGCTTCACATGACATGGTCCTCGTCGCGGATGATAGCGCCAGAGTGCTCTTCGCGAACAGGGCATACCGTGAAGTCACGGGGTACTCAGTCGAGGACGTCAATGAGGTCGGCATCCTCGAAACCATACATCCTGACGACGAGAAAATTACCCGAGAGAAATTCTCCGGCGCCTTGAATGGCGTCCCTGTCCGCAACCTCCAATATCGCCGCATCGGCAAGAACGGGGAAGTCAGGTGGGGAGAGTGCAACGCAGACCCCATCGACTGGCCAGGCGCCCACAAAGCGGCGGTAAATATTGCCCGGGACATTACGGAGCGCAAGTTAGCCGAAGAAACGCTGCGACTCTCGGAAGAACGCCATCGCAACATCTTAGATACCACGCACGATATGATTTTCGTGATGGATATGACCGCCAAAATCGTGTACGCAAACAAAGCATTGCGCACCAACATGACCTACACTCTCGAAGAGATAAACTCCCTGGACATCTTTATCACCGTACACGACCACGACTGTGACATAGTCAAGAGCTGGTTCCGGAGAGCCATGAGTGGAGAGTCAGGCCGGAGCATCCAGTATCGCATCCTCAGAAAGAACCGGGAAATCCGATGGATGGAGGCCAATGCCAACCCCATTCAATGGCCCGGTCTCGATAGAACCATCCTCGTCGTCGTGCGCGACATCACCGACCGCAAACAAGCGGAGCAGGACTTGATCAGCGAAAAGGAAAGAGCGCAACGCTACCTTGATATCGCCGAGGTGATGCTTGTCGCCGTCGACGCAGACGCGAAGGTTGTCCTCATCAATAGGAAAGGATGCGATATTCTCGGATATGAAGAGAACGAGATCGTCGGAAGAAGCTGGTTCGATAACTTCCTGCCCGAGAGAACCAGAGAAGAGTTGAGAAAGGTCTTTGGCAAGCTGAAGAACGGAGAAGGCGAGCACATCAAGTATTACGAAAATCCCGTCTTGACTAAGGGCGGAGAAGAAAGAATCATCGCCTGGCATAACTCCGTGCTCACGGACAATGCGGGCAATTTTATCAGCATCCTCGCCTCCGGAGAAGATGTCACCCTGCGCAAGTGGGTGGAAACGGCTCTCCGCGAAAGCGAGCAAAAGTTCCGCTCGCTTGTCGAGGCTACCAGCGATTGGGTGTGGGAAACTGACCCGTATGGTGATTACGTGTATGCCAGCCCACGAGTGAAAGACCTCCTGGGATACGAGCCTCACGAGGTCATCGGCAGGAGACCGTTCGATTTCATGCCGCCGAATGAGGCCGAAAGACTAGAGTCGTTCTTCCGTGATTCATCCAAACTCGGCAGATCGTTCTCGGGACTGGAAAATGTCAATATTCACAAGGACGGGAGTCTGGTGGTCATCGAAACCAACGCCGTTCCGTTCTTCGACAAGGATGGCAACCTTCTCGGTTACCGAGGAATCGACCGGAACATCAGCGCCCGCAAACAAGCCGAAGAAAAGCTGAGGCAGTCAGAGGAAAGATACCGCAACATCTTCTACGAAGCGCCGGATATCTTCTACATCCTCGACCTCGAAACATGGATAGTTACCGAGGCCAACAAACACGCTCTGGAAGCCTGTGAATATTCTCCTGACGTGTTGGGCAGGCTCCACGTTTCCCAGATCATTCACCCCGATGATTATGAAAGGGCTGCCAATAGGCTCCGGGATATGGTGATAAAGCAGGACCGCATGCCGCAATTCCCGCTCCGCATCCTCACCCGCACCGGAAAGGTTCGCCACATCGAACAGACCGGCGTCATCTTCTGGGACGAAAACGGCAATGCCAAGACCTTCCTCGGCCTCGCGCATGACGTCACAGAACGCATTGCCCAGCAAGAGGCTATCCGGAAACAGAATGAACGATTGACCGCCCTCTATGAAGTCGCCAGAGCGGCAAATGAGACCCGGGATTTGCGCTCACTGCTCAACGCAATGGTCGAGATACTTCCGCGAATAACAAACGCGGCCAACATGGGAATCCTTTCCATTGATGAAGGCACGCAGACAGTAAATTACGCGGCACACTTCGGTCTCCCGGACGAATTCGTTCAGGGAACCAGTGGACTGAAGGCCGATACGGGCCTCTTGGGTTACGTGATGAAAACGAGGAAACCGCTCCTTATCCCCAACATCAACGAGCACGAGATGCTCGCGGAGCGCTCATACGTGGAAAAACTGAATATTGAAGGCGTCATTATGGTGCCCCTTGTCGTAAAGGATAAAGTCATCGGCTTCTTGATATTCGCTCGAGGACCCGGAAACCCGTATACCGAAGAAGACTTTGAGTTGATAACCGCCATCGGCAACCAGCTCGCGGTGGCAATCGAGAACGCAAGCTTATACTCCGAGCTCCAGCATCGCGAAGCCCGCCTACAATCAATCCTTGAAACCTCGCTTGACGGAATTGGAGTATTCTCAAACCGTCAACGCTTGATCTACCGGAACAAAGCATTGTCGTCGATGTTCGGATACACAGATACCGAAGACGTGAGCGACATCGACACCGCGCATTTCTTCAGCCGCGAAAGCCTTCCGGCGCTGTTTGAGCTCCGGGACAGATTAGCCAGAGGCGAAAAAATCACCGAGTGCATCCAATATAAAGCTCTGAGGAAGGACGGTTCCACATTTGACGTAGAAACCCGCGTGGGCTCATTCGTTGAGGGCGATCAAAGATTCGACGTCGCTGTCGTCCGCGATGTGACGGAACGCATGCGAATGCAATCCGAGCTCCAGCAACAAAAGGCGCATCTCGAATCAATTCTCGAAACCTCGCAAGACGGCATCGTCTTGTTCTGCGACCGCCGTCCCATCTACCGCAACAAGTCAATCGCGTCAATGCTCGGGTATGACGAGAGCCACGACACGAGCGCATACGATGCAGATTCCCACATCGAGCCGGAAGGCTACGAACTCCTGCAATGGGTGCGACAGAAAATCGATAATCGCGAGAAAATCGACAAGACGTTGGAATTCAAGGGAAAACGCAGGGACGGCACAACTTTTGATGCCGAGGTGCGAGTCGGTTTCTTCTACGAAAAGGAAAAGCGCTACGTCGTCATCGTCGTGCGCGATGTCACCGAGCGCAAGCGCATGGAGTCTCAACTCCACCAAGCGAGCAAACTCGCTGCGATCGGCGAGCTTGCCTCGGGTGTCGCCCATGAAATCAACAACCCCATAGCCAATATCGATATCCAGACAGGCCTGATACACGATATCCTCGAGGAAGAACGCGACAAACTTGATGCCGCCTTCAGCGAAGCGCTGCAACAGTACCTCCGCACGCTCGAAGAGCAAGTGCGCAGATGCCAGTCAATCACCAACGAACTCCTCTCGTTCAGCAGGTCCGCCGAAGGCAAGCAGGAAACATTCTCAATCAACGACCTCGTGAAAAAGACCGCCGAGATGATGGCTCATCTGACCGAGAAAGACCCCGATTTCCACCTGGTCTTGGACACCCGCATCCCGCTCTTCCGCGGGGACCGATCCCAGCTCGAACAGGTTTTCGTGAACCTTGTGAACAATGCCCTCAAGGCCATTGACCCGCACGGCTCAATTACCATCCTCACCCGTCGCGAATCCGACGGAAGCATCCAGATAGAATTCCGGGATTCAGGACACGGAATTCCGCCGGAAATTCGGGATCGCATATTCGAACCCTTCTTCACGACGCGGCCCGCGGGTGAAGGCACCGGACTCGGCCTTTCCATAAGCTACTACATCATCAAGCAAATGGACGGAACCATACACGCGGGGAGTTCGCCCGGTCAAGGGGCCGCATTCATCATATCCTTGCCGTGTGCCACGCAAACTCCAGGAGAGTACAAGCAATGAAACCAGAACCCATCACCGTCCTCATCGTTGACGACGAAGAACCCTTCCGGACCGGATTATGTGCGCGGCTCAAACGAAAGGGTTTCCGCACATTCGGAGCGGCAACCGGTGAAGAAGCGCTCGCGATAGCGCGCGAGCATCTGCTCGACGTAGCGCTCGTCGACATCCGCATGCCCGGCATGAACGGCATCGAGCTTCTCTCCAAACTGAAGGAAACGCATCCTTCAATAGAGGTTATCATTCTCACGGGAGCAGCCAGTGTGGAAACCGCTCTCGAGGCAATGAAACTCGGCGCCTACGATTACCTGAGCAAACCTTGCAAGTTCGAGGAGTTGAGGATGCTCGTCGAGCGGGCCTATGAGAAAAAAAGACTCCGACACGAGAAGCTCATACTCGAAAAGGAACTCAAACGTCTCACCTGCACGGGAGAGCTTGTCGGCGCCAGCGCCAAAGCTGCGGAAATCCGCAAGTTTATCTCCCAAGCCGCTCAGGCGGATTGCGCCGTCCTCCTCGAAGGCGAAAGCGGTGTCGGAAAGGAATTGGTCGCCCGGGAAATCCACCGGCAGAGCGCTCGCGCCGATGCGCCTTTCGTCGTGCTCGACTGCGGCGCTTTCCCCGAGACACTCCTCGCAAATGAACTATTCGGCCATGAAAAAGGAGCCTTCACCACGGCGCTCGACAGCCGACAGGGACTTCTCGAAATCGCCAATGGCGGCACCCTCCTCATCGACGAAGTCGGAGAACTGACCCCAGCCAATCAGGTCGCTCTGCTTAGGGTCGCCGAAACAAATAAGTTCCGCCGGCTCGGCGGCTCCAAAGAGCTGCATGTGAATATCCGTATCATCGCCTCAACCAACCGGAATCTGCGCGACGCAGTCGCGGAAGGCAGATTCCGAAAGGACCTGTTCTACCGGCTTGAAATCCTGCACTTCACCGTGCCCACCTTGCGGGAGAGAAAAGAGGATATCCCCTTACTGGCCGAACACTTCCTCGCCTGCCTCAACCGAGCCCGGGGCACAAACAAGAAACTCAAACCCGAACAGAAAGAGCTGCTCAAGAGCCATCCATGGCCCGGCAACGTCCGGGAACTCGCAAACATCATCGAACGAAGCTTCTACCTCTCATCCGACGACAAAATCCAGCCAGCAATCTTCATCCAGCTTGAAGTTGATGTCCCCAATCTCGACCGACCGGTGACGCCAACAACGCAAACCCTCTCGGACCTCGAACGCGAACATATTCTGCGCATGCTGGCCGCGAAAAAAGGCAACAAGAAAGAAACGGCAAAGGCGCTTGGAATCAGCCGCTCGCGTCTTTACAAAATGCTCAAGAAACATAATATCGCCCCGCCTCCCGAAAGTTAATTCCTTCCTGCAGAGCCGGAATGTGTCCACAAACAAGACACCGCCGCTCCAGCTCGAACCAGACTCCTGCGCCAGCCAGACCACGCCACTACGACAACGAACCCGGAAAAACACTGGTCCGGTCGTGTCCTGATTCAGGACACGACCGCTGGAGAACCCCGCGCAACTGCTAATCTATAAGTCTTTATAAAATAACATCTTATAGACCTACAGCCAACCAACCCGCCTTTGGTATCCTGATTGCATACCAACAAACCGAGTGCAGCGAATGCACTACCGAAAGAGGGCATCTATGCACAAGGTCCTTATCTGGCGGCTCAATGCCGAGGTTCTTGGTCAATTGCGGGATGGAATACAACTATGCGGATGGGCTGTTGATGCATGTGATGGAATGCTGGAAATGCTCCGCCGTTTGGAAGAGGAGCAGTATGACGTTGTGGTGTTGAGCGCCGGCCGTGTGAACGTGGAATTGTCCACGGCTCTGGGAGCAATGCGGATGCTGGAGAGAAAGCCAAGAATCCTCGTGAACATACCCGAGACCGAGGATGCGCTGCCAGCCGCATTGGTATCGCTCGGCTGCTCAATCATACGAGGAAGGCTCACAGCCGGCAACGTGCTGGAATTCGCTCAGGCAACACAGTAGGTAACGTTAAGGAGGAGATTGACAATGTACATGTCCCCGGGAAGAAGGGCGGTGCCGCCGCCAGATAAATCGCCGCGAAGAAAACCGGACGACCTGACTGCGGAGTGCTCCATAATCCGCAAAGGTACCGGCTCCAGGCGCCATTTCTCCAATGGCGCATTCACTCTGGAAAAACTTCAGGGAACAGCGAGTTTCAGCGAATTGCGGCCCGCGCTTGTCACCATACTCCCGGGAGCCTCATCCGAGGATATAGAAATCTACGTCGGCGAAAAATGGTTCTATGTCCTCGAGGGCAAGCTCGAAGTGCACGTCAATGGAACCCCGCATCTCCTCAGCGAAGGTGACAGCATGTATCTTGAATACACAGCAGCGCACACATGGCGCAATGCTCACAACGGGAAAACGCGAGCATTGGTGATCTCATCCCCCTCCTCACTCTCCATCGATACGGACCCGGCTTACCCCGGCCTGGATAAGTAACGGTCACGAGCACGGAAGAGGCCTCTTTCCACTTGTATGTATCCCCTCCCGGCCTCTTCCGTCTCCGCGACAGGATGCGCCGGACTCCCGCATCGGGGAGTTTTTGTTGTCCCGCCCCTATATGCTATACTTCCGCTATGCGTGAACACCCTGAGCTGCGCTTTGGCGCCGACCTCATCGAAGGGCTCGATATCAATCCGTCCACAACGGTAATCGCAACAATGGAACTGCCATGGAAGCTGGTGGCGCCACGATTGAGATGCCGGCCGGACCACATCGTCTTCGTGCAGGACATGGAGAGGTCACACCTCGACGAAACCGAAGGCAAGCTGCCGGATTTCGGCGTCGTTGTCGGAGTTGGCGGAGGCTCCTGTATGGATTTCGCCAAGTACCTTGCGTGGAAGCGCGGCTCCCGTCTCATCCTCGTTCCCTCCATCGTCTCCGTCGACGCATGCGTTACCCATCTGGTCGCGGTCCGAGAGGACGGCCGCGTCCGCAACATCGGACACGCACAGGCCGAAAGCCTTCTCATTGATTTCACCCTCATCTCGGCCGCGCCGGCCCGATTGAACCGCGCCGGCGCGGCGGACATCCTCTCAATACACACGGCATCCTTCGACTGGCTGCTCGGGCACCAAAAGCATGCAGAGAAATACGACGCATCAATCGCCCGGCGCTGCTCAAACGTGGTCAATGAGCTCGAAGACTGCGCCGCCGAGATACAGGCCGTCAGCCATACAGGCATCCGGAGACTGGTAGAGTTGTTCGAGACTGAGAACGACCTCTGCCTCGAACTTGGAAACTACCGCCCCGAGGAGGGGTCGGAACATTTCTTCGCCTATAACACCGAGCACGTCACGGGAAAACATTTCATCCATGGCGAGCTCGTCTCCCTCGGAATGCTCCTCATGGCGCGGCTTCAAAAGAACAAACCCGACTGGCTCAAAGTTCTGCTCGATACGCTCGGCGTCCTGTATCAGCCCTCAGACATCGGCCTCGAAATGGCGGAACTCCGGCACATCCTCATGAGCCTTCCCGACTATTGCCGGGCCGAAAACCTCCCGCATACAATCATTGATGAGACTGATTTCTCGCCCACCCTTGTCGATGCACTCACGGCGGGTTTAAGGTGACGATGAAGTTGGTCATTGTAGGGCCGAATTCATTCGGCTGGAAGAATGGACCGGTTAGCGCGAATGAATTCGCACCTACAAACAGCTCGCAAGAATGACGCGAAATGCCGCAAGTAAACACCGAAACTGACAGAATTCCCGGAGAACCCCGTGAAAACACCAAAATACTCATTGAATTGCCCATCATGCTCGACCCAATATCCGGCAGAGCATAATGTGTTCAGGTGCAAAACATGCAACGCCCCAACCGTTGTGGCAATCAACATGAGTGATGCGCCTGCCTTAGGCATATCCCCTCCCTTCTCGATGTGGCGGTATTCGAGCCTGCTTCCTGTCGAGGAGAGCAAATGGATTGTCTCACAGGGTGAAGGCCAGACCCCGCTCGTAGAATCGCCGACCCTCGCCCGAGAACTCACCGTGACCAAACTGCTCCTCAAGAATGAAACCCTGAACCCGACCGGCTCCTTCAAGGACCGACAGGTCTCCGTCGGCATCTCAAAGGCAAGGGAAGCCGCAGCGCACACAATCGCCGTCGTCTCTTCCGGAAATGTTGCAGCCGCAGCCGCATCCTACTCAGCAGTGGCGGGAATGAAGTGCAACATCTTCGCCCCGTCCAACGCGCCGGAAGAAAAACTCGTACAAGCTCGAATGTATGGAGCGACGTTTTACAGGGTCAATACCCTGTCGTCGAGCCGGATATTCGAACTGGTTGCCGACGCCTGCACGAGAAACAATTGGTATCTGCTCTCCACAGCCGGTCTTTACAATCCTTACCAGGTCGAAGGCGCTAAGACGATTGCGTATGAACTGTTCGAGCAAAGTGATGCGCTTCCGGACTGGATAGTCGCACCTGTGGGCGGCGGCGGGCTTATTGGCGCGCTGTGGCGTGGATTTGCGGAACTCAGGCTTCTCGGCAAACTGGAAACAATACCGCGCATCGTCGGCGTCCAATCGTCCGCGTGCACCCCGCTTGTTAAGGCAATCCAAAAAGCCCTCACGCCGGCCGAGGTCATTGCGCAACCGGTGAGCGTGGGAAACACTATTGCAGGCGCAATCGCCGACGACATACTCTTTGACGCCTACACCGCGCTCCCCGCCATACGGCAAACTTCGGGCCTTGCCGTCAGCGTGTCAGATGAGGAAATGCTCGAGGCAGAGAAACTCCTGGCCCGAACCACCGGCATATTCGCAGAACCCGCCAGCGCTTCCACAATTGCGGCTGTCAAAAAACTGCGCGCGTCAGATATCATCAGCGAGAGCGAATCGATTTGCTGTATAATCACGGGGTCGGGTTTCAAGGATATGCATTCGGCGAAAAAACTCGTGCAACCACCTATTCTTATCGAGCCTTTAGAAGACGCTTTCATGAAATTGGACTGAAACAGCGCTTCTTGTTCCCCCTTTCCTGAAGGGGGATTGAGAGACTGTGGATCTGTCCCACGATTTTGTAGGGTCGAATTCATTCGACTGGGCATGAGCGCAAAGAGACTGAAAATATTATGCGAATAAATTCGCACCTACAAAGACCGAAGCCAAATTGGCAGTCGTGGAACGGATTCACTGTCCCGTAATTCGAAATTGTCGATGATATTCCTGTAGGGGCGGCTCCGCGTGGCCGCCCGAGACGAGCCGCTCGCGGCGGGCCGCCCGGGCGCCCGCATAGGGGCGCCCCTACAATTGCGGGACAGCTTCATCGAGGGGCAGTAAGAGGATTGTCTGAAGAGACTTTCATGAAATTGGACTGAAACAGCGAGGTATCGAAATGAAAGAGATCATTCCCACCAACAAAGCGCCGGCGCCGGTCGGCCCCTATTCGCCCGTCGTCGCCTTCGGAGACCTTCTCTTTATCTCCGGTCAGGGACCTGTCAACCCGGCAACCGGAAAACTCATCAGTGGAAACGTCCAGGAAGAGGCGCGTCAGACGCTCGAAAATATCAAGAACATTCTCGATGATGTGGGCTCGTCCCTTGAACATGTGCTCAAGGTCACCGCCTACCTCGCCGATATGGACGACTTCTTCTCATTCAATGAAGTGTATGCCCAATATTTCCCCTCGAACCCGCCCGCCCGCACCTGCATCCAGGCCGGCAGGCTCCCGTTCGACATCAAGGTCGAAATAGACGTCACTGCGTCCAGGAAAACCAAGAGATAGGAAGGAAGGCGCCGCGCGGCATACAAAACACCCCATGCCTTCGCTTCCGAGAAAAGGAGAAATCGACCATGCGCTACCTCGTCGTTGAACCGCATCCCGATGACCTCGTTTTCTTCTGCGGCGGCACCGTCGCCAAGCTGCTCGCCGAGGGCCACGAGGTGCATACCCTCGTTGTAACCGACGGCGAGCAAGGCACCCTGAACCGCTCCTATGACACCGACAAGAAACTCGCATCAGTCATGCGTGAGGAAGAGCTTGCCGCCTGCAAGGTGCTCGGCGTCGAACATGTCACGTTCCTCGGCTTGAAGAACCACTTCCTCGAGCCCACCCACGACTTGCGCGAAAAGATCGTGCGCCACGTGCGCAAGATTCAGCCGGCGGCGGTGCTCACGATTGACCCGTGGAATTTCGACGAGAATCCCGACCATCGCGCAGTCGGCCAGGTGGTCCTCGAAGCGTGCAGCTTCGCACATTTCCACCTCTTCCACCCCGAACATATCGAGGAAGGACTCGAGACGGCCATGGTCGCCAAGGTCATCTTCGGCAAGACTCCTAGCCCGAACACGTACGTCGATATATCCCAATTCGTCGAAAAGAAGATTGCGGCCGCACTCTGTTATAAGAGCCAAATCGAGCTCATGCAGATGGAAGGCGCCGCGCGGCTGAAAGTTCTCGGCAAGTCAAGCCCCATATTCGACAGCCCGCTCGAGGAAGTCATTCCCGCCTCAATCCGGATGGTGGCCGAAGAGGAAGGCAGCAGGGCAAATCTGCCCATGGCCGAATCCTTCCATGTTCGCGGCCTCGGCATCCTCGAGAATATCAAAGACCTCGTTGGCGGCCTCGATGTGTGATGCCAAAATGCAGTAATAAAGGATAACTCATTGGAAGAATGACCGCAAAGGCACGAAGACACAAAGACAATCGTTTCTTCTACTCTTCCTTCGTGTTTTCGTGCCTTTATGGCTAAAATAGGTTTCTTTTCTCTTTGCAAGGAAAACTCTATGCCATTCAAGGTCGGCGCAGCCAAGACAAAAATCACTCCTACACCAAAAATGGGACCGGTGTACCGCGCCGGTTATAAGATGGGAGAAGCGGAACAGCTCGCCGGAGTCGTTGACGATATTTTCCTCCGATGTCTCACCATCGAAAATGAAACGGCACGCGTTGTCTTCCTCTCGCTTGACCTCATCGGACTGTTCCGCGATTTCACCGAAACGCTCGCCTCCGCCCTTGCGCCCCGGGGGATACAGCCGGAGCAGCTCATCGTTGCCACCACGCACACGCACTCCGCTCCCGACACCATGGGATTGTGGGGACCTTCCATCGACCAATCAGGCTACAACGACCAATACGGTGAATTCCTCATCAAGACTTCCGCTGAGACAATCAGTGAGGCTCTCGCTGCCGCACAGCCTTCCGAAGCGCTATTCGCATATGAAGAATGTGATCTCGGCGTTGCCAACCACCGCGTGCCCGACGAATTGAGCCTGGCCCTGTGGCTCCTTTCCTTCAAATCCACCCAAGGAACCGTCGGCTCACTCATCAGCTATACCGCCCAGCCTGAGCTCACCCCCCGCCACGACGATAAGATATCAGCCGGCTACCCCGGCGAGGCATGCCGCCTGCTCGACGAACAGATTGGAGGAACCACACTCTTCCTTCTCGGAGTCTGCGGAGCGATGGAACCCGAAGGCTGTGAGAAAGGATATGCCGAAGCGCACGCTTATGGCCAAAGACTCGCGGAAAAAATCCTCGAACTGACACGGAAATCCGCTCGCGTCCCCACCGACAAGCTGACTATCATGCGAAAAGAAGTGAAGCTGCCCGTCGAAAACCCGGGATTCCATTTGATGATGGAGGCCGGGGTCATCCGAACGTCCCAGAAGCCGCCCGACGTCATAAGCACTATCTCCCGGGTTCGCCTCGGTGACCTAACAATGTACGCGCTGCCCGGAGAAACTTTCCCCGGAATCGTTGCCGGCGTCGGCGAGAGAGGAAAAACACTCTTTATCAATCAGGCCAACGACTCGCTCGGATATCTCATCCCGCCGGAGCAATTCCGCGCCGAACCTGCGGAATGGGCGGAAGGCCACCACTTTACCGGACACGAGCTCGAGTCGCTCGGCCGCACGGCAGGTAAAATAATTCGCCAAAGCCTGCTCCAATTTGCCCCCGCGTAAGCGTCAACCTCCATTGACAAGATGGATTCTTGCTTATAAAATAGATTTATAGCGTGGCTGAGGAGTCTCGGATGGCCGTACACGATACAGTCGCGCTCACCGTTCCGGTCAAGTAGACCCGGGGGCGCTCATGAAGGTGATTGTCGTAAAAGGTGCGGGCGCAGGAACAGAGTTCAGGCTGCACGACGGCATCAACATGCTCGGCAGAGATGTGACCAACCGGATCAGGGTGCTCGACCCGCGGGTTTCACGAAAACACTGCAAAATAAAAAAAATCTGCAGGTCCCTTTTTCTCTCTGACCTTGGCACGAAGAATGGAACGGCCGTTAATGGGAATACGGTAAGCGAAATCGAGCTCGTGATCGGAGATGAGATCCGAATAGGCAGTACCACCTTGCGGGTTGTGGATGAGGACTACGAATCGGCGGACACCGCATATCCATCTAAGGGAGTGTCGTTCTTCAAACAGATAACTATGGCGATTTTCGGCAATCGTGAAAGAGCAAAGGCCGGAGTCATAGAAGAAGAGTTTCCGAAATTCTCCCGCAAGCCTCGCAAGCGCCTCTGGCGGCCTACCGTCGATACCGACCCTCATGAGGGCCGGCGGCAAACCATTCCGCCACATTCCAATCCCGACTGAACGCTGCCCTGCCCCTCAATCGCGCCTCTTCAGATAACCACTTTCCTGCTGCTCATTCGAACCAGGCAGGGTCAAGCTTATTCCCTTGCGCAATCTTCGCGTACACCCATGCGCTCGGCCGAGGCGCGCGCGCTTGAGTCGCATAATCGACGGCAACGAGCCCGAGTTTCCGGCCCAATCCCTCGGCCCACTCGAAGTTGTCTATCAGCGACCAGTGGAAATACCCGCGCACGTCCGCGCCCGCGGAGATGGCTCTGTGAAGTTGAACGAGATGGTCACGGAGATATGAGCGCCTGAGCGCATCATCCGGCGTTGCGCACCCGTTCTCGGTCACATAGATCGGTCTTGCGTACTTCTTCAAGTCCATGAGCGCCCGGTAGAAGCCCTCCGGATAGATTTCCCATCTCAGGTCATTGGTGGCGCAGCCGGGTCGGGTAAGGTTTTCTATGAAAAGCCTCTGCGGCTTTGACAGGCTGAAACGAGTCATTTCACGCGTGTAATAGTTCAGGCCGATGAAGTCTTGCGTGGCCGAAAGAAGCTGCACTTTCTGCCCCATCCCGATGGGCCAGGCCAGCCTCCCCGTCTCAATCGCATCGAGGAACCACCTATTGAAAACGAAATCGCTCAGTCTCGCCACGGCACGGTCGCACACGCGTCCGGGACGTAAGGGGTCGAGTATGCGAATATGCTTCGCTATGCCCACGCTGCACCCGGGGCCCGGCGAAGCTTCATGAATAACATGATACGCAAGCGCATGCGCCCGCAACAGGTTGGTCATCACAATCGCCGCGCTCCGGATGCGCTTCGCGCCCGGCGGCCAGACGCCTTGGATGTAGCTCATATACGTATATACGGTCGGCTCATTGATGGTAACCCAGAACCGGACGAGTGAGCCGAGTTCGCTCGCAACCACTTTGGCATAACGCGTGAAATACTCAACCACACGAGGATTTTCCCACCCGCCCATTTTGGCAAGCCAGAGGGGATTCGTGAAATGGTGAAGCGTGAGCATCGGCTCGATGCCGCGGCTGTGCAGCGCCTCGAGCACTCGCCGGTAATGCGCAAGCTCCGCCGAAGAAAACACACCTTCCTTTGGCTCAATACGGCTCCACTCGAGCGACAACCGGTGCGCATTATGTCCAAATCCCTTTACGAGGTCGAAGTCCTCATTGTACCGGTTGTACTGGTCGCATGCGCTTTCGGAAGTTGTTCCATCGGCTATCGTGCCCCGGCGATGCTCCCATTCCCACCAATCATTGTTGCGATTGCCTCCTTCCACCTGGTGAGCTGCTGTGGCAGTGCCCCACAGAAATCCCTTCGGAAACTCCAGTGTTTTTCCCGCATTCATACGTTATGGCCTGCCTGTTCTCGGATTCTCTATCAGATTGTAGTAGCAATCCCTCTGTCTCGGCACAAAGCCTGCATCCTCAATGATGTCTCGCATTTCCGAGAGACTCATTCGAAACCGCGCTCCCGCCGCACGCACGACATTTTCTTCTATCATGGTGCTCCCGAGGTCGTTTGCGCCAAACCGAAGTGCGAGTTGCGCAATCTTCGAGCCCTGCGTCACCCATGACGCCTGTATGTTCGGTACATTGTCAAGAAATAAACGCGAGATCGCAAGCGTCTTCAAATACTCCACGCCGCCCGCAGGCATCCCTCCGATTTGCGTGTTGAGAGGTTGAAACGTCCACGGAATGAAGGCCGTGAACCCGTGCGTGGAATCCTGCAGTTCACGCACTCTCGCAAGGTGCTCGATTCTGTCCTCGTACGCCTCCTTGTGGGCAAACATCATCGTCGCGGTCGTGCGCATGCCCGCATCGTGGGCGACCCTCATCACGTCCAGCCATTCTCGCGCACTGCACTTGTTCGGGCTTATCTCGCAGCGCACCCGCTCCGTAAGGATTTCGGCCCCCCCACCGGGAATCGTATCGAGGCCCGCTCGGTGCAGCCGTGAAATCACGTCCGACACGGGCATCGCGTTGAGGCGGGCAAAGTGGACGATCTCCGGCGGCGAAAAACCGTGAATATGTATCTTGAACTCTCGCTTTATAAACCTGAGCATGTCGCAATAGAACTGCAGCCGCAGGTCGGGATGGAGCCCTCCCTGAAGCAGAATCTGAGTCCCTCCAAGCTCCACGGTTTCCTTGATTTTCTGTGCCAGCTCCCTGCGGGAAAGAACATAGGCGTCCGACATGCCGGGCGAACGATAAAACGCGCAGAACGTGCAGCCGGAAACGCAGATGTTCGTATAATTGATGTTTCGGTCTATCACATAGGTGACATGGCCGGCCGGATGAAACCGCTTGCGAATCTCGGCGGCGGCGGCGCCAATCGTCAGGAAATCGCTGGAATGAAACAGGGCCGCTGCGGCATTTTCGCCGAGCCGCTGACCCTCGAGCACGGAACGAAGAATATCAGTGATCGACGGCAAGTGGCGCATCTCCCTGGCAGAGTCCATCTTGAGCGGCAAGTCCCTGGAAAATTCTCAACGCCTCAAGCTCACGCTCCTCAAGCCCGTACTTCATGATGTTCGTGAGGTAGTTCAGACACACCTCTTCACTCAAGCCCAGCTCCCTGCTTGCTTCGACAGCTATGCCCGGAATCCGGGCAACACCTTCATCGCGCGCTTGAAGCAGCTTGGGTTCCAGCTCACGGGTATCAATGCCGGGCCGTACCACCCACATCGCGTAGACAAACGGCAAACCTGTGAGCTTCTTCCATTCCTCGCCGAGGTCCATGATGAAGGGGGCATTCTGTGAATAGAATCGCATGGCGGCATCGCCTATCAGGAGAGCAGCGTCGGCCTCGATATTCCGCAGACGACAATCCGGAGAGCAAACCGCCAACCGGGGGAGCGAGCCAAGCTTTCGCTTGAGAAGAATCTTGGCGAGAGCTACTGAGGTGCGCGAGCTGTCATCGAGAGCAAGGCAGCGAATGCGCTCTATCGGCACTTTCGAGAAAATACACACGCTCTGTACGGGGCCATCGGCGGAAAGTGAGATGCCGGGAAGTATGCGGTAACCCTTGCTTCGGAAGTATTCGATGGAAGGCAGGAGAGCAACATCGAGCCGGCCTCCCTCCATCAACGTGGTAAGACGGCTGGGAACTTCAAACCTCAGTTCCATCACCGGCGGCTGCGCTGGATTCAAATGACGTACGAGCGGGCGTGCATTGAGATAGGGAACTGAACCAACGCGGAGCGCACCACGTGTCTCAGACATCATGGTCTGCCCTCGGTATTCCCCGCCGTATGACGCGGTAGAGCGTGTCACGCTCAACAGGAACGCGTCCAGCCTCAACAATGAGCCGCTTCAACTCCTCAACGGTCAGACCCTGCGGCGTCTCCGCGCCGGCTGCATGGGTTATGCGCTCCTCGACTACCGTGCCATCTATATCATCGACTCCGAACCAGAGCGAAACCTGGGCAAGTTTAATCCCAAGCATGATCCAGAACGCCTTGATGTGCTCGAAGTTATCCAGCATCAGCCGTCCTATCGCGAGCGTCTTGAGGTCGAGAAAACCCGTGGTCGGCGACTTGTCGCTCATTTGGGTATTCGCCGGATGGAACGCAAGCGGAATGAAACTCATGAAGCCATCGGTCTCATCCTGTAACTCCCGCAGGCGCAGCATATGGTCTATTCGCTCTTCCTCGGTCTCAATGTGCCCGTAAAGCATCGTGGCATTGCTCCGCAACCCAAACCGATGGGCCTCACGCATGACCTCGAGCCACTTCTCCGCCGATAGTTTCTCGGGACAAACCTCTGCCCGCACACGCTGCGAGAACACCTCCGCCCCGCCGCCCGGCAGCGACCCGAGACCCGCTTTCTTCAATTGATCAAGCGTTTCGGTGACGCTGAGCCCGGCCATTTCAGCAATGTGCGCTATCTCGACTGCGGTAAATGCCTGAAGGTGCACATCCGGAAACGCGTCGTGAAGCTTTCCTATCATCTCAAGGTAGCGCGAGAACGGCCAACTCGGGTGAGCGCCGCCGACAATGTGAATTTCCGTCGCGCCGAGCGTGCGCACACGCTTGGCACGCTCCATGATCTCATCCATTGTCATTTCGTACGCGCCGTCTTCCTCCGGACCCTTCCGACTGAAAGCGCAAAAACGGCATTTGTTCTTACAGATGTTCGAGTAATTTATGTGAAAATTGACGATGTAATAGGCCACCCCGCCATTCTTGCGCTCACGCGCTATATTCGCCATGTGGCCGAGCGTGAGAATGTCGTGTGTACGGTAAAGTCGCATCCCGTCCTCGCGACTGAGCCTGCGGCCCTCCTGCACTTTGTGGTAAACGTCTGCAACCTCGCTCTTTTCTATCAGCTCAGTAATCATCTCTATCTATTCCTGTCAATGGCCACCTATATGCGCAGTTACCAGAGAAATGCGTCATGTTCCACTCTTGTCCAAAATAAAGATCAACTGCCCACGAACGCATCTTGGGCGCGATGAATCGCGCCTCTACAAGGATCTTCGTTACGCCCGTAGGGGCGCAATTCATTGCGCCCTTGCAACGGCAGATATTCGCGGCAGTGAGCAAACTCCACTGCACGCGAGTCTGAGCGTCGCACAAAATGCCTTATTCTACTTCGTCTACCGGCTCGACTGCCTATCCGAACAATCTGTTTTGGACAGCGGTGCATAGTTCCTTTCCAATCCACTCAGAGATAACGCTTCATTTTAGCCTTGTCAAGAATGCAAGTCAAGGCGCACACAGCTTCATGGGGAGACATTCTTCTTGCCGTGGAGAATCGTCAAAGTGGGGGGTCAATTCCTGCGGGAAAGCGACACAAAAACATCCTCTATCGACGCCGCAATCGGCTCAAGCATGTGCACCGCCACGCCGGCTCCATCCATGAGACGCCGGACTGTCTCCGCTCCCTCACGAGCTTGTGGGACTACGATATGCAATTCGTCGCCATAAATGTTGACATCGATGATGTCTGGCGCCTTCGAGAGCAACTCGAATGCTTTCTGGATGTCCGAACACTTGAGATTGAGGAGTTCATCGGTCATGGTTCGGCTCTTGATGACAGAGGGCGAATCACACGCGACGAGCCGCCCCCGCCAGATGAAACCAATCTTATTACATCGCTCGGCCTCTTCCATGTAATGTGTTGTTACAAAAAGGGTTATTCCCTTGTTCTGCGAAAGGTCATACAGAATATCCCATAATACCCGCCGCGAGACCGGGTCAATCCCGGCAGTGGGCTCGTCGAGAAACAAAATCTGCGGCTCATGAACGACCGCGCACGCAAGCGCAAGCCGCTGCTTCCAGCCGCCCGAGAGCTGGGCGCTCAATTGATCCCTGTATTCGCCAAATCCCATGGTCTCGATAATGGCTTCGCGCTTCTGTTTCGCAACACTCCAATCCCGAAGATAGAGGCGGGAGTAGAACGCGAGGTTTTCCTCGACGGTCAGGTCGCTGTAAAGGCCGAAGCTCTGCGACATATAGCCGATAACTCGCTTGATCTTCTCCGGCTCGTTCACAATGTCGAACCCGCCGACGGTCCCGCCTCCCTCCGAGGGACGCAGTATACCGCACAACATCCGTATGGTTGTGCTCTTGCCGGCGCCGTTCGGTCCCAGAAACCCGAACACCTCACCCCGTGAAATGCTCAGATTAAGGTCATCAACCGCAACCACATGACCGAACCGGCGAGTCAGATGATGCGTCTCTATCGCAAACTCATTATTGCGGCGCTCTGCCATAAGCTGCAATCATCCTGAACTCAATCGCTCCCGTTGGCCGGTGGCGCCACATCGAGCTCGATGTCAGCGTACATGCCGGGCTTGAGCAAGCCGCCCGCATTGTCTATTCCCACCTTCACGGCAAACACGAGCTTCACCCGGTCTTCCCGTGTCTGGATATTCTTGGGCGTAAACTCGGCTTCATCGGAGATATACGTTATCTTCCCGGAGAACTCCCTCTCGGGAAACGAGTCCACGCGCACCCTCGCGGGCTGGCCCAGTCGTATATTACCTATATTGACCTCATCAATGTATATCTTGACCCACATGTCGCCGAGGTCGGCAATCGTGACAATCGGCACCCCCGGTGAGACCACTTCACCCTGTTCAGAACTCTTCACAAGCACTGTCCCCGAAATCGGCGAAAAAATACGCGCCTTCTCGAGCCTGATTCTTGCAAGCCGCAGGGCGGCTTCGGCCTGTTCGAGCTGATGGCGTGCTGCCTTGATTTGATCCGGCCGGGCTCCTGCTTCAAGCAGCTTCAACTCCTCCAAAGCAACTTCGTACTGACCCCTGGCAACATCGCGGTTTGCACGAGCGCTGTCGCGTTGGTTCTCCGAGGCGACTCCCGCCGTGAACAACGATTCCATACGCTCCCAATCGGCCTCTGCCAGCGCAAGTGTGGCCTTGGTGAGCTCCACCCGGGCGCGAGCGCGCTTCAACTCCTCCGAACGCGCTCCGGCTTCCAGGTCCTCGAGCGTCGCATTCGCAGTCTCGCGAGCAGCCTCGGCGCGCAACACATCTGCCTCGAGCTGGCTGTCCTCTATTCTTGCAATCAACTGTCCGGGTTCCACCCGATAGCCTTCATCCACGAGCAACTCCTCAATCCTACCACCGATTTCCGCCGACACGTCAACTTCGGTGGCCTCTATCGTGCCCGTGGCAAGAATCTTCCCCGCATTTTTCTCGTTCCGGGAGGCCGGCCCCAGTTGCCACCAGAACAGGAAAGCCACAGCGATAAGCACCGCCAGACCAACGACCCTCGCCAGCAGCCGCATTCTTCGCCGCGGAGGAACGCCGCTTTCGGGAACCTTCGCCATGTGAGCCTCTTTACGAAATACTCTGGTTCATAAGTTCAGTGCCGCATTCCGCCACCTTTTGTAGGGGCGACCCGGCGGGTCGCCCGTGCAGAAAAGGGGTAAATACGTCACCGTATATATGCTCTTACGCACCTGCCTTACTTCGCCGCCAGACCATGCAAATACACTTCTCGGATGTGCTCGATGGCGTCATCCGGACTGTAATCAGCAAGGTCAAAAAATCTCCTCAACAGCGCAAGCTGCATCCCGCCCAGGAGAAACGAGGCCGCTACCTGTGGGTTCAGCTTCCTGATTTTCCCCTGTCGGATGCCCTCGCCGATGATTCCCTCCAAAATGCTGACATACGGCACAATGGCCACGCGGATAATCCGCGCCATGCGCACCCGTGTGCCCGGAGTCTTCCCGTAAATCACCTGAAAGATATTGCCTTCCTGCGTGAAAAAGCGTATGTGAAACGATATCAGCCGCTCAAGCTTCTTCAAAGCATCCTGTTCTTCGCCGACTTCATCCTCAAGCTGCCTGAGAAACGAGCTGGCATATTGACCGACCATGTGGATGAGGAGGTCATCCTTCGTGCGGAAATAATTGTAGATAGACCCCTCTGCGACTCCCGCCTGTTGCGCTATCTCGGCAGTGGTCGCTTGCTCAAAACCTTTTGCAGCGGCAATCGCGAGGGCAGCATCTACAATTCGCTGCTTCGTCTCGACCGTTGAACCTTTTGTCCGTCTCCGCCTTTTGGGCAGCGTTTTCACAAATACTTTTCCCTATTTCATCCCCTAGACAATTATGAGTGAGCGCTCACTCAATATCAATATACCATGAACCCGCGCCACTGTCAACTTACAGTCGAGATGGGGACAGATTCTCTGTCCCTCAATTGAAGATGGAATGTAGGGGCACGGCGCGCCGTGCCCGTCCACCCCTTAAGAATTCCCGTTTCTTGTAGGGGCGCACGGCCGTGCGCCCCTACAATCGCAATTGCGGAACAAATTCACAGCCCGGCAGAGCCGCAACCCAAAACCGTCATTGCGAGGAGCGCAGGGTCACAGACCCGAGGGTCGCAGACCCAAGCGACGAAGCAATCTCTCCATCATCTGGAGATTGCTTCGCTCGAACCTGCGGCCCTTCAGATCACGACAGAAATTCAGTATTTCGACCGTTAGTAGTACAGAGCGCTGTTTTCTGACTGCAATTGCATAGTTGGCTCATACGGTTTCAAAAACAGGCCTCTGTCCCCATCCGCCACCGTTTGTGTTTTCATTTGACGCCCGTCAAGGTCCGATGCTACAATAACGCCTCGAAGGTCACCCCAACGGTTGTTTCGCTCACTATCGGCATAACTACTCTTCCTATATGCCGAAGTAGTGAATGACGCATCGCACGTAACCTCAAGAGGGAAGAATATCAATCTCTGGCGCGAAGGAGAGCGAGAACGCTTTGAGCGCATACAATCTGGACCGCCTCTTTTACCCGCGGGGAATCGCTGTCATCGGAGCCTCGAACGACTACACCAAAGGCTCCAGCATGTTCCTCTACAGCCTCATCGCGCTCGGCTATCCGGGTGGACTTTATCCCGTCAACATTTCCGGCGATGAAATGGCCATGGGCCTGCGGGCATATAAACGGGTCACGGATGTATCCGGCCCCGTCGATTACGCAATCATCGGTGTGCCCGCAAAGGCAACGCCTGGCGTCGTCGCCGATTGCATCAAGAAAGGCGTTCCCTACATCCACTTCTTCACCGCC